>DAOMOD010000060.1:11482-20617 GCA_035444205.1 Lysobacteraceae bacterium
CCGATCAGCACCGGCACCTCGACCAGCGGACCGATGACCGTGGCGAAAGCGATCGGCGAGGCCAGCCCGAAGGCGGCGATGGCAACGGCAATGGCGAGCTCGAAGTTGTTGCTGGCGGCGGTGAACGAAAGTGCGGTGGTACGCGGATAGTCCGTGCCGAGGCGCCTCGACATCCAGAAACTGACCAGGAACATGATGACGAAGTACAGGGCCAGCGGCACGGCGATGCGCAGCGCATCGAGCGGCAGCGCCAGCACGCTCGAACCCTTGAGCGCAAACATCGCGAAAATGGTGAACAGCAGGGCGAACAGGGTGATCGGCGCCGTGCGCGGCACGAATACCTGCTCATACCAGTCGGCGCCCTTGCGCCGGCGCAGCCAGCGCCTGGTCAGGTAGCCGGCGGCAAAGGGGATGCCGAGATAGATGAACACCGCGCGGGCGATGGTCCAGAACGACACATCCACAGAAAAGGCAGCCAGGCCCAGGGCCTGTGGCAGCACGCCCATGAACAGCCAGGCGTAGACGCTGAAGAACAGCAGCTGGAACACGCTGTTGAAGGCGACCAGGCCAGCCACGTACTCGTTGTCGCCGCGCGCCAGTTGGTTCCACACGATGACCATGGCGATGCAGCGCGCCAGCCCTATCAGGATCAGGCCGGCCATGTACTCGGGCTGGTCGTGCAGGAACAGTACCGCCAGGCCGAACATCAGCAACGGACCGATGACCCAGTTCTGCACCAGCGACAACGCCAGCACGCGGCGGTCTGCAAACACCGCGGGGAGCGCTTCGTAGCGCACCCGCGCAAGCGGCGGATACATCATCAGGATCAGGCCCAGCGCGATCGGCAGGCTGATACCGTCGAAGCTCAGCACGTCGAGCGTCGCGGCGACGCCCGGCGCGGCGCTGCCGAGCCCCGTGCCCGCGGCCATGGCGGCAAAGATCCACAGGGTCAGCCAGCGATCAAGAAAGGACAGGCGTCCGCGGCGAGGCTCGGTCATCGGGGGTGGTCTTCAGCAAGGGATCAGAGGGAAGCGAGCAAGGCGGCGACGCGGCGGCCGATGTCGTCGCGCACGGCGCGGTAGCCGTCGTCGTCCATGTCGCGCGGATCGGCAAGCGCCCAGTCCTCGCGGCGCCTGGCCGGCACCCACGGACAGGCGTCGCCGCAGCCCATGGTGATGACCGCATCGAAGTCGATGCCGGCGATGTCGTCCAGCGAGTTGGAGCCGTGGGCGCTGAGGTCGTAGCCCAGTTCCGCCATGAAACGCACGGCCTTGGGGTTGATCCGGCCCGAGGGGCGGGATCCCGCGCTCCAGGCCTCGACTTCGTCGCCGCCCAGCATGCGCGCGAAGGCCTCGGCCATCTGGCTGCGATTGGCGTTCTCGACGCAGACGAACAATACCCGCTTCATGTCGCCGCGCCACACGCGGGTCGGCACGGATCGCCGCCGCAACAGTTTTCGGTGAGATAGTCGATGAGTGCGTTCATCTGCGCGAAGTTCGCGCTGACATGGATGACCCGTCCGTCACGCCGATCCTGCACCAGTCCGGCGACCCGCAGCACGTTGAGGTGGGCACTGAGCGTGGCCGGCGGGATGGCGAGCCTGCTGCGCAGTTCGCCAACACTGAGGCCGACGTTGCCGGCCTGCACCAGGCAGCGAAACGCCTGCAGGCGGTGTTCCTGACCAAGGGCGCGCAGAGCGGAGAGGACATCGGTGGTCAACATTGTTCCATTATTCCGGAAATAGGGAAACGAAACAAGCGAACGACGCCTCGCCTGCCCACCGAAAGTACCGGGGTCCGCAAGGGATGCAACGGACGAACAGGGGAAACGGGCAATCCTTCTTCCGGCTGGATTCCAGTCCCTGGCGGACAGATGGCCCCAACAGCACCGCCCTGGTCGAAGCGGGCTAACATGACGGGCCCGATCGGAACGGTGCCATGCCGCAGAAGCCCACACTCGCCATCGTCGTGCCCGCGTTCAACGAAGCGCAGGGGCTGCCGGAGCTGCATCGGCGCCTGAGCGAGGCCGTGGCGGGGCTGGATCTTGCCGTGAGCATGCTGTTCGTCGATGACGGCAGCCGCGACGACACCTTTGCCGTGATCGAGTCCCTGCATCTTGCCGATCCACGCGTGGGCGGCCTGCGCCTGAGTCGAAATTTCGGCAAGGAACTGGCGCTCACCGCCGGGCTCGATCATGTGGATGCCGATGCCGTGGTGGTGATCGACGCTGACCTGCAGGATCCGCCGGAACTCATTCCGGACATGGTCGCGCGCTGGCGCGACGGCGTCGATGTGGTCTATGGCCAGCGCGTGGCGCGCGAGGGCGAGGGCTGGTTCAAGCGCGCCAGTGCCGCCGCCTTCTACCGCATCATAGGACGCCTCAGCCACACGCCGATCCCGCGCGATACCGGGGACTTCCGCCTGATGAGCCGGCGCGCCCACCAGGCGCTCGGCCGCCTGCGCGAACGGCACCGCTTCATGAAGGGTCTGTTCGCCTGGGTCGGATTTCGCCAGGAGGCGCTGGCCTACCGCCGCCAGCCTCGTCACCAGGGGCACAGCAAGTGGGGCTGGTGGAGGCTTTGGAACCTGGCGGTGGAGGGCATCACCTCGTTTTCCGGGGCGCCCCTGCGCATGGCCACGCCGCTCGGTCTGGCCGCCGCGCTGGGCGCGTTCTCCTACGGTGCGATCATCATCGCCAAGACCTTGATCTGGGGCGATCCGGTGCCCGGCTATCCCTCACTGATGGTGGTCATCCGGTTCCTCGGCGGCATCCAGCTGATGGCGCTCGGGGTGATGGGTGAGTATCTGGGCCGGCTCTACGAGGAGGTCAAGCAGCGGCCGCTCTACCTGGTGGAATGCCACCTCGCGCCGGGCACCGAGGCTGTCGCGGCGGACGCGCAGAGGTATGATGGCGACGCGCATTCGACACAGGTACCCGACCATGCAGACAGTCAACCAGCTGCTCGACGAAAAGGGGCGTGAGGTCTACGCCCTGGGGCCGGACGAGCCGGTCTACGAGGCGATTCGCCAGATGGCCGAGCGTCAGGTCGGTGCGCTGCTGGTCATGGACGGAGAGCGCCTGGTCGGAATCATTTCCGAGCGCGATTACGCGCGCAAGGTGATCCTGCGCGACCGTGCGTCGCGAACCACCCCGGTGCGCGACATCATGACCGCCGAGGTCATCTGCGTGACCCCGCACGAAACCGTCCAGTCCTGCATGCAGCTGATGACGCGACGCCGCATCCGTCACCTGCCGGTGGTGGAGGACGACAAGGTTCAGGGTATTCTCTCGATCGGCGATCTGGTCAAGGCGGTGATTGGCGACCAGCAGCAGGAGATCGAGCAGCTGCAGCGCTACATTGCCGGCTGAGCGCCACCCGAACGCCCCTGCAACTGCGGACACGCTTGAGCCCGCCTCGCGACGACATCCACCAGCGCCTCGCCGCGCTGCTCGCCGAGTTCGGCGCGCGCATCCGCGCCCTGATCGTCAGCCACGGGCTGGTGCGGCGCGGTCTGGATGCCGACGATATCGAGCAGGAAGTGCATATCCGCCTGTGGCGGGCGCTGGAACGTGACCGGAATGGGCTTTTCCATGCGTCTTATATCCACAGGATCGTGTTGACCGCCGTGGTCGACGCCATGCGCAGGCACAGCGTGCGCGCCGCCGATGCCCTGCCCGAGGACGAGGACGGGCATGCAGCCGAGAGTCTGGTGGACAGACTGGGCCCAGAGCAGCGCGCCGGCGAGTCGCAGCGCATGGCCGTGCTGATGCGGTGTCTGCACGAACTGCCGCCGCGACGCCGGCAGCCGGTGACCCTGCACCTGCAGGGGTTCGGCTTCCCGGAGATCGGCAGGCTGGTCGGCGTCAGCGCCGAATCGGCACGCAAGCTGGTCAGCCGTGGCCTTGAAGAACTGAAATCGACCCTGCGTGAAGCGGGGATGGATACCGGAGATGAGTGAGCAGCTTTCCCGACTTTACCGCAAGGCCCTGATGCACCGGCGTCCGGCCCAAGGCCTGGATGCGGAGCAGTGGCAGGCGCTGGCCGACGGCCGCCTCGAAGGCGAGGCGCTTGCCGCTGCGCTCGACGCGCTGGCGAAGGAACCGCACGCCCCGGCCCTGCTCGCATTCGCCGAGGACGCCGCCCAGCAGTCGAAACTGCTGGCGCTCGAGCTGCGTCGTGCCGACGCCGTGGCGCGTTCCTGGTCGCGTCCGCGCCGCCGCCTGGCATGGGCGGCTGCCGCCGCCGTGGCCGCGCTGGCGCTGATCGTTCCGCTCTCGGTCAAGGACGGCGGCGACAGCGGCGACACCATCGCCATGCAGCAGCGCGTGACCGAGGTCGACCGCGATGTGATCCTGGCCTCATCCTTCGAACACAAGCGGTCGTCGACCGAAACGGTCCCTTCGGAATCCAACGGCAACGGCGCCATCTTCTACAGTCGCTTCGACGGTTAGGCCGCCCCTTGAATTGACCGCGCGCCGGCCCCACCTCGGCGCCACCGGTCAATATGCGGGGCAGGGCGAAATGCCGATCTACGAATTCGAATGCGGAGCCTGCGGTCATCGGCTGGACCGCCTGCAGAAACTGTCCGACGCGGACCCGGTGGACTGTCCCCAGTGTGTCGCCCCTGCACTCAGGCGGCGTGTCTCGGCGCCGTCCTTCCGCCTGGCCGGCAGCGGCTGGTACGAGACCGATTTCAAGACCGACAAGGATCGCAAGCGCAACCTGGTCGACAAGGAGGGGCCGGCGCAGGCCAAGGCGGAAGAAAAGCCGGCCGCGGCCGTGAAAGGCAAGACCGATGGCAACAAGGCGGGCGATGCGCCTGCCGTCGCGCCCAAGGCCGTAGCGGGCGGGGACTGACCACAACGCGGGCCGGACGCGTGGGGCTGGTGCGGACAGGACCAGCGCGCCCGCCCGGCCGACAGGCGGCGCCTCGGGTCTGTACAAGGGCCGACGATCCTACGTAGACTGCTCATCAGCCCCCTTCGGGGGGTGATCCCGAAAAGGCTTCAGGGCGAACCGCCCTGATCGCAAAGCCCGGAGTTCCGTCTGGAACAGCCGGGTTGCCGAAGGATCTTCCGCCACGGCCCCGGAGAGGAGACGAGAACCGGCCGAGCGGGAATCCGAAATGGCACACCCGGTGCAAGCCGGGGTCGCAAAGCCGTGGATCCGGAGCGCATCTGCCCGGACAGCCTGGCTGCCGAAGCTTTCGCGCATCGGCTCCACACCACCACGCCATCCTGAATCAAACTCGCGCCCGTCGCCTGTTCACGCGTGGCCACCTGCCCGCGTACGCGGCGCCATCGACGGCTCCACGAGAGCCATCCCCACGGACGCGAACGCTTTCCTCGACCCCCCGAAGAGGAGTTGCGGCGGCCGCAAAGGCCGCCGCCTTTTTTTGTCTGCTATTCGAGCAGTGAGCGCAGCATCCAGGCGTTCTTCTCGTGCACCTGCATGCGCTGCGTCAGCAGGTCGGCGCTGGGCTCGTCGTGGGCCTTGTCGACCACCGGGAAGACTTTGCGGGCGGTGCGGGCGACGGCTTCCTGGCCTTCCACCAGTTGCCTGATCATGGCCTTGGCGTCGGGAACGCCGGTTTCCTCCTTGATCGAGGACAGCGCGGCGAATTGCGCATAGCTGCCGGGTGCCGGGAAGCCCAGCGCGCGGATGCGCTCGGCGATGTCGTCGACGGCGATCGCCAGTTCCGTGTACTGCGTCTCGAACAGGGTATGCAGGGTCTGGAACATCGGTCCGGTGACGTTCCAGTGGAAGTTGTGCGTCTTGAGATACAGCGTGTAACTGTCCGCAAGCAGGTGCGACAGACCCTTGGCGATCTCGCCGCGCTGCTTCTCGTTGATGCCGATATTGATCTTCATGGCACTCTCCGTGGATGGATATCGTCCAGCCACTACACTACGCCGCCGGTGCTGCGGTGGGAAATCGACTGTCGTGAACGGTTCCATTGATCTTGTCTATTGAGTATCCAGCCATCGACAGCGGCGCACTGCGCCGGCGCCTCAGCGAGGCACTCAGCCGCGACGTGCCGCGACTGCGTGCCCGGCTGAAGCGTGCCCGCGACGCCGAGGCCCTGCACCGCCTGCATGGCGAGATCGAGCGTTCGATCGCGGCGCGCGCGCGCCGCGTTGCCGCGCTGCCGGTGCCCACCATCGACGAGGCGTTGCCGATCAGTCGCGAGGGCGACCGCATCATCGAGATGATGCGCGCCCACCAGGTGATCGTGGTGGCCGGCGAGACCGGCTCAGGCAAGACCACCCAGTTGCCCAAGCTGGCGCTGGCGGCGGGCCGTGGCGGTTCCGGCCTGATCGGCTGCACCCAGCCCAGGCGCATCGCCGCGCGGTCGGCGGCGCGGCGCGTGGCCGAGGAACTGGGTACACCGCTTGGCGCCCAGGTCGGATATCAGGTGCGCTTCTCCGGCCAGGTCGGCGACGACACCCTGATCAAATTCATGACCGACGGCATCCTGCTGGCCGAGACCCAGGGCGACCGCGGCCTGTACGCCTACGACACCCTCATCATCGACGAGGTGCACGAACGCAGTCTCAACATCGACTTCCTGCTCGGCTACCTGAAGACGCTGCTGCCGAAGCGGCCGGACCTGCGCCTGATCGTCACCTCGGCGACACTCGATACCGCCCGCTTCAGCGCCTTCTTCGGGGGCGCGCCGGTGCTGGAAGTGGAAGGTCGCGGCTACCCGGTCGATGTGCGCTATCTGGCGCAGACCGGCGACGAGACGCAGGGCGGGCGCGGTCTGCTGGACGGTATCGCCGCCGCCTGCGACGCAATCACCGCCGAGGACCCGCTGGGCGACGTGCTGGTGTTCCTGTCCGGCGAACGCGAGATCCGCGACGCCCACGCATGGCTGGAGAAACGCCGCTACCGCGATACCGAGGTGCTGCCGCTGTACGCGCGCCTGTCCAATCGCGACCAGGACCGCCTGTTCCGGCCCGGGACGAAGCGGCGCATCGTGCTCGCCACCAATGTCGCCGAAACCTCGCTCACCGTGCCGCGCATCCGTTACGTGGTCGACCCAGGTACGGCGCGGGTCAGCCGTTACAGTCCGCGCCAGCAGGTGCAGCGTCTGCAGGTGGAGCCGATCTCGCAGGCCGCGGCCGAGCAGCGCAAGGGCCGCTGCGGGCGGGTGGCCGCCGGCGTCTGCTTCCGGCTCTACGATGAGGCCGATTTCGCCGCGCGACCGCCGTTCACCGATCCGGAGATCCTGCGCGCCTCGTTGGCCGGGGTGATCCTGCGCATGCTGGCCCTGCAGCTCGGGGATATCGAGACCTTTCCCTTCCTCGATCCGCCGCAGCCGCGCGCGGTGAGCGACGGCTTCCAGCAACTGCTGGAGCTTGGTGCCATCGATGGCGAGCGCCGGCTCACGGACATCGGCCGCACCCTGGCGCGGCTGCCGATCGACGTGCAGCTGGGGCGTATGCTGGTCGAGGGCGAGCGCCTCGGCTGCCTTGCCGAGATCATTGTGATCGCGGCGTTCCTGAGCGCCCAGGATCCGCGCGAGCGCCCGGCCGACAAGCGTGCCGCCGCCGATGCCGCGCACGCCACGTTCGCCGATCCGGCCTCCGATTTCGTCGGGGTCCTGCGCCTGTGGGAAGCCTACCGCCAGGCGCACGAGGATTTCAGTCAGTCGAAGCTGCGCGACTGGTGCGGCGAGCGATTTCTCGGTTTCCTGCGCATGCGCGAGTGGCGCGAGCTGCACCGGCAGTTGCTACTGGCCTGCCACGAGCTCGGCTGGCGCGCCGACGCCGAACCGGCCGGATACGAGGCCATCCACCGCGCCATGCTGAGCGGGTTGCCGCTGATGGTGGGGCGACGCCGCGAGCATGGCGACTACGAGGGCCCGCGCGGGCGCCGCTTCCGCCTTTTTCCGGCCTCGGCGCTGGCGAAGAAGCCGCCCGCCTGGGTGCTGTCGGCGCACCTGCTCGACCTCGAACGCGTGTGGGCCATGCTCAACGCGCGGGTCGAGCCGGGCTGGATCGAACAGCAGGCGTCCCACCTGGTCAAGCGTCTCCATGTCGATCCGTTCTTCGATGCCCGCTCCGGCAAGGTGCTGATCCACGAGCAGGTGAGCCTGTTCGGACTGGTCCTGGCCGAACGCCGCCGTGTCGACTACGGCGCGCTGGATGCCGCGGCGGCACGTGTCATCTTCATCGGTGAGGCGCTGGCCACTGCGACGCTGAACGCGCGCTGCGATTTCCTCGAACACAACCGCAAGGTGCTGGCCGAGGCCCACGAGCACGAGCAGCGCCTGCGCCGCCAGGGCCTGGTGTGTGGTCCCAAGGCGTTGGCGGTCTTCTTTGAAACCCGCCTGCCAGCCGAAGTGAGCGATCGCCCTACGCTCGAACGCTGGTGGCGGCGCGCCACGCCCGCGCAGCGCGCGGCGCTGCGCTGGTCGCTGGACAATGTGCTGGTCAAGGATGACGAGGCGCTGGCGCGCTTTCCCGACCAGCTTGACTTCGACGGTCTCCGCTACCCGCTGCGCTACCGGTTCCAGCCGGGCGCGCCCGATGATGGTGTCACCCTGCTGCTGCCGCTGGAGCGGCTCAACGCGCTCAAGGAGGGGCCGTTGCAATGGCTGGTGCCGGGCCTCTTGCTGGACAAGGTGGCGGCGTTGATCCGCGCCCTGCCCAAGAGTCTGCGGCGCAATTTCGTACCGGCGCCGGATTTTGCCCGCGCCTTTCTCGAATCGGCGCCGAAGCGCGAAGCTGCGCTGACCGTGGCCCTCGGCACCTTCCTGCACCGCATCACCGGTGTCGAAGTACCGACCGATGCCTGGGAAGAAGCCGACCTGCCCGAGCACCTGCGCATGCGCATCGTGCTGGTCGATGGAGGTGGGCGCGAGATCGGCGCCGGCCGGGACCTGGCGGCGCTGCGCGACAAGTTCGGCGACCAGGCGCGGGCGGCCTTCGCGCGGCGCACCGCCTCCGACCTGGCGCGCAGCGGGATCACTGCCTTCGATTTCGAGGCGCTGCCCATCGATGTCGCCACCGACACCGGGATGCGCGCCTACCCAGCCCTGGTCGATCACGGCGACAGTGTGGCGATCGAAGTGTTCGAGCGGCAGGCGGCCGCCCTCCATGCGCTCCACCAGCGCCTCGAGCTCTGTC
>DAOMOD010000061.1:0-20485 GCA_035444205.1 Lysobacteraceae bacterium
TCCTCGGGCTTGCGTATTTCGCCGAGATCCCGGCCACCATCGTCAACGTGCAGCGTGGCGGGCCGTCCACCGGCATGCCCACGCGCACCCAGCAGTCCGACCTTCTGTCCTGCGCCTACGCCTCGCATGGCGACACCAAGCACATCCTGCTGCTGCCCGAGGATCCGCACGAGTGCTTCGAGTTCGCCGCGGCCGCACTGGATCTTGCCGACCGCCTGCAGACCCTGGTGTTCCTGATGACCGACCTCGACATCGGCATGAATCAGCGCCTGTGCCGCCCCTTCCAATGGGACGAGGCGCGCCGCTACGACCGCGGCAAGGTGATGAGCGCCGAGGAGCTGGAGGCGGGCCGCGAGTTCGGCCGCTATCTCGACGTGGACGGCGACGGCATTCCCTGGCGCACCTGGCCGGGCACGCATCCCACGCGCGGCAGCTTCTTCACCCGCGGCACCACGCGCGACCCCTACGCGCGCTACTCGGAAAAGGGCCCGGACTACGTCTACAACATGGAGCGCCTGCTCCGGAAGTTCGATTCGGCCAAGGCGCTGGTGCCGCAGCCGGTGCTGCATGAGGCGAAGCACAATACGCCCTTCGGCGCCATCTTCTTCGGCTCCACCAGCCCGGCGATGGCCGAGGCGGTGGAGGCGCTGGAAGGCGAGGGCATCCACCTCGACACCCTGCGCGTGCGCGCCTTTCCGTTCCCGGATTCGGTGGCCGAATTCATTGCCGCGCACGAGCAGGTGTTCGTGGTCGAGCAGAACCGCGATGCCCAGCTGCGCAGTCTGATCGTCAACGAATTCGGTATCGATCCTGCACGCCTGCAGGCGGTGCTGCACTACGACGGCACTCCGATCACCGCGCGCTTCATCGCCCGCGAAATCGCCCAGCGCGCACGCGCTCTGAGACCCGACAGCATCGGCAAGGAGCGCGTCGCATGAGCATTTTTCCTGTAGGAGCGCACCCGTGCGCGACCGCACCACCACGCTCCGCCTCTGTGGCGACTGATGCCCCAACGGCCCGCATACCCGCAACCCCGAGCCCATGACCTACATCACCAAACCCGCCCTGCACCACCCCACGCTGCCGCAGAACAAGCTCTGCTACACGCGACGAGATTACGAGGGCAAGATCTCCACCCTGTGCGCCGGCTGCGGCCACGACTCGATTTCGGCGGCCATCATCCAGGCCTGCTGGGAGCTCAGCATCGAGCCACACCGCGTCGCCAAGCTGTCGGGCATCGGCTGCAGCTCCAAGACCCCGGACTACTTCCTCGGCCAGTCGCACGGCTTCAACACCGTGCACGGGCGCATGCCTTCGGTGCTGACCGGCGCCAACCTCGCCAATCGCGAGCTGCTCTACCTCGGCGTCTCCGGCGACGGCGACTCCGCCTCCATCGGCCTCGGCCAGTTCGCCCACGCCATGCGCCGCGGCATCAACATGATCTACATCGTCGAGAACAACGGCGTGTACGGCCTGACCAAGGGCCAGTTCTCGGCTACCGCCGACCAGGGCTCGACCTCCAAGCGCGGGGTGGTGAACTCGGATGCGCCGATCGACATGATCGGTCTCGCCCTGCAGCTCGGCGCCAGTTTCGTGGCGCGCAGCTTCTCCGGCGACAAGAAGCAGCTGGTGCCGCTGATCAAGGCCGCCATCGCCCACCAGGGGGCGGCCTTCCTCGACGTCATCAGCCCCTGCGTGGCCTTCAACAACCACGCCGGCAGCACCAAGAGCTATGACTACGTGCGCGAGCACAACGACGCGGTGAACCGCCTCGACGTGATGCCGACGCGCGAGGCGATCGAGGTGGACTACGGCGCCGGCGAGGCCATCGACGTGCCGCAGCACGACGGCAGCGTACTGCGCCTGCGCAAGCTCGACCCCGACTACGACCCACGCGACCGCATCGCCGCCATGAACTACGTGCAGCAGCACCAGGCCCGTGGCGAGGTGGTCACCGGGCTGCTCTACATCGACCCCGAGGCCGACGAACTGCACCACCACATGAAAACCGTGGAGGCACCGCTCAACCGCCTCGGCGAGGCCGAGCTCTGTCCCGGCGTCGAGACCTTGGCGAAGATCAACGCGTCGTTGCGGTAGGAGCGCGGAGTGGGGAGCAGGGAGCAGGGAGCAGGGAGCAGGGAGCGGGGGGCGATGTAGGAGCGGCGAAAGCCGCGATTGGACTCTCCGGGTGGAACGCTGATCGCGGCTTTCGCCACTCCTACAGTTCAACGACATGATGGCGCACTGCACAACGGTGCTCGCGCTGCGCTGCGTCATAATCCGATGGTCATGATTTCGACAAGCCCCCGTTTCTCACCACGCTCCGTAGCGAGGGCGTCGAGACGCCGTTGTGGCGCGCTGCGCGGAGGAAGAGCCGGCGATGGCGTAGTTGATACTACGATGAGCCGGATCGACCGAGCTCAGCGCGCCACAGCGGATGGATCGGCGTCCGCAGTAGGAGGGTGGTGAGAAATGGGGGCTACTACATGCCCGGCCTGCGTCCGCTGAGCGGGCTGGATGCCGCCTTCCTCTACCTGGAAGGCATGGGCACGCCGATGCACGTCGGCAGTCTGATGATCCTCGATCCGCCGAAGCGCTTCCGTGGTGATTTCCGCCAGCGGCTGTGCGAACACATTGCCGGACGCATTGGCCGCGCCAGCGCGCTGCGCCGCGGGCTCGCGGATGCGCCGCTCGGTCTTGGCCATCCGCTTTGGCAGGAACAGTCGGCGCTGGATCTCGATCGCCATGTGCTGACGCGGCGCCTGCGTGCGCCGGGTTCGCGCGCGGCGCTGCTGGGGCTTGCCGCACGCCTGCACGCCGAGCCGCTCGACCGCAGCCTGCCCTTGTGGCAACTGGTGCTGATCGAGGGGCTCGACGATGGACGTCTGGCGTTGCACGCCAAGATCCATCACGCGCTGCTCGACGGCGAAGGCGGCGTGGCGCTGGCGCGCGCGCTGCTCGATCTCGATCCGGCCGAAGTCGGGCACGGTGATACGAAAATGCCGGGCGCGGGTGCGGAAACGATGGACGCACTGGACGCCGCACGCGAAGCGGCGCACGCCACCTACCAACAGTTTGGACGTCTCCTGCGGGGTATCCCGGGCGTCGCCAGACTGGCCGCTGCCAGCATCGGTGCGCCGCGTCGCACCATGGCCGGGATTCGCGAAAGCGTGCTGCTGGCGCCGCGTACTCCGTTCAACGTGCAGGTCGGCAAGGACCGCGCCTTCGCCGTCGCCGACCTCGACCTGTCGCGGGTCAAGGCGGTCGCCGCGGCTTTCTGTGCGAGTCTCAACGATATCGTGATGGTCCTGTGCAGCCTCGCCCTGCGCAACGAGCTGGTGCGCCGCAAGGCGCTGCCGTCGAAACCGCTGGTGGCCGGCATGCCGGTGTCGCTGCGCGGGAAGGGCGACGGCGAGTCCAACAACCAGGTGTCGATGGTGCAGTGCGAACTGCCGACCGATGTGTCCGATCCGGCCACCATGGTGCGCAGGGTGCATGCGGCGACGGCCCGGATCAAGGCACGCGTGCACGCGTTCCGCAGCCTGATCCCCACCGATTTTCCCGGACTCGCTGCGCCCTTGTGGGCCACCGGGCTCAGCCGTCTGTGGGCGCGCGGGCGCATCTCCGAACGGCTGCCGCCGCTGGCCAACCTGGTGATCTCCAACGTGCCGGGTCCACCGGTGCCCCTGTATCTCGCCGGCGCGCGTGTGCGTGAGTACTACCCGATGTCCATCGTCACCCATGGCCTTGCGCTCAACATCACCGTGCAAAGCTATGCAGGACGCCTGCAGTTCGGCGTGCTGTCGTGCAAGGATGCGCTGCCTCGTCCGCAGAGACTGGCCGATGGTCTGATGCACGCTCTCGATGTTCTGGAGGACAATCCGCCCTGATGAACGACGACCGACCCATGCGTGCACCGTCCCCGCTGCTGATGGCGCTGGAAGGCCGCGCTGTCATTGAGTGGGCCTCGCTGGCCCTGGCCTGGCCATGGCTGGGGCGCGCGCCGGAAGGCGATGGTCATCCGGTGCTGGTGCTGCCCGGCCTGATCGCCAACGACACCAGCACCTGGCCGTTGCGGCGCTTCCTCAAGCGCCAGGGCTACGTGGCGTATCCGTGGGAGGAGGGCTTCAATCTCGGCCCGCGCGGCAGGCTGGTGGAGCGCCTGCAGTCGCGGCTGAAAGAGATCGAACGCCGCCACAAGCGCAAGGCCAGCCTGATCGGCTGGTCGCTGGGCGGCGCCATGGCGCGGGCACTGGCGGTGAAGCTTCCCGAGCGTGTGCGCAGTGTCATCACCCTGGGCTCGCCGCTGCAGGGTCATGCGCGCGGCACCAACGCCTGGCGCGTGTTTCAGTTGGTCAGCGGCTGGAAAGCGGACGACCCGCGCCTGGCCGAATGGATGGCCGAGCATCCGCCGGTGCCGATGACCTCGTTCATGAGCAAGACCGACGGCGTGGTCAACTGGCGCATGAGCCTCGCGCCCGAGCATCCGCTGGCCGAGAACATCGAGGTCAGCGCCACGCACCTCGGCATGGGCGCCAATCCCGCCGTGCTGTGGGCCATCGCCGATCGCCTGGCGCAACCCGAAGGCCAATGGCGTCCGCTGGACCGCAGCGATCCCTTGCGTGCGCTGCTGTTCCGCGATCCCCTGCAACCGCGGCTGGCCGACTTCATCGCGCCCTGAGATGAGGGTCGAGCTGCCCACGCGCAGCCTGCATATCGAGGCCGAGGTGCACGGCGATGCCGCGGCGCCGACCGTGATCATGGTGATGGGTCTCGGCCTGCAGTTGCTGGCCTGGCCTGACGAACTGCTCGGCGCGCTGCGCGACAAGGGTTATCGCGTGGTGGTATTCGACAATCGCGACTGCGGGCTCTCCGGGGCGAGACTGACCGAGGGACACAGCACGCCTCAACACGCCATTCTGGCGCACCTGCTCAGGCGTCCGTTCGTGCCCGCGTATCGCCTGGGCGACATGGCCGAGGATACCCTGGCGCTGGCCGATGCCCTGCAGATCGGGCGCTTCCACCTGGTGGGCGTCAGTCTTGGCGGCATGATCGCCCAGACGCTGGCGGCGCGTGCGCCCGAGCGTGTGCTGAACCTTGCATCCCTGATGTCGAGCGCGGGTCCGGATACCGCGCCCTGGCCGAACGCGCGGGTGCTGTGGCGCATGCTGCGCAGGCCGCCCGTCCGCGCCGGCCACGGGGCGCGGGTCGAACACATGGTGCGCCTGCTCGGCATGCTCGGCCGCCTGCGTGATGCCGAGGAAATCGGGATGCTGCGACGCCGTGTCGATGCGGCGATCCGCCGTGCCTACCGCCCGGGGGGCGTTGCGAGGCAACTGATGGCGGTGCTCGCCGACCGCGATCGCAGTGCGGAAGTGGCGCGTATCGCTTGCCCGACCCTGATCCTGCATGGCCGCGACGATCCGCTGGTGAAACTGCCGGCGGCCCATCATCTCAAGCGAATGGTGCCCCATGCGCGCCTGCATGTGGTCGAACGCCTGGGGCATTACCTGCCGCAGCGCGCGCTTCCGGAGATCGGCAGTGTCCTGATCGAACACCTGCGTGGTGCCGAGTTGCGGTGAAGCGGAGCGCAGCAAGCTACGCGCTACAAGCGCCCCCTGTAGGAGCCCACTGGTGGGCGACCAGCGCTGCGCTCCGCAAGACCGCTTGATCGCGGCTATCGCCGCTCCTACAACAGCAGGCGGGCCCCGCTTTTCGTCGTGCCGAGCCTGCTCGGCACCGTCCCCTTGCACGCAGACGGTGCCGCCCATGAGCGCAGCAAGCTACGCTCTACAAAGGCCCGTACGCTACCGCTTTTCGTAGTGCCGAGCCTGCTCGGCACAGTCCCCCGGTCGAGATTCCGGGTTAGCATGCCGAACGCACCCAGCGGAGACCCGCCATGACCGTCTGCCCCGTTGCCCTTGCCGTCGGCTGCCGGCGCTGCCCGATATTTTCCGTATGCCCGGCCAAGGGCGTCATCGGCGACTACAAGCCCGATGCGCCGACCGAATCCGATTCGGCCAAGCCCGCTACCGATGACAAGGGCAACCGTGGCCGATAGCTCGTGGGTCGATGCTCACGGCATCGGCATCATCGACACCGGCTTCCACCGACCGCGCTTCGACGCCAGCTACCTGCTGGTCGAAAAGGGCAGGGCGGCCTACGTCGACACCGGGATCAACGCTTCGCTGCCGCGCTTGCTGGGCGCGCTCGAGCAGCGCGGCCTGGAGCGCGATGCCGTCGACTGGGTGATTCTTACCCATGTGCATCTCGACCACGCCGGCGGCGCCGGTGCGCTGATGCGCACGCTGCCCGATGCGAAGCTGGTCGTGCATCCGCGCGGTGCGCCGCACATGACCGATCCGTCGCGACTGGTGGCGGGGGCATCGGCAGTGTACGGCGCGGCGCATGTGCAGGAAACCTATGGCGAACTGCCTCCAGTACTGGCGGATCGGGTGGTCGAGGCCGGCGATGGGCACGTGGTCGATCTGGCCGGACGCGAGCTGCTGTGCCTCGATGCGCCCGGTCATGCCCGTCATCACATCGTCATCCGCGATGCGGCCAGCCGCTGCTTCTTCACCGGCGACACGTTCGGTCTGTCGTACCGTGAATTCGACACCGCGCGCGGCCCCTTCATCCTGCCGACCACCACGCCGGTGCAGTTCGACCCGGAGGCGCTCAAGACCTCGATCGCACGCATGCTGGCGATGGACCCGCCGGGCATGTACCTGACCCATTTCGGGCGGGTCGAGGATGTGCCGCGCCTGGCCGAGGATCTGGAAAGCCAGATCGACGCCATGGTGGCGATCGGCCGCCGCCATGCGTCTGCGAACGACCGGCATGCGCGCATCACCGCCGATCTCGCCGATCTCTATCTCGAGCGCCTGCGTGCCCACGGCTGCGAACTTGCCGCCGCGACCATCCGCACGCTGCTCGACGTCGACATCGAGCTCAATGCGCAGGGTCTGGAGGTCTGGCTCGACCGGCGCTAAGCTGAGCACGGGCAACACGGAGGCAACGGCATGCTGGCAGTTCCCACTCTGACCCTGCGTCGCTTTCTCGAGCGCATTCGCGACAAACCCAGGCTGAAGCGCATCCTCATCGAGGGCGATTCCTGGTTCAGCTTCCCCGGCATCAAGGGCGGCAATCTGGCCGGGCGTATCGCTGGCCGATACCGGCAGCGCGCGGTCACCATGAGTATCGCGGAGCCCGGCGATATCGCCGGACGCATGTTGAACGAGCTATCGCAGGAAGCACTGGGCGCCCTGCTGAAGAAGTTCCGCTTCGATGCCCTGTTGTTTTCCGGGGGCGGCAACGACCTGATCGGCGAGCACTTCGATGACTACCTGAAGCAAGTCGGCGACGCGCAGGACGGCGCCCTGCCGGTGCACGCGCCGCAGGTCGTCCACGATCATCTGCGCGCTGGCACTTTCGAGGCGGTTCTGGAGCACTTCGAAGAACGCCTGCACGCCCTGTGCCGCCGGCGCGACGATGCCAGGCCGCACTGCCCGATCTTCGTGCACACCTACGACTACGCTTTTCCGGATGGTCGACCGGTGATGATCGGACCATTCCGCCGTGGACCCTGGCTGCAACCCTCGCTGGAGCGCGCCGGCGTTCCCGAAGGCGGGCGCCGCGAACTGATCGAGTGGATGGTCAACGGTTTCGCCGCGATGCTGCTCAAGGTCGAGCGCATGGAGCCGGGCTTTCACGTCATCGACAGCCGCGGCACGCTGCCGGCGAAAACCGACTGGAACGACGAGCTGCATCCCACCGGCGACGGCTTCCGCCGCCTGCTCAGGGAACGCTGGGCGCCATTGCTGGATCCCTTGATTCGCTGAGCGTGCGCCGCGTCGACGTGTCCGAAGTCGCGGCTACGGTGACTCAAAGCCGTCGCTGAAGATGTCGCTGCTGGGGACGGTGGGTTCGAGCACGATGCGATCGAAATGCGCACGGACGCTGTTGGTGCCGACGAGGTCGCCGTCGCGCACCTCCAGGAACAGATCGAGGGTGGAGTTGTGGGTCCATTCGCCTTCCGGTGCATGGAACTCGGCGGGGAAAGGTGAGGTGACGAAGCTGCCCGAGCGCGGCAGGATCAGTTCCCCCTGGACCGTGGGCGTACCGGTACAGAAAGCCGAGTTGGCGCGGTACTTCCACACCAGCACGGGGATGTCGCGGTTGAGGCCGGCGCCGGGGGCCAGGGCATGGGCGTTGAGCCGGTAGGCGCTGGGGCCGGGCAGGGGAATGCACTGGCGCAGACCGATGACGGTGCCGGTGGGCGGGGACAGCTCGCTGATGAAGACGGCGCCGGGATCGACGCCCTGTTCCACCCAGGTGGAAGTTCCCGGGGTAACGCTCCAGCTCCTGAGGTCGACAGGAAAATCGCCGTTGCGCACCAGCGGCAGAAGCTGCTGGCGCTCGTAGGCGCCAAGATCGCGCGGTCCGCTGCGATTGGGCTTGATCGGAAGGTCGATGTTGTAGGGGTTGCCGTCGAGATCGCCGGCGCTGGCGGTGGCAGGCGCGAAGTCCACGGCGTCGGAACCCGCGTGCAGCCGGAAGTCGCCGTTGTCGGGATCGAGAAAGCGCGGATCGCCCACCGCCACGGTGGTGCTGGTGCCACCGTCGAGAGACATGCGCTCGCTGGTGAGAACCCAGTCGATGTCGCGGGAATCGGCGCCCGCCGCCAGCGAAGTTTTGCCGGGCTGGTAGAGAATCGATCGGTGCAGCCTGAAGCCGCCGTCCACGGCCAGCACTTCCGCTGCATTGATGCTGTTGCCGCCGATGGTGCAATCCAGAAGGTGGACGGTGGCGCCGCTGTTTGCCTGCAGCAACCTGAGGTGCGTGGTGTTGCCGGCCAGCAGGCAGTTGTGCGCGATCACGCTGGGGCCGGCCTGCCCGGCGTCGTGGAGGACGTGAACGGCCTGTCCGCCGACGTTGTCGCGGATCTGGACCCTTTCCGCACGCAGGATCGAGTGCTTCTTCACCACCACGGTCGCGCCGGTGGTGAGCTGGCCGCCCTCGGTCTCGGAGACATTGCCGCGAATGGCATTGCAGTCCGGGCCGGCGCGGCAGGCGACCGCACCGAGTTGCGTCGGTCTTTGCGGGCACGGACTCTGGCCGAACGGGTTGTTCAGCAGGACGCTGGAGCCCTGGTCATCGATCAGGCCGTCGTCCAGGCTGGCGAAGATGGCACTGCCGTCGAAGGACCTGTTGTCGTCTATCAGGAAATCAAATGCGCAAAAGGTGGCGTCGCCACTGGGGAACTCGAAGTTGGGTTCGATGAACACGCCGCCGCCCGCGGCACTGGCGCGGTTGCCGTGGATTCGCCCCGGACGATCGGGATCGGTGGTGAACAGGATCGCCAGGGAGTCCGACCGGCCACTGCCGTCGGCGGCGACGGCGATGCCGCCGCCAAGGCGTGCGCTGTTGTCGAAAATGGCGCCCACCTGCCCGAAGCCTGGCGAGCCGATGTAGGCGGTGGCGAAGCGGATCACGGCAATGCCGCCGCCAAATCCGCGGTGAGGCTGGTTGGTCGCGGGATCGAGGCCGAGCGCCTGGTTGCCGATGACCACGCTGTCGGGTGCATTCATGTAGAGCTCGGCACGGTGGTCCTGGTTGCCCCACAGCCGGATGCCGCCGCCGTCGAACTGCGCCGTATTGTTCTGGATGACGGTCCCCTCGTTCAGATGGAGCTTCGCCGATCCACCGACGGCACTGACGTTGATGCCGCCGCCGAAGCCGGCATAGTTGTTGGCTACGCTCACCCGTGTCATGCCGATCACACCGGCGCCGTTGAAGAACACGCCGCCGCCGTGGCCTTCGGCGGGGGCGTCGCCGCGACGAATGACCAGGTTGAACAGGGTGACGAAGTTGCCGGTTCCGGACACGCGCAGCACGCTGGCCTGGGTACCACCGGCGCCGTCCAGGATGCTGGTACCGTCGGCCGTGCTCGCCGAACAGCTCGCATAGCCGCCCTTGATGGCCACACGGCGGCCCTCGATCACCACTGCCTGCTGCGAGTAGGTGCCTTGCTTGATGCGGATCTCGTGATCGCCGGTCGTTGGAATGCCCTGGATGGCGGACTGCAATGTGGCGTGGTTGCAGTCCGGGTCCGGACCGACGGTCAGGGTCACGGCCGAGACCGGATCGAAGTAGAGGAGGACGGGCAGCAGGATCAAGAAACGATGCAGGTGGGAGCGCAACATGAGCATCCGGGCAGGCCTGTCGTATATGGCTCTGGCAAGTGCGGCGACGAAGGGTCGACGGATCGTTGGACGGTAGGGCGCGTCGTGGTTCATGAGGACTCCCTGGAATGCAGGCTCCGGAGGCAAAGCCCGGCCGCGCTCGAACGAGGCGGCTGCGGCGACAGCGTGCGATCTCAGTCGAGCATGGGTTCGATTACCCGTGTCGGTTGATCGGTTCGACGCCTGCGCTTGAAGGGCAGCAGCATCGGTACCTTCCTGCGGTACTCGGCGTAGGCGGAACCATGCTCGGCTTCGAGGTCGCGTTCCTCGAACTGGATCGCAAGTACGATGTAGGCGGTCGTGGCCAGCGCGAACAGCAGGTGCGCGAGGGTCATGTACGGCGTCGCCCAGAACGCCAGAAGAAACCCGAAGTACAGCGGATGGCGAACGTAGCGGTAGGGCAATGGCGTGCGGAAATCCACGCGCGTATACGGCCTGCCCCTGAGGGGCAGCCACACCTGACGCAGTCCGAACAGATCGAAATGATCGATCAGGAAGGTGACGACCAGCACCGTGGTCCAGCCGGTGGCGAATACCGTCCACAGCACGGCGCGTGCGAGCGGCGCCTCGATGCTCCAGATCTCGATGCCGATCGGGCGCCATTGCCAGAACAGCAGCAGAAGCGCGAGACTGGCAAACAGCACGTAGGTGGAGCGTTCGATGGTCCACGGTACCCACTGCGTCCAGCGTTCCTTGAACCAGCGGCGCGCCATGATGCTGTGCTGCAGTGCAAAAACCGCCAGCAGCCCGAGATTGACGGCTATGGCCGTGCCGAGTGAACCTTCCAGCGGCCCATCGAGGCGGGTCGGCACCAGGAAGCCGCCGACGAAGGCGATGGCGTACAGGAATGTCGCCAGAAAGATCGCGTAGCAGGCGACCCCGTAGGCGAAAAAGAGAATGCGCTTCAACATCGTGGTGTCCCGTTGATCGTGTGCGCAAAGTCTCTCCCCCGGGCGGGCGTCGCGCCATCGGCGTTTTGTCCCGTCCGGCATGGCATGCGGACGGTGGATATGCGACAAATGTCCCGGCAAGACGGGTCGGAACCATGAAGCATCGCCAGCGCGTTCACTACCTTGAGGTCTCCGACGGCACGCGCCTGGCGTGGGCGGAAGCGGGCAAGGGTCCCATCCTGGTCAAGGCCGCCAATTGGCTCACACACCTCGAGTACGAGTGGACGAGTCCCGTCTGGCAGCACTGGATGCACTTCTTCAGCGAACGCTGCCGTTTCGTGCGCTATGACGAACGTGGCTGCGGCATGAGCGACTGGCGTTCCGGGTCGCTGTCGCTCGACCTTTGGGCCGACGATCTTGCCGCCGTGATCGAGGCAGCTGCCCCTCAAGGAGATCTGGTGCTGCTCGGTATCTCGCAGGGTGCGGCCACCTGCATCCAGTATGCGCTGCGGCATCCCGAGCGGGTGTCGAAGCTCATTCTGTATGGCGGCTATGCGCGCGGCGTCTTTCTCCGCGGGAGTCCAAAGGCCGAGGCAGCCTACCGCGCGATCATCGAACTCGCGCGTGTCGCCTGGAGTAGCGATAACCCCGCCTTTCGCCAGGTGTTCACTTCACGTTTCATTCCCGGCGGCAGCCCGGAACAGCTTGGCTGGTACAACGATCTCAGCCGGCGTGTCGTGTCGGGCGAGATTGCGGCCGAGCTGATGACGGCACGCGCTACCATCGATGTTTCCGACCGCTTGGCCGAGATCCGCTGCCCGACCATCGTCCTGCACGCGCGCGGGGACGAGATGGTTCCCATCGAGGAAGGGCGGATTCTGGCGAGCGGGATACCGGGGGCCGAGTTCATCGAGCTCGAATCCCGCAACCATGTCCTGCTGGACCACGAACCGGCTTGGCAAAGGTTCTGCGAGGAGGTTGCGACCTTCCTGGGAACCACCGGTAACGCTGCTGCCGCGGTGTTCTCGGGTCTGTCGACGCGGGAACGCGAAGTGCTCGCGTGCATGACCGAGGGACTGAGCAACGCCGATATCGCGGAGCGCATGGGGATCAGCGAGAAGACCGTGCGCAACCACGCTTCGAACCTGTTCGACAAGCTGGGCGTGTGGTCGCGCGCGCAGGCGATCGTGTTCGCGCGGGATCGGGGTTTCGTGTAACGGAGTACACGTGCGAGTCCGGCTGCCTGGTCCGCGCGCGCAATGGTGAATTGGTCAGGCCCCAAGGGCCCTGGAGCGGAGCAAGTCCCGTTCTACGAAAGCGGCGCGGCTTGCGGGCTTTTGTAGAGCAGAGCTTGCTCGGCTGAAAAGGACTCATCCGCCGAGCAGGATGCGTATGGCGTCCGTGGCGCAGGCGATGTCCGGTTCGCGGCCGCTGATCTGGTCGCCATAGAGGAAGGACTCGGCGATGCGTACCACCAGGAAGGCGAGGTCGTCGGGCTTCATCGGCGGCGCGAGGTGGCCGGCGGTGGCTTCCTGCTCGATCAGGGCACGGACGAAGTCGATGCTGCGCGCCTGCACCGTGCTCGTCTTGCTGGTGAGGATGCGCAGCGCGTATTCGGGATCCTGCTCGATGAAGCGTCTGAGCGGTTCGAAGTCGAGGATGGCATCCATGGCGCGCCGGCATACGCGGGCGACATAGGCAGCGCCGTGGCCGCGCGTCTGCGCGCGTGCCTGCTCCAGGATGGGCTGGTACAGCGACCACAGCACTTCGCCGATCAGCAGTTCGCGGCTGCCGACCCAGCGGAACAGGGTGGCGCGGCCGATGCCGAGTTCGCGCGCCAGGGCACCGACATCGACGCGCTCGCCTTTCAGGAATCGGCGCCGCGCCAGCGCCAGCGCATCAAGAGGAGTAGGCCGGCGCCCACGAAACTCGTCCAGGAGGGCAAGGGCGAGCGGCGTGGGGGAGGACTGGGCGCCGGCCATGGATGGAATTCTAGTCACTCTTTCCATATGGATCAAGTTGATTCATGATCGCCAAATGACTCAACTTGTGACGGACGCCCGCCGATGAGCAAGAGCGCCATTCTCGACCGCCGCAACCTCGACTTCATGCTGTACGAAGTCATCGGCACCGACGAGCTGCTGCGTTACCCGCGCTTCGCCGAGCACAGCCGGGAGACTTTCGACGCGGTCATCGACCTCGCCCACCAGCTCGCTCTGGAGAAGTTTCTGCCGCACTACCGCAAGTCGGACCTTGAGGAACCGGAACTGGTCGACGGTCGCGCCCGCATCATCCCCGAGGTGAAGGAGGCGCTCGACGCCTATGTCGAAGCCGGTTTCATGGGCACCACCTTCGACGCCGACATCGGCGGCATGCAGTTGCCATTCCTGATGGAGACCGCGTCCGGCATGGCCTTCGCCATCGCCAATCTGCCCACGCTCGGCTACGGCGGACTGACCAAGGGCGTGGCCAACCTGATCGATGCGCATGCCGACGATGCGCAGAAGCGCCGCTACATGGAGCCGCTGGTGGCCGGTCGCTGGTTCGGCACCATGTGCCTCAGTGAGCCGCATGCTGGATCGTCGCTGGCCGACATACGCACCCGCGCGGTCCCCAGCGGAGACGGCGATTATCTGATCGAAGGCGCCAAGATGTGGATCTCGGCGGGCGACCACGAAATCAGCGAGAACATCGTGCACATGGTGCTGGCCAAGCTGCCGGATGCGCCGCCCGGCGTGAAGGGCATCAGCCTGTTCATCGTGCCCAAGTACCGTGTGCACCGCGACGGGACCGTGGGCGAGCGCAATGATGTCACCCTGGCCGGCGTCAACCACAAGATGGGCTATCGCGGCACCGTCAACGCCTTCCTCAAGTTCGGCGAGGCGGGGAGCTGTCGTGGCGAACTGGTCGGCGAACCGCACACCGGCCTGGCACAGATGTTCCACATGATGAACGAGGAACGTATTGGCGTCGGCCTTGGCGCCATCAGCCTCGGCTACGCCGGTTACCTGCATTCGCTGGACTACGCCAGGGAGCGCAGGCAGGGCCGCCACCCCGACCAGCGCGATCCGTCCTCGCCGCCGCTGCCGATCATCGAGCACGCCGACGTGAAACGCATGCTGCTCATGCAGAAGTGCTACGTCGAAGGTGCCTTCGCGCTCGCCATGGAGGCCTCGCGCCTGATCGATGTCGAGCGTAACGATGCCGATGCGTCGATGCGACGCGAAGCGCACCTGTTGCTGGAACTGCTGACCCCGATCATCAAGGCCTGGTCCTCGGACTGGTGTCTCAAGGCCAACGAGCTCGCCATCCAGGTGCTGGGCGGCTACGGCTACACGCGCGAGTACCCGGTCGAGCAGCACTACCGCGACAACCGCCTGAACTCCATCCACGAGGGGACCAACGGCATTCAGGCGCTGGATCTGCTCGGGCGCAAGGCGATGATGGAGCAGGGCGCGGCGCTGAAGCTTCTGTTCGCGCGCATGCAGGCGACCATCGATGAGGTGGCGGCGAACGCGAGCCTGGCGCCGTTCGCCACGCAGCTTGGCGCGGCGATGGAGACATGCGGTGAGGTCACCGCTGTCGTCGCTGCGGCGTTGGCCAAGGGCCAGGTGCGCCTCGGACTGGCCAATGCCAGCCACTACATGCACCTGCTCGGCCACACCACGGTTGCCTGGACATGGTTGCGCCAGGCTGCAATCGCCGCGCGCGCGCTGGATGCCGGCGCCGGACACGACGACGCCTTCTATCGCGGCAAGCTTGCGGCCTGTCGCTTCTTCTTCGGCTACGAACTGCCGACGGTCGATGCCAGCGCGGCCGTGCTCCTGCGGCTGGACGATACGACGCTGGCGATGCAGGGGGAGTGGTTCTGAGGTTATGCCCTGACATCTGAGCGGAGTCCCCTCCATGTCCGAGCCAGGACTCGCAATCGAACGAGTTGGCCATTCGCCACTGAGGATCTTCAATCGACCGTATGAGCGCAATACCTTCGATGCCGACACCTGCTGGCGCTGACCACGGTCTGCGGCAAGTTGGAGCGAGGCCCGGAGTTGCGTTGCGACTTGCCGTTCGATTGCGACGAGAATCTCACTTCCGGGCCGTTCATGGATGCGAGTGCAGTCGATCGGCGATGGCATCGGGCGGCAGAGGAGGATCGAACAGGAAACCCTGCGCATCATCACAACCGAGTTGAAGCAGGCGATCTCGCTGTTCGGCGGTTTCTACGCCTTCGGCGATGACTCGCAGTCCCAGTAGATGTCCCATGTTGATGATCATGGCAGCAAGCACCGCATCCTCATTGCGATGGCTGAGTCCGGTGATGAAGGCGCGATCGATCTTGAGACGGTCGATGGGCAGGCGCTGCAACTGGCTCAGCGAGGAATAGCCGGTGCCGAAGTCGTCGATGGCGATGTGCACTCCGGTCGAACGGAGTTCCTCCAGCACACCGACCAGGCGCACGCTGTCGTCCACCATCAAGCTCTCGGTCACCTCCAGCTCCACCCGCGTCGGATCGATCGAGGTCTGCCGAAGCACGTCCCGCACCATGGCGGGAAAATCGGCGTCCTTGATCTGTCGCATCGACACGTTGATGGCTACGGTCAGAGCGTGGCGGGTCGCCTGCTCCCACACCTGCTGCTGACGGCATGCTTCGCGCAGGATCCATTCGCCGATCGCCACGATTTGGCCGCTGTCCTCGGCGGCGGCGATGAACAGTGCCGGCAGCAGCAGTTCGTCGTCGTCGCGCTGCCAGCGCGCCAGCGCCTCGACGCCGGACATGCGGCCCGTGGCCAACACGATCTGCGGCTGGTAAAGGAGGCGCAGCGCATTGCGTTCAAGCGCGTAGCGCAGCTCGCGAACCGTCTGCAGGCGCTGCTGCAGCTCCTGCTCGAAGCGGTCGTCGAACCACTGGTAGGAGGCACGACTGACGCGCTTGGCCTGCTTCAGGGCGATGCCGGCGTTCTGGAACACCGCGGTCGCGGTTTCGCCGTGCTCGGGAAAGCGGGCGATGCCGAGCGTCATGCTGAGCGGAATCTCATGGTCCTCGACGACGATATTGCGCTCCAGGCGCTTGCCCAGCGCACGCAGGCGCTGTTCCAGGGTGTCGAGCGCCACGCGCTGCACGATCATCGCGAAGCTGTCGGCCGACGTGCGGGCGATGTAGGTGTCGAGACCGAATACTTCGGCAAGCAGGGCGCCGCTGGCCTTCAACGTGCGGTCGCCGACATCATGGCCCAGCCCGTCGTTGACCGCCTGGAAGTTGTCGATGTCGGCAATCACCACCGCGAACGCCTCGCTCTCGTGAATGCGGCGCGCCAGTTCACGCTCCAGCGAGGTGCGGTTCCACAGTCCTGTCAGACGGTCGTGGAACGCCATCACCTCCAGCTCTTCGAACAGGTGGGCGTTGTCCAGGCCGACCGCCAGATTGAACGAAAACACCTCCAGCAGGCTGCGATCGAACTCGCGCAGCGGATTTCCGCTTGAGATGTGCACCAGCATCTCCTCGGCTCGTGGCGAGCGGATGTTGAGCACCGCGTAGTCGTCGCCGAAGCGGCTTTCGGCGGCCTTCGCCGCCTCCTGCACCTGCTCCAGCATGTGCGGATTGCCCAGCGCCTCCAGCGACTGGCCCTGGTGCACGGCGTGGCGTCCCGCGGCGGCAAGGATCTGAAAGTCGTCGCCGCGACCGCGCCTTCGCACACAGACCACGCCCTCCGGGTCGACATCCAGCATGGCGCAGATCTGCGTGAGCACACCGGACGCGAAGCTGCGCACCGCCTTGACCGCCATCAGACTCGAGGCCGCATCGAGAATCATGCGCAGGCCTTCCCGGTTGGCCTCGATGGTGCGTATCTGCTGATAGGAACGCAACGCCGTGGTGAGCGTGGTGATGAGGCGCTGGCTGGTCAGCTCGGACTTGCTGCGATAGTCGTTGATGTCGTACTTGCGGATCACTTCCAGCTCCGGCGCGTGCCCGGGCTGGCCGGTGCGCAGGACGATGCGCACTGCGGAATCGAGGAATTGTTCGCGGATCTCGCCGACCAGGCGCAGACCGGCATCCTCGCTTTCCATCACCACATCGAGCAGGATGCAGGCGTAGCTTCCGGCGCCAAGCAGTTCGCGCGCCTGGTCCGCCGTATAGGCGCTGTCGAATCTCAGCGGTCGACCAAGAATCTCCGTCCCCTTGAGAACGAAGCGGGTCACCTGATGAACTTCATCCTCGTCGTCGACGATCAGGATCGGCCATGCGTCGGCCGAACTGGAATCGGGTGGATTCCGTTCGTCGAGTTCGTCAGGATCGATGAGATCTTCCTGGAGACCGTGCATCAGAGTGCCCCCCAAGAAAAACGCTCCGGTGCCGAGAGTCCCAGCATAGCCGGATTACGGACGTCGCGTGGGGCGCTGTTCGGGGAGCACACGCCGACGGTCGGAAACTGCTGATATCAGCAGGTGTCTGCGGTCGGGATGGAACAGAATCCCGTTGCGAGCGGCCCGCCGTAGGGTGAGTTCTGCTATGATCTGCCGTTGGGTTGCGCTGGCTTTCTCTGCAGGAACGCCGAATCCCTGGCAGGCGAATGCAGGGCCAGGGCTTGCGCAATGTCCCCGCGTGTCGGCTCGCGGCCCCTTGCAGAAGGGCGGTCGCCAGGCTTCCATACTTGGCGGTTTCCGATCCGGCAATTCAATCGTCCGCATCCTGAAGTGGGCTGCAGCGCAGTCGATCCCGGGCCGCGGATCCCATGGCCGTCGCGAGACGGTCGTCCTGGTCGGAGCGATCCGGCGCCATTCGCGCAGCCTTGCCAAAGCTTGCGCGCCAGTCCTGGAGGATTTCCATGGTAACAGTCAGTGTGCGTGGCCTGCCGCGCTCGATGAACGAACAGACGCTGGAGAGCCTGTTCGCTGAACACGGCCGCGTGTTCAAGATGAAGCTGATCAAGGATCTGTTCAGCGGTCAGTGCAAGGGCATTGCTGAACTCGAGATGGAAGGACATGAGGCACGTGCCGCCAAGGAAGCCATCGATGGGCGTGCCGTAGACGGCAGCTTCGTGCGTGTGTTCGTCGACACCAAGGGTGCTGCTCCGCGCGGCAAGGGTCGTCGCGGCCGTTGAGGTCTGCTGGCGGGTGTGGTCCGATTGCGGGCCACACCGGGGCCGGATTCAGACAGTTGCTGCCGGCACCACCAGGCTGGCGACCGCGATGAAGTGCAGGACGCTGCCGGCCAGCACGAACAGGTGCCAGATGGCGTGCGCGTAAGGAACGCGTTCGTTGTGATAGAACGCCGTGCCTGCGGTGTAGGCGATGCCGCCGGCCAGCAGCCAGCCCAGGGTCCACGCGGGCAGGGCGTTCACCAACGGGCCGATGGCGATCAGCGCCAGCCAGCCCATGGCCACGTACAGCACCGTCGAAGTGCGGTGGAAACGGCCAGTGAAGAAAAGCTTGAATACCACGCCAAGTACGGCCAGCGTCCACACAAGACCGAACAGCGTCCAGCCCCAGCCGCCTTTGAGTCCGACCAGGGTAAACGGCGTGTAGGTGCCGGCAATCAGTATGAAGATGGCGCAGTGGTCCAGCACCTTGAGCTGCGCCTTCAATCTGTCGTGACGCGCCGCGTGATACAGCGTCGAGGCTGTGTAGAGCAGGATCAGGGTGGCCACGAAAACGACGGCGCTTACGATCTGGCTGGCGCTGCCGAACAAGGCGGCCATGGCGATCAACACCGCGCCACCCGCGACCGAGGCCAGCAGACCGGCCCCGTGCGTAAGGGCGTTGGCCAGTTCCTCGCGGCTGATGCGGTGGGCGTTCACCGGCCCAATCGGAGTGGCGGGAGATCGTCGGGGAACGGTGCCGGGGTGGACAGTTGCGATCCCGCGCGCACCAGGCGCGTGCGGGCATCGCCCTGGGTGACGCCGGTTCCCAGATCGACAATCTCGCCGAAGCCGCGCCGTTCCGGATCGTCGATGGGCCAGTTGCCGATCGCCGCCACGCCGTCGATGCTGAGCTGTCCGCGATTCAGTACGCTGCCTGCCACCACCACGGAGTGTTCGCTGCGGTCGATGGCGTTGTCGTGGAACGCGCTCGCGACGATCTCCAGCACGCCGTAGTTGATCACCGTCCCGGCCTCGCGTCGCCCCGCGCGTATCAGGTTGTGGCGAAGCTCGCTGCCGTCGATGCGCAGACGCCCGTGATTGGTGACCACGGCGGGCGCACGTACCACGGAGTTGTCCTCCATGTTTACCTGGAGCAGATCGACGCTACCGTGATTGAGCAGGGCGCCGGCTGCGCCCTCGGCCAGGGTGAGTCCGCGCAGCTCGAGGCGGGCGCCGGGCGCCACGTGGAACAGCGGCTCCTCGATGCCCGGATAGCCACGGATCGAGGCGCCGCGGCCATCGATGCTGAGTACGCCGCGAAGCAGGGGCAGGCCACGACCTTCGAGCCGCACGCGGTCCAGCAGGTAGAGTGCGCCAGGCTCGAGCTCCACTCTGGCGGCGTGACCGGCGTTCGCCCTTTCGATGGCTTCGATGAGGTGCTTGCAGTCGCGCTCGAGCACATCGGCGGCGACCGGCATGGAGACCGCGGCGAACAGGAACACGAGAAGGAATGGCGCGGCGATGGCAACTCGCATGAATGGCTCCGTTGGAAGCACCCCCGGCCCGGAGGCTGCCACGCGAGTCTAGAGCAATTGCACGAACGGCGTCATCCGAAGACGAGCCGCAGCAGGAAAACGCCCAGCATCATGCAGGCCAGTGCAATCTTCACCACGGTGCCGAGGATGAAGCCGATCCAGGTGCCGATGCCCACATGCCCGGCGCGACGCAGCGTGCCGCCGGCGATCAGTTCGCCAGCCAGTGCGCCGATGAAGGGACCGATGAGGATGCCGATCAGGCCGAAGAACAGCCCCACCAGGGTGCCCAGGGCCGCGCCGAAAAGCGCCCAGCCGCTGGCGCCGACGCGCTTTGCCCCGAGCAGAGAGGCGAGCAGGTCGGCGGCGACGGCAAGCACGGTGAGGAATCCGATCACACCCAGCGTCCAGGGCCCGATCGGATCGAAGCCGCCCACCCAGGCTGCCAGCAGCATGCCGGCAAACATGAGCGGCACCCCGGGCAAGGCCGGCACGATGGTGCCGATCAGACCGACGACGATGATCAGCGCGGCCAGCACATAGAGCAGGATGTCCCAGATCATTCGGCGTGTACCCCTTTCATGTCAGCCTTGTCCCATGGGGAGAAGAGCCAGTGGTCCGCAAAGTACGCCGAGCGGTCGTCGGCGCCAAGAGCAGAGCGGTGAGTCCGCAAAGGACGCTGAGCGGACATCCATTCTCGGAGCGCCCGGCGAAGCGCACCCGGGTCGCCCACAAGGTGG
>DAOMOD010000062.1:0-20329 GCA_035444205.1 Lysobacteraceae bacterium
GGCGGGGCGGCCGTTCCAGATCCTGCGCTGGCGCGACAGCGACTTTCTCTGAAGCACCCATGGCCGATAGCGAACGACTCCAACGTCTGTTCGGCCGCCTGCGGGCGGCCTACACCCGAAGCCCGCTGCCGGGCTTTCTGCGCTGGTGGGGCGGCGAGCTGCGTGCCTGTCTGCCGTCGCGCTGGCGCGAACTGTTCCAGCGCGAAGGGCGTTGGCTCGGGGTGCGGGTCGATGCCGATGTCATCGCCCTGGTGCGACCCTCGGGCGAGGAGATCGGTCGCGTCGAGCGTGCCCGGCCGGTGGAAGAGCAGCGCACGGAAGCTGCGCGCCTGCTGCAGTCGGTGGCCGACGACCTGCCGCGCCAGGTGCTGCTTTTGCCCGCCGAGGCGGTGCTCACCCGCCGCCTCAAGTTTCCGCTGGCGGCAGAGGACAACCTGCGTCAGGTGCTGGGCTTCGAAATGGACCGGCAGACGCCGTTCAAGGCCGACCAGGTGCATTTCGCCTGGCACGAGCTCGCACGCGACCCGCGAGCGCGTCAGATCGAGGTCGAACTGGCCCTGGTGCCGAAGCAGGTGGCCGATCCGCTGTTGGCGGCGGCCAGCGAAGCCGGATGCGCCATCGACGCCATGGATACCGTCAGCGCCGAGGGCGCTGCGCGCGGTTTCAACCTGCTCCCGGCCGAGCGTCGCGTGCGCCGCGCTGATCTGCGCCTGCGTGTGAATCTGGCCCTGGGCGCCGTCGCACTGGTTCTGCTGGTGGTGGCGATGCAGCAATCGCTCGGCAACCGCCAGGAGGCGCTGGCGGCGATGCGCGCCGAGGTCGAATCGCTGCGCAATGAGGCGCGACGCGTGGCCGACCTGCGCGGCGGACTGGACGAGGCGGCCGCAGGGGCCAATTTCCTCGCCTCCAAGCGCAGCAGCCAGCCGCTCATCGTCGCCATGCTCGACGAGACCACCAAGCAGCTTCCGGACGACACCTGGCTGGAACAGTTGCGCCTGAACGAGGGCAAGCTGTGGCTGCGCGGGTTGAGCAGTGCGCCTGCACAGTTGATCTCCGTGTTCGAGGAATCGCGAAGGATCTCCAACCCGTCGTTCGACGGCGCGATCCAGCCGGACCCGCGCTATGGCAAGGACCGTTTCCAGATTCAGGCCGATTACCGCGACGTGGAGGCGGGCAGCGATGGCTGATCTGTCCCGCGACCGCGTGCTGGCCATCGCCCTGTTGCTGGGCGCATTGCTGCTGGTCTACTTCATCGGCTTCCATTGGTGGTTCGTGCGCGGCCATCTCGACCTGAACCGGGAGATGGCCGATCTGCGCGAACAGGCCGAGCGCTTCTCAGCCACCATCGCGCAGCGCCCCGCGGTCGAAGCGCAACTTGCGCGAGTGCGCGAGTTCGAGGCGAACAACCCCGCCTTCCTCGCCGAGGCCAACTTCGACGCGGCCAGTGCGGCACTCATCACGCGCCTCAGGCGATCGGTGGAGGCGCACGCGCGCGATCCGCAGTCATGCCAGTTGCTCAGCAACCAGCCGGTTCGTACGCGCGATCCCGAGCGCTACCTGCGCGTCACCGTCAACGTGCGCATGCGCTGCGACATCGAGGACTTCGCTGCGGTGGTACATGACCTGGAGAATGGCAGTCCGGTGCTGTTCCTCGACAACCTGACCATCGACAGCCGCCGCTTCGGACGCGTGCCCGGGCGCGCCCAGCGCGTGCAGGACTACACCGAGCAGCGGTTCACCATGTTCGGCTACGTGCGGCAGAGGGGGGTGGTCGATGGCGGCTGACCTGAATCGCGTGGCGATGCCGCTGCTGGCAGGGTGCGCCGGGTTGTTCGGTGTGCTGGTGCTGGCGCAGATGGCCGGGCTCGGCAGCGGCTACAGCCTGCCGTCCGACGTGGAAGCGCCACCCTTGGCCAGCGAGGTGGACCTCCACGAAGTGCTGCCGCCGCTGCCGCCGTTCGAGCATTTTGCCGCCATCCGCGACAGGCCGCTGTTCAACCCGGACCGGCGGCCGCTGCTGGAGACGGTCGTTGAGGCGGACAATGGCGAGGAGTCCGGCCAGGAAGAGCCGCCGCCGCCGCTCGACGTCGCCATCACCGGCATCATCATCACACCCGAACTGCGCATCGCCATGGTGCGTCCGCGCGGCAGCAACGAATCGGTCGTGTTGCGCGAAGGCATGCCACTGCCCGGGGAACTCGGGGCATGGACCCTGAGTCGAGTGTTGCCGCGCCGCGCCCTGTTCGACGGCGGGGCGGGAACCGCGCCGGCCGAAATCGAGCTGACCGTGGACAAGACGGTGCGCAGCGCTCCGGCCGCGCCGGTCGCGGGCGAAGCGCCCGCCGTGGTGGCTACCGGCGAGGAAGCCCAGCCGAGCGACGTGCAGAGCCGCGCTGCCGAGATCCGGCGGCGCATCGAGGAACGGCGACGACAGATGCGCGAGGAAGCAGCGCGGCTGAGCGCCCAGGAAAGCAACGACAAATGAGCACGATGGAAATTGCCAAGACCCTGCGATGGTGTGCGGTGCCCCTGGTGGCGCTGCTGCTCGGCGCCTGCGCCACACCGCCCCTGAAGGCGCCGGAGCCGCTGCGGAGCGGACTTGCGGCGCAGGCCGCCTTCGACGACTTCGCCGAGACCGGCGTGGTGGAGAGCGACGACCCCTTGCCGCGCGAGCACGCCGTGGTCGAGCCCGGCAGCGGCCGCTTCATCAGCGAACGAGCCGCCGGACGCGCCTTGCCAGGCCCGCCCAGCGACGGCGAGGTTGTATTCAACTTCGAGGGCGAGTCGCTGCAGGCGGTGGTCAAGGCCATCCTTGGCGACCTGTTGCAGCAGAACTACGTCATCGCCCCCGGCGTCGGCGGCACCGTCACCTTTTCCACCGCCAGACCGGTCAAGGCCGACCAGGCGATGGCCATCCTCGAAATGCTCTTGGCCTGGAACAACGCCACCCTGGTGTGGGGCGACGGCCGCTACACCGTGCTGCCGGTGGCCAGCGCCATCCCCGGCAACCTGACCCCGCGCATCGGACCGCCGGAAAGCGCGCGCGGCTACGAGCTGCGCGCGGTGCCGCTCAAGTACATCTCCCCGGCCGAGATGGAGAAGATCCTGCAGCCCTACGTTCGGCCCGGCGCCATCGTTCGCGTCGACAACCTGCGCAGCATGATGATCCTCGCAGGCACCGCGCGCGAGCTGGCCAACTACCTGCAGACCATCGAGGTCTTCGACGTCGACTGGCTGGCCGGCATGTCGGTGGCGATCTACCCGGTGGAAGCGGTGGAGGTGTCCAAGCTGCTGCCCGAGCTGGAAGCGGTGTTCGGCGAGGGCGCCGGCACGCCCATGGCTGGCCTGTTCCGCTTCATGCCGATCGAGCGCCTCAACGCCGTCCTGGTCATCACCACCCAGCCGCGTTACCTCGACGAGGCCGAGAAGTGGATCCGTCGTCTTGACCGTGGCGGTGCCGCCAGCGGCGCGCGGCTTTATGTGTACGATGTGAAGAACGTCAAGGCGCTGGATCTTGCGTCCAATCTGAACGAGATCTTCGGAGCCGGTTCCTCGCGCGGATCCACCGGGGTGCGCGGCGGCGCCGTGGCGCCTGGGCTTGAGCCGGTCGAGATCCGCGCCATCAACGATCCCCGCGAGCAGCGTCGCCAGCAGCGCGAGGCCACCTCGGAAGGCCTGCCGACGCCGCCGGGGACGGCCCGTCCAGGTCAGGGCATCGCGCTTGGCGACACCGAGGATGTACGCATCTCGGCGGTCGAGGAATCCAACTCGTTGCTGATCCGCGCCACGCCTTCGCAGTACGAGGCGGTGCTGGCGGCGATCAAGCGCCTCGACCGGGTGCCGCTGCAGGTGCATATCGAGGCGCAGATCCTGCAGGTAGACCTGACAGACGTATTGCAGTTCGGAGTGCAGTGGTTCTTCAGCAACCTGCGACCTGGCGGGGCAGATGCGATCAGTCGTGGCACGCGCTTCGGCTCAGCCGGCCTGACCTGGAACTTCGTGACAAGAGATGCTTCCTCGATTCTGGCCACGCTCGATCAGGTCACCCGTCTCGAAGTGCTGTCAGCGCCGTCGGTGGTGGTGCTCAATAATCGCCAGGCCGCCATCAATGTTGGCGTTCAGATTCCGGTCGTGTCCAGTTTCCTTGACCCCATTTCGGGCGGTACCGGTGGGGTGGTCAGCCGCGGTATGGTGCAATTCCGCGATACCGGTGTCACGCTTACGGTGACACCACGCGTCAATCCCGGTGGCTTGGTTTTCATGGAGATCGCGCAGGAAGACTCCACGCCGGGCACCGATCCCGACTTGACAGGCAACGTGCCGGTCAACCGTCGCACAATCAATACCGAGGTTGCCGTGCAGAGCGGGCACACCGTGCTGCTCGGTGGACTGATCAAACAGACTGAGCGCAAGGGAAGTAGTGGGGTACCCGGCCTAAGCCGCATTCCCTTGATCGGCGGTATTTTCGGCAACCAAAGTCGTAACAGCGACCGCCAGGAGCTGCTGGTCCTGATCACGCCTACGGTCATTGCCAGCGGCGACGATGCCGAAGCACTGACCGACGAATACCGCCGCCGTTTCATAGGCCTGGAACCGCTGCGCAGCGACCGGCGCTGACAGCGCAGATCGCAAGAGCGACCGCAAATCAACCCTGAGGAACCCGCAAGCCCATGTTCAGATTCATGTTCGCGCCCGTCCTGCTGCTTCTGCTGGCCTCCTGTGCCGGCACCCCCAAGCCCGTGCTGAGCCCCGAGGAAGCCGTGGCCCTGCGTGCCAAGGAGCGCTGGGATCACCTCATTGCCAAGCGTTCCGACAGCGCCTGGGAATACCTTTCTCCGGGCGCGCGTTCCATGCTGGACCGGGACGGCTACGTGACCGGCATGCGGACCCGGCCGGTACGCTGGATCGAGGCCGAAGTGGTCGGGATTCGCTGTGAGGGCGATTCTTGCGAGGCAGACGTGCTGGTCAGGACCGAGGCGCCGCTGCCCTTCTCCGGTACCGTACCGGGGCAGACCGTCCTCTCCGAGCGCTGGATCAGCCTCGGCGGCACCTGGTACTACGTACCGTCCACCCTGCGCTGAGCGCCTGAAAAGCCCATGCGGCGTGGGTATTGCATCGAATTCCGCCGCACCGTATGCTACCCCCGCTGTTGTCCGACCTTGCCCTTGGGGAGCGGGAATTGCTGCGACCCTGCGTCGGAGTGAGGTTGGTCGTCCCAAAGCCCTGTGGATATTTAGGAGTGTTGTGATGAAAAGAAACAATCTGACCACGGCCGTGTTGGCTGGTCTGGCCGGCGTTGCCGGTCTGGCCGCCACCGCGAATGCCTCGCTCTACATCAATCCCGATGGCACCGGCCAGGTGCTCATCTACCCGTACTACACCGTCAACGGCGGCAACAACACCCTGGTCTCCGTGGTCAACACCACCGACCGCGGCAAGGCCGTCAAGGTGCGTTTCCTGGAAGGCCGGAACAGCCGCGAAGTGCTCGACTTCAACCTGTATCTGTCCGAGTTCGACGTGTGGACCGCAGCGGTCGGCGCCGTCGATGCGACCGGCGCGGCCATCCTGGTCACCTCCGATGCCTCGTGCACGGCACCGCCGATTCCGGCGGGTGGCGTCCCCTTCCGTAACTTCGCCTATGCCGGCATCGATTCCGGTCCGGGTGCTCTCTCGCGTACCCGTGAAGGTCACATCGAGATGATCGAGATGGGTGAGGTGAACAACGATGCACCGTTCACCCCGCTGACCTGGATTACTCACGGCGCGGTAAGCGGTGTCCCGGCCAACTGCGGCGCGATCGTCGCGGCGTGGGCTCCGGGCGGTGCGTGGGATATTACTCGCAACCGTGCGATCACTGCACCGGGTGGCGGCCTGTTCGGATCGGCATCCATTGTCAACGTCGCCGACGGTGTGATGTACGCCTACAACGCCGAAGCGGTCGATGCGTTCAGCACGCTCGCCAACCACACCAACCCGGGCAGCCTGCTGCCGTCGCTGGCGGACGCGTTCACAACCGGACCGAGTACTGCCAGCAGCATCGTGTTCTATAACGGTACGGCCGTGGAAAGTTCCTGGGCGCCGGCCCAGGCGATCGATGCGGTGTCTTCGGTGTTCATGCACAGCGCGCTGGTCAACGAGTACGCGCTCGACGACGTCCTGCTGGCCGAGACCGAGTGGGTGGTCACCTTCCCGACCAAGCGTTCCTACGTCGATCAGGCTTCGCTGGGTGCGGCGGCTCCGGTCCAGCCGTTCACCCGTCGCTTCCCGGCCGCTGGCGTCTCCACGCCTGCCGCCGGTCGCGCCTGTGTGGACGTGGGTCTGCAGATCTTCGATCGTGAAGAGCGTCGTCCGGGCCCGGGTGGCATCGACTTCTCGCCGCCGCCGCCGGATGCCGTGGGTCCGCAGTTGTGCTTCGAGAGCCAGGTGATCACCTTCGACCAGTCCGAGCGTGCCATCGCTGGCGACCCGTCGCTGCTGCTGGGTTCGTCGCTGTACACCAACATTCAGGCGGCCGACTTCGGCTTCGAGAATGGCTGGCTGAAGCTCAACTTCGCTTCGGAGATCCTGCACGAGCTTCGTACTTCGGACGAAGGCAACCGCTTCCTTGGTCTGCCGGCCACCGGATTCTCGATCTCGCGCTACATCAATGCCAATGCGGAGCCGGGCAAGCTGGCCAATTACTCCGGCCTGTGGAAGCACCGCGGCGAGCGGCTTATCCTGAACCCGTAAGGGCATTCAGTGCCGGATCGTCGCGCAAGCGGCGCCCCGGAGAAAGGACCGGAAAACCCCCGCTGATGCGGGGGTTTTCTTTTGATGCTCAAGTCTGCTCGATGCCTCGGCTTCGCGCGTTCATGTTCCGATGAACCGTGCACTACTAATCCATGCCATGCATGGGCTATCCTATGGCCGCAACCCAAGAAGAGACAGCCCCCCCCTGTCTTAACCGTTACGGAGACACGATGTACAAGCGCCCCGCCCTGGCGGTCATATTTGCTGCCGCCCTGTTGTCCATGAATGCGCAAGCCGTTGACCTGATCCTCAGCACCAGCAACGGCAACTGCACGTTTCCGCTGCAGACGAATTCCTCGGTAAGCATCAACCCGAGCACAGGAAACGTGCTTGCCGCCCTTTCGTCGAGCTTCGATCCCACCACTTCCGGATGCGCAGCGCTTGGCGAACCGGCGCAGGCGCCGACGTTCACCACACCGTTGCGCGTGAATGGTGGCACATCGGTCACGCTACCCACGGCTGCGGCCGGACAGCAGGTCAGCATGAGCTGGGCGACCGCGAACGCCGCCTACTGCGACCGAACCGGAACCGTTTATCCGGCGGGCTATTCCACCACGTCGGTGACCAACTGGCCGGGTGCGACCAACATTGTACTCGGTGTATCTGCCAACCCGCTGACCATCACCATGCCCGGCAATTCGGATACCACCGCCTCCAAGGTATTCACCTTCGGATTGCGCTGTACGGGTATCGTCAGTCCGGCCGCAAATGCCAACACCGTGAGCGTCACCTTGCCCGCAGCCGATGGTGGTGAACCGCCCCCGCCTCCGCCACCGGGATGCGTGGGTGCCACCTGGCCCGATGGCTACGCACGGGCGACTACTTCGACGATCAAGTTCAACAACAATCAGGTCCAAAACGTCGACGCCACGCAATTCGCGTCGGTGTTCAAGGGCATATCCGAGACCACCACGCCGTGGCCAGGCAACGGATCGACGCGTAGCGTGCGCGTTCCACGTACGGGCTTCATCGCAATGCAGTTCACTATTCCGCTTGGTTCGACATTCACAACCTGGCGCCTGCTCCAGGAGGACCACGGCGATTCCAGTGCGCCGCGCAGACCGGCTACGGTGACCGTTTCGCAGTGTCCCGGTCACTTCAATCTCACCGGTGAGAACGCACTGGACCCACGGTGCATCTTCTATCCGGATAGCGTTCAGGGTCAGTTCGTAACTGCGGTGGTCAATAATGCTGCTACACACGGTGGAAGCACCTGTCCGGTTCAGCGCGGACTGACTTACTATCTCAACATCATCCACCACGATCCCAGAAACGGTACGGCTATGTGCGAGCAGGGACTATCGACGTGCTCGTGGTTTGGCCTGAGCGACGCGCAGTGACAAGGATATGGTGCGAAGGGTAGGCCCCTTTGCGTCACGGGCGGGCCGCAATGGATATGCGGTCCGCCGTTGGTGCGAGGACCCCAACGAGCGCTTGTCTGGGCAGGATCGGCGTTGACCCCCGGATTCGCGTGAGAAGGCCGCCCCGGCCTGGCCAGGGCAAGGCCGAACCGAACCGAAGCCCCACGGGGCTTGTTGTGAAGTCCTTTGTGGTCGCATCCTGTCGACATCGGACGCTGATCCGGTCCCACGAATTGCCTGCCTCGCGCAACTCACCTGACTGATGCCCCCCAGCCGTCTTTGGCGACCTCGCGCGACGCTTTGGACCAATGCGACCGCGCAGGCGATGGTTGTTGAGGATGGGTCGTCGAAGGAGGGCTTCCAGCCCGATCAAACAGTAAGATGAGAAAAATCATGTCGAAAGCTTCGATCAAATGCCTGGCCATGTTTGGCTTGGTAGTCCTGTCACAAAGTATTCTTCCGGGCGCTCATGCAGGTGAGGGTTCAGATGCCTTCGTGGTCCGCCGGGGCAGCGCCGAGATTCGCATGGCTGATGTCGATGCACGCTTGGCGCGCGTGCCACCGGAAGATCGAGTTCAGGTCATGGACAGTCCACAGCGAATCGAACAGCTCCTGCTGAATCTGTTGACCCAGAGGCAACTTGCCGACAAGGCTCTGGCGCTCGGCCTGGACCAGGATGCTTCCGTCGAGCGGGAGATGCGCCTTTACCGGGACGAGATTATGGCTCGCCGCTATCTGGAACACGTGCAGAACCAGCCTGGTCAGTTCGATCTCGAGCAGGCGGCGAGGGAACGCTATCTTGCCGACCCGAGCGTGGGATTGATTCCCGAGCGCAGGCATGTCTCGCACATCCTGATCACGCTCGACGATCGCGATGAAGCCGCGGCCAGGGAAATGGTCGAAGGGCTGCGTTCGGAGTTGGTCGTCCAGCCCGAGCGCTTCGAGGAGATCGCCATGACCCATTCCGAAGATCCGTCGGTAAAGGACAATCATGGTCGCCTCGGCGTGCTGAGCGACGACTACGATGAAGATTTCGTGGCTGGGGCGAACCAGTTGAAGGAAATCGGCGCGCTGAGCGGACCGGTACGCACGCAGTTCGGTTACCACCTGATCCGCCTGGATCACCTGGAACCGCCGGTACGCAGGACCTTCGAAGAGATGCGCCCGGCCTTGTTCATGCAGATGACACAGAGGCTGGTTCGTGAGCTGCGAAGGCGCGAGATCGATCAGGTCAGCGCAGAGCCGCTGGAGGCCGACCCCGAGGCGGTCGCCTCCCTGCGAGAACGCTACCGCCTTGCGCTCGGTTCCGATTCGGAGGCACGCTGACCCATCGCTCGTGACGAACGCACGAGCATTGAACGGGGGAAGTCGACGGGCGCGATGAACCACCTTGCGCGCCACTTCACGGTGCAGGAGTTGCGCAAGCGCTACCTGGGAACCATCGGCGCGGGGCTGTGGGCCATCGCTCACCCGCTGGTGCAGCTTGCCATCTACTCCACCGTGTTTGCGGTGATCTTCCAGGCCCGTGTACCGGAAATGCCGGAGGCGCCCTTTGCCGTATGGCTGGCACTGGCCTTCTGGCCATGGATCGCGTTTGCCGAAGCGGTGCAGCGTGGCAGCGTGGTCATCGGCGAGAACGCGGCGCTGATCGGCAAGGTGCCGATCCCCACGTCGATCCTGGTCATCGCGACCACCTCAGCGAGTTTCCTGGTCCACGGTATCGGCTACCTCGCCGTGCTGCTGGTATTGGCCGCGATGGGCATGCCGGTAGCGCTGCACATGCTGCCCTTCGCCGTGCTGCTGTTCGTCGGGCTTGCGCTGCTGGCACAGGGGCTGGCCTGGCTGGTGGCAGCGTTCAGCGTCTTCCTGCGCGACGTGGCACAGTTGGTCACCCAGTTGCTGATGCTGGGGTTCTTCCTGACGCCCATCTTCTACTCGCGCACCATGCTTCCCGAACACTGGCGTCCATGGTTGGACCTGAATCCGATGACCGGATACGTCGAGGGCTTTCGTGCACTGTTCCTCGGCATGCCGGCGCCTTCGCCGCTGGCGATCGGCGTCAGTGCGGCCGCGACGGTCATCTCCTTCCTCGCCGGGCGTATGCTGTTCCACCGCCTGTCCAGGCATTTCCACGACTACCTGTGACCGACTCGATACTGGTCGAAGCGCGCGGCCTGGCCAAGCGCTATGCCAAGACGGCCACGCCGCGGGAACGTCTGCGCGCGCTGTGGTCGCTGCTGCGCCGTCGCCAGGACGTGCCCTCGGTGGAGGTGCTGAAGCCGCTCGATATCGAAGTCCGTCGCGGCGAATCCCTGGCCATCATCGGCGAGAACGGCGCCGGCAAGTCGACCCTGCTCAAGCTGCTGACCGGGGTGCTGACGCCGACATCGGGTAGCGTGGCGGTGCACGGCAGCGTGGGCGCCCTGCTGGAACTCGGCGCTGGATTCCACCCGGAGTTCACCGGCCGCGAGAACGTGCGCAATGCCGCGGTGCTGATGGGCATGGGCCATGCCGAACTGCGCGAGCGCATGGACGACATCCTGGCGTTCGCCGACATCGGCGACTATATCGACGAGCCGGTCAAGCACTATTCCTCGGGCATGGTGGTACGACTTGGCTTTGCCGTGGTCGCCGCCATGCGTCCGGATCTGCTGATCACCGACGAGGTGCTGGCGGTCGGCGACGAGTCGTTCCAGAAGAAATGCGTGCGCTGGCTGGAGGATTACCTGGGTGCCGGCGGCACCTTGCTGCTGGTCTCCCACAGCATGTTCCACGTGCAGAAGCTGTGCGCGCGCGCGCTGTGGCTGCGTGAAGGCGCGGTGGAAGCCCAGGGTGACGTGTTCGAAGTGAGCCAGGCCTATCTGGCCTGGCACGAGCGCAAGGGCGCACAGGCCAGCGAACGCCCCGACCCGCAAACCTACAGCGGCGAAGCCTACCGTCTGCTGCGTCTGGCCCTGAACGGCATCGACGCGGCCATTCCGGCGACACTTGCGAACGGTGCCACGCTCACCGTCGAGGCCGAGGTGCTGGCGCCCGACGACCGCCCGCCGGTGCTGGCGGTCGGCCTCGTCCGCGCCGACGGTACACCGGTCTACGGCGTCACCTCGGACATGGACGGGGCACCACCGCAACGATTGGCGCCCAGACATTTCAGTTTTCGCCTGAGGTTTCCCGACCTGTCGCTGCTGCCCGGCAGCTACTCCCTGCGCGTGCACCCCATGGACCCCGAAGGCATCCGTCTGTTCGAGACCGAGGAACGCGGTATCACCGTGCGCGGTGAGAGCCGCGAGTTCGGCATGGTGCGCCTGCCGCACCAGTGGGGCTGATGCCGCGCCCGCGGATGGACTGCGTGATGTCCGGATTCGACGTCGTCATTCCCATCTTCAACGCCGCCGCGGCGCTGCGCCGCTGCCTGGACAGTTTGCACGTCCATCTGCCGGAAACCGCCGCGGTGATTCTGGTCGACGATGCCTCCACCGATCCTGCCGTCGCCGACCTCATCGACGGATTCGCGGCGCATTGCCCGGTGCCGTGCCGCGTGCTGCGCCAGCCATGCAACCGCGGTTTCGTGTCCAGCGCCAACCTGGGCATGCAGGCATCGACGCGCGACGTGGTGCTGCTGAACTCCGATACCGTGGTCACCCACGGCTGGCTGGAGCGTCTCGCCGCCTGCCTTGCCAGCGATCCGCGCATCGCCACCGCCACGCCCTGGTCGAACAACGCCGAGATCTGCTCGCTGCCCGAATTCTGTCGCGCCAACCCGGAGCCGGACGATCCCGAGCGACTGGCGCGCGCCGCGGTGGACGCCGGTCCGCCCTGTTATCCCGAGCTGCCCACCGCGGTCGGCTTCTGCATGGCCATCCGCCGCGCGGCGCTCGCCAAGCTCGGCGACTTCGACGAAGCCACCTTCGGGCGTGGCTATGGCGAAGAGAACGACTTCTGCATGCGCGCCGCCGGCCACGGCTGGCGCAACGTGCTGTGCGACGACGCCTATGTCGTCCACCAGGGCGGCGCTTCGTTCGCCGCCACCGGTGATCGTCCCGGTGGCGCGGCCATGGATCGGGTGCTGGCGCGTTACCCGGACTACAATGACCGGGTTTCAGCCTTCATTGCCGAGGATCCGTTGCGGCCGCATCGCGAGCGTGTGCTCGCGCGCCTCGTCGCCGACACGCCATGAGCCAGCCCGAACTGCCCTTCACCGGTGAGCGCTTCACCCCCGAGTGCGTGCGCGAGATCTGGTACGAACACTGGCATCGTTACGCCTTCGCGCTGCCGCTGGTGCGCGGACGGCGCGTGCTCGACGCCGCCTGCGGCGAGGGTTACGGCAGTGCCCTGCTGGCGCGCAGCGCGGCCAGCGTGGTCGGCGCGGATCTGTCGACCGAGGCCATTGAACATGCGCGGCAGCGCTACTGCGGGCATGAAAACCTGCGCTTCGACGTCGCCGATGTCACCGCGCTCGACGTCGCTCCAGGCAGTTTCGACCTGGTCGTCTCGTTCGAGACTCTTGAGCACGTGGAAGCGCAGGACGCCATGCTGGCCGGATTCGCCCGCGCGCTGACCGACGACGGTCTGCTGCTGGTGTCCTCGCCCGACAGGTACACCTACAGCGATCTCAGCGGCTACCGCAACGAGTTCCACGTGCGCGAGCTGTACCGAGACGAGTTCGAGTCCCTGATCGCCCGCCATTTTCCGGCGCACCGCCTGTACGGACAGAAGCTGCTTTTTCAGTCCGCGCTGTGGGCGCTGGACACGGATGGCGGCGCGCTGTTGGCGCAGACCAGCGACCGTGGCGCGCAGGAAGTCACCGATGGGTTCGCTTACGCGCCGCTCTATTTCGTGGCCGTGTGCGCCAAACACAAGGAAGCGCTCGACGGGCTGCCTGCGCTCGGCCTGTTCGGCGACCGCGAGGAATCCGTGTACCGACACTACAATGACGAGGTGCGCCGGCACATCGCGGCCGGTCATCGCCTGATCGAGCTGGAAGCCGAGGTCGCGCGTCTCAAGGCCCTGCTCGAACGGGCCTGATTCCCGTCCCCCGGAGTTCTGCATGCCTCACACCCTCTACGCCTCCATCGACGGTCGCGCCAGTCCGCTGGCCAACCAGGAAGTGGTGTTCTATGACCCGGCGCGCGACCAGACCCATGCCATGACGGCGCAGGTGCTGCAGGCGCTGGATCTGTGCAGGCCGTTCCGTACGCTGGATCGGCACATCGCGACGCTGAGCAGTGCGCTCACCGGACTCAGCGGGCAGGAAGACGCCATTCGCCGTGTCCTGGAAGGTCTGGTGGCGCGCGGCCTCCTGATCTCGGACGAGTCTTGGCTCGACCAGCTCGGCCGCAGCGGGCAGCACGAGCCGACCGAGTTTGCGGGCATGTTCATCCGTGCCGGCGGCGCGCCGCAGCGGCTGAAGGGACTGCTGGACAGTCTGCTGGCCTACGAGCAGGCGTTCGCGCCGGGACACCGCTATGTACTGATCGACGACGGCGATGACGCCCATGCATCCGAGCACCGCGCGCTGCTGGCCGCCTTCGGTCGTGCGGCCGAGGTGCGTACCCACCATGTGGGGAGGGACGTCCGCGCACGGCTTGCCGCCGCCCTCGAAGGCATGTCGCCGGGTTCCGCCGCCCACGACCTGCTGGCATGCCGCAGGGGTGGAGGAGTCGCGCCCGGCGCCGTGCGCAACCTGGTCAGTCTGCTTACCGCGGGAAGGCGCTACCTGCTGCTGGACGAGGACATGCGCCTGCCCTTCCACCGCCACGCCGAGCCGCCGCGTGGCCTCGACGTCGCGGCACGCACGCCCGTCGACGTGGTCCTGCTGCCGGGCCTGGACGAGGCGCTGGCCGATGGGCAGCCGCTCGACGACGATCCGCTGCAGATCCATCTGCGTCTGTGCGGGGCGTCGCTCGGCGATCTGATCAACCGCGCGCCCGGTTTCGAGCTGCGCCGCGAGAATCTGGTCGAACTCGAACCCAGCCGGCTGCCGTATCTGAAGGCCGGTTGCCGCGTGCTGGCCACGGCCGTGGGAGTGCGTGGCACAGCCGCGCCCGGTCCCTGGCTGTTCCAGCTCGACGGTACGGCCGGCGAGACATTCCGGGCTGATCGCGAGCGCTATCTGCGCCTGGTGGAGCAGCCTGCATGGCGATGTGTGCCGACGAGGATGCAGCTACGCGTGGCCGGCGAACTCGACGCACTGATGGTGGACAACTCCACGCCCACGCCGTGCGCGCCCGCACACGGCGCCCACGCCGAGCGCCTGTACGCCAGCCTGTGGCGTGCGATGTCGCCCTCCGCCGTGTCCGCGCATGTGCCGGCGACACTCGCCACCGCAGCGACGCGAGCCGATCCAGGTTGGCTGAAGCGACCGCTCAGTCCCGACAGCCATGCCTACCTCGCCGACCTGGTCGCGCATACCTCGTCCGAGGTGCGCGCAAGCGACCCCTGGGCGCGCATGGGAGCGATCGCGGAGCGTCTGCGCGATCTGGCCGGCGCGTCCGACCGCGCGCTCAGGATCGAGTTGCGCGAGTACCACGCGTTCGCAAGGTCCAGCCTGATCCAGTCGATGCAACACGCGTTCGAGCGGGCCGCGCAGACGGCACCGGTGCATTGGCAGGCGGACCTGCGCCTGGTCATCGAAAGCAATGGCCGTGCGCTGATCGATGGTGGCGAGCCGCGCCTGGCCGATGCCGGCGAGGCGGACAGCGCGGAGCACGCTCTGCGTCGCGCCTTGAATGCCCAGGCGGCAGCCATGGATGCATGGCCGGCGCTGTGGCAGTCGGCGCGCGACAGTGCCGAAAAGTTGTGGAAGCTGCTGTAGCGCAAGCGCACGGCAGGCCGACCGGGTCGCGCCGGACGTCGGTCGTGGTGGTGGCCTGCAACAGCGGCCCGATCCTCGCCGAGTGCGTTCGCCGGGTGCTGGCCTCCAGCGCCGAGGTGGATGTCGTCGTTGTCGACAATGCCAGCAGTGACGGCTGCCTCGAGGACCTGCCCGAGAGCGTAATCCTGGTCCGCCACGACACCAATCTCGGATTCGCCGCAGGCTGCAATCGTGGCGCCCGCGAGGCGTGCGGCGATGTCCTGCTGTTTCTCAACCCGGATTGCCTGGTGGAGGAAAACAGCATCGCCATGCTGCGCGCGCGGCTCGACCGGCACCCGCAGGTCGGTCTGCTTGGCGCCTGCGTGCTGGATTCCGACGGGCGTGAGCAGCGCGGCCTGCGTCGCCACGACCCTACACCGTGGCGCAGCCTCATGGCGATCAGCGGCCTGGCCCGCTGGGCGTCGCGCCATCCCTGGATGCAGGGCATCGAGGCCAGCCGTACCCACATGCCGGAGTTTCTCGAGTACTACGATGCCGTGTCGGGTGCGCTGATGATGCTGCCGCGTGCCGTGTTCGATGCGGTGGACGGGTTCGACGAGGGCTATTTCCTGCACTGCGAGGATCTCGACCTGTGCCGGCGCGTGCGCGCCGCCGGGTGGCGTGTCGCGGTGGCGGCCCATGTGCCGGTCGTCCACGTCGGCGGCACATCCAGCCGCAGCCGCCCGCTGTTCGTGGCCTGGCACAAACACCGCGGCATGGTGCGCTATTACCGCAAGTTCGAGGCGCGGCGCCTGCCTTTCGGTACCCGCTGGGCCGTGCCGGCAGCGGTATGGATCAAATTCACACTGGCGCTGCCGTTCGTGCTGTTGTCCGGTCTGCGCGGGAACCGTGGATGAACGTCCAGGCAACACTGGCCGAACTCCACGCGCTGTTTCGAGCCGGGCGCTGGCAAGCAGTGGTGGACGCCGCCGGCGCCGCCCTCCGCCGCCACGGCGAGCATGCCGAATTCCTCCACCTGCGCGGTGTGGCATTGCATCAGCTCGAGCGCAGCGAGGAAGGGCGGGATAGCCTGGACCACGCACTGCGCCTGGCTCCCGGGCACACCGCACTGAACGTCAATCGCTGCGCGCTGCTGCTGGCGCTTGGGCGTTTCGCCGAGACCGAACAGATTGCACGTGCCGTTCTCGCCCAGCGCCCCGACCATGCCGGTTGTCGCCTCAACCTGGGTCTTGCACTGGAAGGGCAGGGGGAACCGGCGAAAGCTGCCGAGGTGCTGCGCTCGCTGCTCGACACCGACCCGGATGCGACCGTCGTGCGGCGCGCGCTGGCGCGATGCCGGCTCGCGCAGGGCCACCCCGAGAACGTGCTCGAGCTGGCCGATGCAGCAGCCTGCGAACGGGATACGCTGCTGGCCGAAATCCGGGCGCGCGCCTGTGCACGGCTCGGGCGCTGGTCCGAGGCGCTGGACTACTGGTCCAGCCGCTGCGCGCAGGATCGCACCGACACCGGCGCCCTGGTCCAGTTGGCGCACTGTCTGGGTGAGGCCGGACGCTCCGGAGAAGCCATCGCGCCCCTGCGCGAGGCACTCAAGCACGCACCGGACGACGCCGTGGCCCGCAACCTGCTTGACAACGCGCTGCTGATGCAGGGCGACATCGCGGAAGCGCTCGAACTTCACCAGTGCAACTGGGAGCAGGCGGTGGACCGGGCCGACCTGCACAGCAACCGGTTGATCGCACTGCAACATGATCCGGAACTGACGCCGGAGCGGCTGCTGCGGGTGCACCAGCAGTGGAGCGAGCGGCACCTCCCCGTGATCGCGACCGCGCCACCGCGACGACGGCGGGCAGGCGTTCCGCTGAGGGTTGGATTCGTCTCTCCGCGATTCCACGAGGGTCCGGTCGCGACCTTTTTCCTGGATGTGCTTCCCGCATTGGCGGCGGGCGGCATCGAACCCGTGCTCTACCAGAACTCGACCCACCAGGATGCGGCCACCCGTGCCTTCGCCGAGGCCGCTTTTCTGTGGCGCGACAGCAGCGGATGGTCGGACCGGCGCTTCTGCGAGCAGGTCGGCGCCGACCGTATCGACGTGCTTGTGGAACTGGCCGGTCATGCCCCTGGCAACCGGCTCAAGGCCCTGGCGCAGCGGCCCGCGCCGGTACAGGTGTGCTGGCTGGATTACTTCAGCACCACCGGACATCCAGCCGTCGACGTGTTGCTGACCGATGCCTACCTCAGTCCATCCGGAAGCGAAGCGCACTACAGCGAGACCCTGGTCCGGCTGCCGCGCGGGCGTCTTTGTTACGGTGCACCGATGGAGGCTCCGGGGCCGGGCCCGGTCTCCGAGAGAGGAGGCGTCTTTGGCGCGTTCAATCGTCTTTCCAAGCTGAACGATCGCGTAGCCGGGCTGTGGGCGCGCATTCTGCACGCGCTTCCGGACTGGACCCTGCGAGTCCGCGCCGCGGCGGCGGCGGACCCTGTGCATCGTGCCCGGCTGCTCGAGCGGTTTGCCGCATTCGGTATCGATCCTGGCCGACTCGAGCTGGAGGGGTTCGGCAGCTATCGCGACACCATGGAAAGCTGGCGCAGCATCGACATTGCGCTTGATCCATTTCCCTTCAGCGGCTGCGCCACCAGTTGCGACGCGCTGTGGATGGGCGTGCCGGTCATCGCGCTGGAGGGCTGCACCATGGTCGGGCGACAGACCGGAAGTCTGCTGCACCATCTCGGCCGCGACGAATGGATCGCCGAGGACGAAGACGCCTACGTCGAACTCGCCTGCACGCTGGCTCGCAACGTTCGGCAGCGCGAGGCGTGCCGGGAAACGCTACGCGATGAGGTAACAACGCGGCTCGCCGACGCACCCGCGTTCGCGCACGATCTGGCGGAAGCGTTGCGCGGCCTGTAGTGCGGTGGAATGAGTCTTTTGTGTGGACTGGAGCCCTGTAATAGTCGTTTGGCAATGCTCCAAACTCGGGGGCATTCTTTCAGCTTTACATCGGTTCTGCCCATTCTATAATCACGATCGCGGGGCACGAGGAGGATGATTGATTCGACAACGTCGCTCGAATCATGCCTCGTTTGGTGACTTATATTCCAATCGGCTATCAAGAGGAAGTTTCATGAAGAAGCGTGCTTGGTATCGGATGTCCCACGGACTTCGGGTGATTGTCTGCGCAGCAGGGGTTCCGGCATTAATGGTGAGTACCGCTGTCTTGGGTGGTGACGCGGGAGGCAGCTTCGACCGGAGCTATCACGTGGGTTCGCTGCTGGACAAACAGCAGTTGAATGAAACGGAAGTCTGCGCCATCGTCGGTGAAAACACTGTGTGTGGCCATGAGGCGGGCGCCAATCTCACAACTGGCTCGACTAACTCATTCTTTGGGCGGGGAGCAGGAATGAGTGTGACCGACGGCATGTTCAATTCGTTCTTTGGTCATCTGGCCGGACGAGACAACATCGGATATGGCAATTCGTTCTTCGGAGCTGTTGCAGGAGCATGGAACACTACAGGGTACGATAATGTCTTTGTTGGAGACTCCGCAGGATATGTCAATTCGACAGGCTACAGAAACACCTATGTTGGAACCTTTGCGGGATCAGATTCGAATGGGTCCGAGAACGTGTTTGTCGGACGAGCCGCTGGCTATATCACACTGGGAGGAAGCAGGAGTACCTACCTCGGTAGAGGAGCCGGACTGATTCATTTTGGCGACAGGAATACCTTTGTCGGCTACTACTCGGGTCACGGAGACATGAGTGATACCCGGCAAGGATCGAGGCTGACCTTTCTCGGCGGATTTGCAGGAGGATCAGATCAACTCGAAAACGCGACGGCTGTTGGGTATCAGGCCTTTGTTTCTCAAAGCAACAGCTTGGTGCTGGGGAGTATTCCTGGTGTAAATGAGTTGGACCCTGGTTTTCCGAATCAATATGTCAACGTCGGAATCGGGACCGATGCGCCGATGAGCGCACTGCATGTCCAGCGAACGGACGGAACGGCGCGCATTTCCGTGATCAACACCGTCGCAAGCCTGCCACCCTCCAGTGCGGAACTTGAAGTCAGAAGGCCAGGAGGCGCGAAGATTGACTTTGGCAACACAGTCGGCTCCGATTCGGTATGGCGCGTCGGCCATGGAGGTGAGTGGATTGATGGCCGTCGCTTCGTGATAGAAACCAAGAGCAGTTCTGCTCGCGAACACCAGTTGGAACTGAGAGAGAACGGCAATCTGCTGATCGCAGGCACTCTGTCGCAAGGGTCAAGTCGCGCGATAAAGAGCGAAATCGTCAAGGTCGCCGCTGAGGCGGTCTTGGATAAGCTCAGTTCACTGCCAGTGTTCGAATGGAGTTACTCTGGTATGCCTGAGCAGCGGCACGTTGGTCCGATGGCCGAGGATTTTTACACTGCCTTTGGACTGGGTGGAAGCGACACACACATTGCGCCGGGCGATATGGCAGGTGTGGCACTTGCTGCGGTCAGCGCCCTGAACGAGCGAAGCCAGCAACTCGAAGCAGAGAATGGCGAGCTGCGTGGACGTCTGGATGAGCTGCGAGGGCGTTTGGAGCAGATCGAGTCCATGTTGGTCAAGACTCAGAACGCTCAGTAGTCCTTCTGCGCGCAGAAGGTGCAAACACCGCTGGGGTGGTCTTGTGAACGCCCCAGCGGGTTCCTTTCGAAGTCTTCGGCGCATTCGGGTCGGTCGACCCGCCCGACCGGGCAATGGCCCTTGATCGACTCAACGGGGCGCAACTCCCCGCTCAGCTCAGCCGCTTGTAGCGGATGCGATGCGGCTGGTCGGCCTCGGCGCCGAGGCGGCGTTTCTTGTCTTCCTCGTACTCGGTGTAGTTGCCCTCGAAGAACTCGACGTGCGAGTCGCCCTCGAAGGCGAGGATGTGGGTGGCGATGCGGTCGAGGAACCAGCGGTCGTGGGAGATCACCATGGCGCAGCCGGGGAACTCCAGCAGGGCTTCCTCCAGGGCGCGCAGGGTTTCCACATCGAGGTCGTTGGAGGGTTCATCGAGCAGCAGCACGTTGCCGCCGGCCATCAGGGTCTTGGCCAGATGCAGACGGCCGCGCTCGCCGCCCGACAGATTGCCCACCAGCTTCTGCTGGTCGGCGCCCTTGAAGTTGAAGCGGCCGCAGTAGGCGCGCGAGGGTGTCTGGTAGGTGCCGACGGTGATGAAGTCGGCGCCGCCGGAGATTTCCTGCCAGACGTTCTTGCTGCCGTCGAGCGTATCGCGCGACTGGTCGACGTAGGCCAGTTTCACGCTGGGGCCCACGCTGATCTCGCCGGCGTCGGGGGTCTCGGTGCCGGTGATCATGCGGAACAGGGTGGACTTGCCGGCACCGTTGGGGCCGATGATG
>DAOMOD010000063.1:0-7716 GCA_035444205.1 Lysobacteraceae bacterium
TGAAGCCCCTCCTACAGGGCCGCGCTGTTGTAGGAGCGGCTTCAGCCGCGACCGTTCCTTCGCTTCGTAGCGATGCCCATGTCGGGGCTGAAGCCCCTCCTACAGGGCCGCGCTGTGGTAGGAGCGGCTTCAGCCGCGACCGTTCCGTCGCTTCGTAGCGATGCCCATGTCGGGGCTGAAGCCCCTCCTGCAACGATGCTCTCTTTGCGGAGCAGCGACAGCCGCGATCGGAAACTTGCAAGCGACATTTCGACCGCGGTTTTCCGAATGCCGGCGCGGTGCCATGGCTGCGATTTCGCCGCGCCCCCGTTATCCTGCGCGCCCTGATCGAGGTTTCCGCATGCAGCTCGTCGATATCGGCGCCAACCTGACCCACGAAAGCTTCCGTAATGACCTGGGCGCGGTGCTGGAGCGCGCGCGGGCGGCGGGTGTGGCGCAGATGGTGGTGACCGGGGCCAGTCGCCAGGGCAGCGTCGATGCGCTTGATCTCGCACGCGCACATCCAGGCCTTCTGTTCGCCACCGCCGGCGTGCACCCGCATCACGCCGCCGATTACGGCGACGACACCGACCGCACCTTGCGTGAACTGCTGACGCATCCGGAGGTGGTGGCGGTGGGCGAGGCCGGGCTCGACTACCACCGCAACTACTCGCCGCGTCCGGCCCAGCTCAAGGCTTTCGAGCGGCAGATCGAGATTGCGCTGGACTGCGGCAAGCCGCTGTTCCTGCACCAGCGCGACGCCCACGACGATCTGATCGCGGTGCTGAAACCGGTGCGCGACCGGCTAGGGCCGCTGGTGGTGCACTGTTTCACCGGCGATCGTCGCGCGTTGTTCGAGTCGCTCGATCTCGACTGCCACATCGGCATCACCGGCTGGATCTGCGATGAGCGCCGCGGCCATCACCTTCTTGAGTTGGTGCCGTCGATTCCCGCCGACCGTTTGATGATCGAGACCGACTGTCCCTACCTGCTGCCGCGCGATCTCGACCCGAAGCCCAGCCATCGCCGCAACGAGCCGATGTATCTTGCGCACATCTGCCGCGCCATCGCCGGTGCCCGCGGCGAGAATGCCGAAGTCACCGCGGCCGCCACCGCCGCCACCGCGCGCGCCTTCTTCGGCCTGCCCGCCGCGCCGTCGTGAGCGAGGCCTTTCCCGTCGACGAGGCGCTGCCCGCCCTCAAGCGGGCGCTTGCCGACGGGACACGCGTGGTGCTGGAAGCGCCGCCTGGTGCCGGCAAGACGACGCGCGTGCCGCCGACTCTCCTCGATGCCGACTGGCTCGTCGGACAACGAATCCTGATGCTGGAGCCGCGCCGCATCGCCGCCCGCGCAGCGGCTGCCTTCATGGCCGCGCAGTTCGGCGAGCGTGTCGGCGAAACGGTCGGTTACCGGGTGCGTTTCGAGGCGCGCGTCGGTCCGTCGACACGCATCGAGGTGGTCACCGAGGGCATCCTGGCGCGCATGCTGCAGGACGACCCGTCGCTGGAAGGCGTGGGACTGCTCATCTTCGACGAGTTCCACGAACGCCACCTGTCTTCCGACCTCGGCCTGGCCCTGGCCCTGGATGTGCAGCAGGGCCTGCGCCCCGACCTGCGCATCCTGCTGATGTCGGCGACGCTGGACGGCGAACGTCTGGCGGCATGGCTCGGTGGCGAACGCATCGTCAGCGCCGGGCGCAGCTATCCGGTGGAGGTGCGCTGGCGCAGCGGCACGGGCGACGAGCCGCTCGGACGCGCCGTGCTGCGCGGCGTGCGCGAGGCGCTGGCCGACAGCGACGGCGACGTGCTGGTGTTTCTGCCCGGTCGCCGCGAGATCGAGCAGGCGGCGCGGGTGCTGGAGGCGCACCTCGATGAGCGCGCTCTTGGTAGGAGCGGCGAAAGCCGCGATCGCTCGCCTGGTCAACGTGAGAGCATCGCGGCTTTCGCCGCTCCTACAGGGGAGTTGACCACCGTCGCCATGCTCCACGGCGACATGGATCTCGCCGAACAGGCATCGCTGCTGGCGCCGCCGAAACCCGGCCAACGCCGCATCATCCTCGCCACCAACGTCGCCGAGTCCAGCCTGACCTTGCCCGGCGTGCGCGCCGTGGTGGATTCGGGTCTGGCGCGCGAACCGCGCTTCGACCCCAACTCCGGATTCACCCGCCTGGAAACGGTGCGCGTCAGCGGACCCTCGGCGACGCAGCGCACCGGGCGCGCGGGACGACTGGGACCTGGCCTTTGCATCCGCCTGTGGCCGGAATCGCAACGCCTCGATCCTGCGCCACGCGCGGAGATGCAGCACGCCGATCTGTCCGCGTTGGCGCTGGAGATGGCCGCCTGGGGAAGCGCCGATCTGCGCTTTCCCGATGCACCGCCGCCCGGTGCGCTGGCGCAGGCACGCGAGCTGCTGGCCGGGCTCGGCGCGCTGGATGGCGATGCACGCATCACGCCGCTCGGGCGGCGCATGCTCTCGCTCGGTGCGCAGCCGCGACTGGGTGCGATGCTGGCAGCGGCGCAAGGCAACGACGAATCGTCCCCCTGTAGGAGCGGCGACAGCCGCGATCCATCGTCCGGTCGAAGCCGAAACATCGCGGCTTTCGCCGCTCCTACGGGGGGTCGTCACCATGGCGCCCTGGCCTGCGACATCGTCGCCCTGCTGGAGGCGCGCGATCCGCTGCGCGGGCAGGCGCGCTTCAGCGACGATCTGCGCTTGCGCTGGCAGGCATTGGCCGCGTTGCGCGCGAAGCGGCCGCTGCCCGACGCCTCGCCCGGCGCATTGCGCGCCATCGATCAGTCGGCGCGCGGCTGGCGGCGACGCATCGGCGCCGGCGAACCGCCGCAGGACATCGACAGCCACGCGCTTGGCAACCTGCTCATCCACGCCTATCCCGATCGCATCGCCCGCGCCGACGCGCAGCGTCCGCTGTCGTTCCAGCTCGCCAACGGCCGCCGCGCACGACTCGCCGACGACAGCGCGCTGCGTGGCGAACCGTGGCTGGTGATCGCGGAACTGAAACCCGAGCCCGGCGAGGCGCGCATCCTGCGTGCGGCGCCCTTCGATGCGGCACTGCTGGAAGCGTGTTGGCCGGAGCGCTTTCAACGCGCGTCGGCCACCCGCTTCAACGCGCAGACACGGGCGCTGGAACGCTTCGACGAGGAGCGCTTCGACCGACTCGTGCTGTCCCGGCGCAGCTTGCCGGTCAGGGCCGGCTCCGAAGCAGCCGAGGCACTGCTGGCGGCGGTGCGCGAGCTGGGTCTCGACGCTTTGCCGTGGAGCGATGCCGCCCACGCGCTGCGTGCGCGGGTCGCCCTGTTGCGCGAGCACTGCCCGGAGCTTGCCTTGCCGGACTTGTCCGATGCGGCTCTGCTGGCGTCGCTCGAGCATTGGCTGGCGCCGTGGCTGCAATCGGTGACCCGACTCGATGCCGTGTCGGCGGTCGACCTGCACGAAGCGCTGCGCGGCCACCTCGATCACGCGCAGCGTCAGGCCCTCGACCGCGAGGCGCCGCTGCGCCTGTCCGTGCCTTCGGGCATGCAGCGCGCCATCGCCTACGCCGAAGGCGAGGCGCCGCTGCTGGCGGTGAAGTTGCAGGAACTGTTCGGTCTGGCCGAGACGCCGGCCATCGCCCGCGGCCGCGTGCCGTTGACCCTGCATCTGCTGTCGCCGGCTGGACGCCCTCTGCAGGTCACCCGCGATCTGAAGAGCTTCTGGACCCACATCTACCCGGAAGTGCGCAAGGAGATGAAGGGACGCTACCCCAGGCACCCCTGGCCGGAGGACCCGTGGAGCGCGCCGGCCACCCATCGCGCCAAGCCGCGCAAGCGCCCGTAATCGTCCCGCGCCTGCCGTTCGCAGAGAGGGGAGGTCTCTCGAACCCCGTTTGTGCTGAGGAGACACCATGGGCGCCCCTTCGAGACGGCGCTTCGCGCCTCCTCAGGGCGAACGGGGGAAGGGTCGTTGGTGGTGAGGTTACGGTCTTTCACACCCGTTCGTGGTGAGGAGCTGTCGAGGCCGGCCGGAGGCCGGATCGAGACAGCATCTCGAACCACTCGTCGTTCGGCAGCCCGCGCCCTTCGAGACGCGCGCTATGCGCGCTCCTCAGGGCGAACGGTTTCGGGTTTCACATTCAGACGCATTCCCACCGGGGCAATAGTCCCGGGCCTTGCATGCCCGACAACCCGCCCCCATGCTGCCGGCAACCCCCATTGAACTTGCCGCCAGCCCCGGGGTCTTGGCTGGCTGTACCTACCCCGCCTGATCCTTCAGGGAGCGAAGCCTTGATTCAGACCCGCCAACTGCGCAAGACCTACCAGCTCGGCGACGAGACCGTGCACGCCCTGGATGGCGTCGATCTGGATATCGAACCCGGCGACTACGTGGCGGTGATGGGCCCGTCCGGGTCCGGCAAGTCGACCCTGCTCAACGTCCTGGGCTGTCTCGACACCCCGAGCAGCGGCGGCTACCGCCTCGGCGAGGACGAGGTAGCGGCGCTCGACGATGATGCCCTGTCGGCCCTGCGCGGTCGCCACATCGGCTTCGTGTTCCAAAGCTTCCACCTGCTACCGCGATTGTCCGCGCTGGAGAACGTGATGCTGCCGGCACGCTTTGCCGGTGGCGTCGATGCCGGCACCGAGGCGCGCGCCCGCGAGTTGCTCGGTCGCCTTGGGCTCGGCGATCGTCTCCAGCACCGGCCCAATCAGCTCTCCGGCGGTCAGCGCCAGCGCGTGGCCATCGCCCGTGCCCTGATCAATCAGCCGCGCGTGATCCTGGCCGACGAGCCCACCGGCAACCTCGATTCGCGCACATCGAAGGAGATCATGCAGCTCTTTGCCGAACTCAACGCCGAAGGCCAGACCATCCTCATGGTCACCCACGAGGACGAGATCGCGGCGCGCGCCCGCCGGGTAGTGGTGATGCGCGACGGCCAGATCCTGGAGGATCGTCGCCATGCGCATTGAACGGCGGTGGGCGGGGCTGTTGCTGCTGCCGGCGCTGGCGTTCGCCGACGCTCCGGTGCTGCTCACCGGCACGGTGGAGGATGCCGAGGCGCAGCGCGTGGTGGCGCCGCGTGTCGATTCCTGGCGCGTGCAGGTGCAGTGGATGGCGCCCGAGGGCGAGCCGGTCGCCGCCGGCGAACTGGTGGTGCGTTTCGATCCGGCCGACCTGCTCAACCGCGTCGAGCAGAAGGAGGCCGAGGAACGCCAGGTGATGCAGCGTCACCGGCAGAGCGTGGACGAAGCCGGCCTGCGCCTGCTGGAGGCCGAAGTCGCCGTGGCCGAGGCCGAAGCGACCCTGCGCAAGGCCGAACTCGACGCCGGCATTCCCGCCGCGTTCCTGCCCAAGCTGAACTGGGAGCGCTTCCAGCTCGATGCCGAAAAGGCGCGCGGCGTACTGGCGCAGGCGCGCGAGAAGCTGTCCGCCGAGCAGACCGCGTTGGCCACGGCACGTGCCGAGGCGAGCCTCGATGAGCGTCGCCTGGCGGCCGAGATGGCCTATCTGCAAAGCCAGTTGGCGGCAATGACCGCGCACGCCGACCGCGATGGCACGGTGCAGTACGGCACCACGCGCATGCGCGGCAACATCAGCAAGATCTTTCCCGGAGACAACGCCCAGCCTGGCGAGGTGGTCGCCATCGTGTCCGGCCGCGACAGCCTGGTGGTGCGCGCCTGGGTGCACGAGGCCGACCTGTACCGCGTGCCGGTGGGCGCCCGCGTCAGTGTGGTGCTGGATGCCATGCCGGCGCGCGAGATCAGCGGCCGCGTCCAGCAGATTTCGCGGCAGGGGGTGAGCAAACCCCTGTGGGGCCGATCCGTGTACTTCGACGCGCTGGTGTTGCTCGATGACGGTCACGACACGCTGATGCCCGGCATGAGCGCGCGCGTGGAAATCGTCGACAGCGGATCGCCGCTGGCCGGAGGAACGCCATGATGCGTCCGTTTCTGCTCCTGGCAGGCACACTGGCGCTGGCCGCATGCGGCGGTGGCGATGGCCGTTGGGTGGATGCCGCGCATGGCGATGTGCCGGTGACGGTGCGCGTGACCGGCAGCCTGGAATCGGCCAACACCGCGCGACTGTCGCCGCCTCCGGTCACCAACATCTGGAACTACACGATCGCGCAGCTCGTGCCCGAGGGCACCGAGGTGCGTGCCGGCATGCCGGTGGTGCGCTTCGATGCCTCGCAGTTGCGCGAGCAGTTGCAGACCGCCGAGGCCCAGCTCAACGAGAAGCGCCAGGAGCTGGCGCAGCGTCGCCAGCAGAACGCGCAGACCGGCGAGGAACGCACGCTGGAGACCGCGCAGCGCAGCATGGAAGCCGAGCGCGCGCTGCGCAAGGCCGAGCAGCCCGAGGACCTGGTCGCCGGCATCGAGTACAGCAAGCTGGTCATCGACCGCGAGCTGACCGCCTATCGCGACAGCCGCCAGGCAGAGAAGGTGGGGCTGGCGCGTGCCGTCAACATCAACGCGGAAGCCGCGATCGAAGCCGAGGTCGAGCGCCTCGAACTCGACGTGGCACGCATCCGCAACGAGATGGAGCGCATGAACCTGCGTGCGCCACGCGACGGCGTGATGATCGTGCACAGCGACTGGAGTGGCGAGAAGTTCACCCAGAACAGCCGCATCTGGGCCGGGCAGACCGTGGGCGAGATTCCCGACCTGACGCAGATGGTGGCCAAGGTGCAGGTGGCCGAGCGTCTGGCCGGCGAGCTGCGTGTGGGGCAGCCGGCGCGGGTGCAGCTCGACGCCGATCCCGATCGCGTGTTCCGCGGCGAAGTGGTGCGCATCAACCCGGCCTTGCGCCAGCGCTCGCGTGATTCCGCGGCGATGGTGGTGGACGCCGAGATCGCCATCGCCGATCCGGATCCCGATTTCATGCGGCCGGGCATGTCGCTCAAGGCCGAAGTGGTCACTGCCACCCTGCCCGCGGCGCTGCGCGTGCCGGTGCGTGCCGTCGAGATTGCCGGCGACGGCGCCTTCGTGCGGGTGCGCGGCGCGATGGGCGAGCAGCGGCGCAGCGTGCGCCTGGGGGCGCGTGTGGGTGAGGAGTTCGTGGTCGAGGATGGCTTGTCGGCGGGAGACCGTGTATGGATGCGGTAATCGGAGCGCGGGGAGCGGGGAGCAGGGAGCAGGGCGGTCGTGCGGCGGCATCCCTGTCCTGCCGCACGCTGTCGACTTTGCTGGTGGTGCTGCTCGCCGGCTGCGGCGTTTCGGCGCCGGACACCATCGCCTTCACCGTCAGCGAGGGCGACTTCATCGTGCGTGTGCGCGCCGAGGGTCAGTTGACGGCGGCGGAGAGCCAGCCGATCACCCTGCCGCACAGCGTGCAGATGCCGATGACGCTGTCCTGGGTCATCGCCGACTCCAGCGAAGTCGAGGCCGGCGCGGTGGTGGCGCGTTTCGACGGCGACACCTACCTGCGCGAACAGGAGAAGGCCGCCGTGGAGATGTCGCGTCTCGATCTGCGTCGCGACAGCAAGTCGCAGGAGCTCGACAGCGAATTCAAGCGCATCGCCACCGGCGCGCGCGAGGTCGAACTGGAGCGTGATCTGGCGGAGCGTTTCCCGGTGATGGATGAGCGCCTGTACTCGCGCAACGAGATCATCGATGCGCTGGCCGATCTTGGCTATCTCGAGGCGCAGGACGCGTTCTACCGCTGGCGCGAGGACAATCATTCGGAACGCGCCGCTGCCGAACTCGGCCTGCTTGCAGCCCAGCGCCAGGGCCATGCGCAGCGGAA
>DAOMOD010000063.1:7726-20292 GCA_035444205.1 Lysobacteraceae bacterium
CCATGCAAACGTCTGCGCTCGAGCAACTGGAAGTGCGCGCGCCGGCTGCCGGTCTGGTGATCCGCGAGCGCAATTTCTGGGGAGAGCTGACCGAGCCCGGACAGGTGGTGTTTCCCGGCATGGCGGTGGCGCGCATTCCGACGCCGGGTGCCATTGAGGCGCGCCTGTGGGTGCCGGAAGCGGATGCCGCGGGTCTGGCCATCGACCAGCGCGTCGAGCTGCGTCTGGACGCGCTGCCGCAGCGCGTTCTCCACGGCCGCGTGAGCAGCGTCGATACGGTGGCCAGCACGCGCGACCGGCAGAGTCCGGTCAAGTACTTCGGCCTCACCGTGCGTTTCGACGAGGTCGACGAACACATCATGCGCGTTGGCAACCGGGTCAGTGCCGAGGTGATCGTGGCCGAGCGGCGCGCCACCCTCAGCGTGCCGGTGCAGGCGTTGCTGGAAGATGGCGACGGCCGCTGGGTGCAGGTGATGAACGGCCGCAACACCGAGCGTCGCGCGGTCAGCATCGGCGTGCGCAGCACCACGCGCGTGGAGATCGTCGATGGTCTGAAGCCCGGCGAGCGCGTCGCCCTGACCCGGCCGGCGGCGGAGAACGGCGCATGAGAAGCACGGATTTTCTTAAGCAGGCGCTGGACCAGCTTTGGGTGCACCGCCTGCGCACCTTCCTCACCTTGCTCGGCATGATCTTCGGCGTCGGTGCGGTGATCGCCATGCTGGCGGTCGGCGAGGGCGGTCGCCGCGAGGCGCTGACGTTGATCGAGGGCATGGGCCTGCGCAACCTGCTGGTCAGCGAGCGCCCGACCGAGAGCGCTTCGCTGCGCGACCTGCGCGAGCGTTCCATGGGCCTCACCCTGCGCGACGTCGAGGCCAGCCTGGACACACTGCCGATGGTCGACGGCTGGAGCGCCACCAAGGACGTGCGCGTGTGGGAGCTGTTCAGCGCCAGCGGCGATTCCGACGCACGCGTGGTGGGCGTCACCCCCAGTCACTTCGAACTGGCCAGCCTGCGCGTGCGCGAAGGTCGGCTGCTGACCCAGGAGGACGACCTGGCACAGGCACAGGTCGCCGTGGTGGGGTCGGAAGCGGCGCGTGCGCTGTTTCCGAACGGGCAGGCGCTGGGCGGCCGCATCAAGGTCAATCACGTGTGGCTGGCGGTGGTCGGTGTGCTGGAGGACCGCCAGCTTGCGCGCGGCGAGTTCCAGGGTCAGCGCCTTGGCGGCGAGGCCAACCAGGTGTTCGTGCCGCTTGCCACCGCGCAACGGCGCTTCCAGCACCAGGCCATGGCCAGCGAACTCGACGCCTTCCGCCTGCGCATGGCTTCCGGCGCCGACGTCAGCGCCGCGGCCGAACCACTGCAGCAACTGCTGTCGCGCCGCCACGGCGGCGAGAACGATTTCGAGATCACCGTGCCGGCGCGCCTGCTCGCGCAGCACCAGCAGACCCAGCGCATCTTCACCATCGTGCTGGCCTGCGTCGCCGGTATCAGCCTGCTGGTCGGCGGCATCGGCATCATGAACATCATGCTGGCCACGGTGATGGAACGCCGCGCCGAGATCGGTCTGCTGCGCGCGGTGGGCGCACGTCCTCGCGACATCGTCCAGCAGTTCCTCACCGAGACCACCACCATCGCCATGATCGGCGCCCTGCTCGGCATCGTCTTCGGCGTGGCGCTGGCCATGATCATCGGCGCCTTCGCCGGCTGGGCCGTCGCCTGGTCGCCGCTTGCCATCGCGCTGGCGGTGGCGGTGTGCGTGGCCATCGCAGTGGCCTTCGGCGTCTATCCGGCCCTGCAGGCCTCGCGCCTGGACCCGGTACGCGCGCTGCAGGCGGAGTAGGGGGCGAGGTAGGAGCGGCGACAGCCGCGATCAGCGCCAAGGCGACGATATCCATTCGTGTGTTGTAGGAGCGCACCGTGTGCGCGACCGTCCCTTCGCAACCATGTCGATCCCGGGTCGCCCCCACGGTGGGTTCGGCCGTTTCGCGTCTGCGCCGGGCTTTCCCCGGACCTACGCAAGCGATACCCCGGAGCGGCGAGAGCCGCGACTCGATACTCCAGATGCTGCCATGCTGACCGTACTACGGACCCTTGGTCACATGGCGTGCGATGCGCGCTTCCAGTTCGGTGGCGAGTTCGGGTGCCTCCTTGGCGGCCAGCAGTGGTTCGAGTTCGGTGCGGACCTGATCGGCCGTGTAACGCGGCTCACCCCAGCGCTGGAGCGCCACGCCTCCGATCACGCAGTACGGCAATTCCAGCGAAACGCACACCGCTTGTGCTGCAAGAGCCGCATCGAGGATCGGGCCGAGATTCACGGTGCCCGACGGCGAAGTCGATCGAAGATGCGCTGCTGCTCGACCAGCCCCGAAGTCGGTCGCATGCAGCCGATTTCTCGTGGCGCCAGGAGCAAGGCGAACCGTTGCGCTGCCGCTTCCTCGGTCAGCGACCGCAGGGTGCGCAGTCGTTCCGCGTCGAGCGCGATGGCCGCCGTCTTCCAGCGGCTCGCGAAGACCAGCTCAGACGCGCCATGGGTCTTGCCGCCAATGGGCGTATTTGCGTTCACACCCGCATTGTAGCGGGCCAAGGCACGAGATTGCCTTGAGCCTTGTTTCTGGCCACTGGAACTGGCTACTGGAACTCGCTCCCTACACCGCCGTCAGATTCGCATACGCCAGTACCAGCCACTTCGGTCCGGCGCGCTCGAAATTCACCTGCACGCGGGCGTGGTCGCCGGCGCCCTCGGCGCCGACCACGGTGCCTTCACCGAAGGTCGCGTGGCTGACGCGCTGGCCGAGACGGATGGCCGGCAGCTCGTGATCGGTGAACCGGTCCGCATTGCGCGGGCGCTCCACCTTGACCCGCGGGCGCACCTCGTTCAGCAGCTCGGGCGGGATCTCGTCGAGAAAACGCGAGGGGCGGTTGTAGGTCTCGTGGCCGTGCAGGCGGCGCGATTCGGCGTAGCACAGCACCAGCTCGCGTTCGGCGCGGGTGATGCCGACGTAGGCCAGGCGTCGTTCCTCTTCCAGTCGCCCGGTTTCCTGCAACGACTTGTGGCTGGGGAACAGTCCGTCTTCCAGGCCCACCAGGAACACGCGCGGAAACTCCAGGCCCTTGGCCGAGTGCAGGGTCATCAGTTGCACGCAGTCCTCCCACGCCTCGGCCTGGCCTTCACCGGCTTCCAGCGCGGCGTGGCTGAGGAAGGCGCCGAGTTCGTCAAGCCCGGCGCTGACATCGTCGGCGTCCGGCTCGAAGCGCGCGGCGACGTTGACCAGTTCGTCGAGGTTCTCCACCCGCGACTCGCCCTGGCCGCTGCGGTCCTTCTCGTGGTGCTCGCGCAGGCCGGAGGCTTCCAGCATCTTCTCGACCTTCGCTTCCAGTTCGAGATCGGCACAGGCGCTGGCCAGCTCGGCGATCAGGCTGATGAAGCCGCGCAGCGCGGTCTTGGCGCGTGCCGCCAGCGTCGTGCCTGTCAGCTCGGCCAGCGTCGCCTCCCACATCGTCAATGCGTCGCGCCGCGTGCGTTGGCGCAGCACATCCAGGGTGCGATCGCCGATGCCGCGTGGCGGCGTGTTGACGGCGCGTTCGAAGGCGGCATCGTCGCTGCGATTGCCGACCAGGCGCAGGTAGGCCATGGCGTCCTTGATCTCGGCGCGCTCGAAGAAGCGCATGCCGCCGTACACGCGGAAGGGGATGCGCCGCTCCATCAGCGCCTCCTCGAACAGCCGCGACTGTGCATTCGAGCGGTACAGCACGGCGTTGCCGGATGCGGCCTCACCGGCATCGAGTGCGGCCTTGATCTGCTCGATGACAAAGCGTGCCTCGTCCTGTTCGTTGTAGGCGGCGTACAGGCGCACCGGTGCGCCGTCCTCGCCGGCGGTCCACAGTTCCTTGCCGAGGCGTTCCGGGTTGCGCGCGATCACTGCGTTGGCGGCTTTCAGGATGGTGGCGGTGGAGCGGTAGTTCTGTTCCAGTTTCAGCGTGCGCGCGCCGCGGAAATCGCGCAGGAAATGCTGAACGTTTTCCACTCGCGCGCCGCGCCAGCCGTAGATGGCCTGGTCATCGTCGCCGACCACGAACACCTGTCCGCTGTCGCCGGCCAGCAGGCGCACGAAGGCGTACTGGATGGCATTGGTGTCCTGGAACTCGTCGACCAGCAGGTGGCGGAAGCGCTCGCGGTAGTGCCTGAGCAGTGCTTCGTGCTTGAGGAAGGTCTCGTGCACGCGCAGCAGCAACTCGGCGAAATCGACCAGGCCTGAGCGCCGGCACTGCGCCTCGTAGGCGCGGTAGATGTCCACCAACGTGGTGAGCGCCGGATTGTGCAGGGTCTCGATGCTGTCCGGCCGCCTGCCTTCGTCCTTGTGTGCGTTGATGAACCAGGCCGCCTGCCGTGGCGGATGGCGCGACTCGTCCAGCCCCATGCCGACGATGATGCGTTTGAGCATGCGCACCTGGTCGTCGGCGTCGAGGATCTGGAAGGTTTCCGGAAGTTCGGCTTCGCGCCAGTGCTGGCGCAGCAGGCGATGGCAGATGCCATGAAAGGTGCCGACCCAGAGACCGCGGCTGTCACGGCTGAGCAGCGTCTGGCAGCGCGAGCGCATCTCGCCCGCCGCCTTGTTGGTGAAGGTGACCGCCAGCACCGACCACGGCGAGGCGTGCTCGACTTCGAGCAGCCAGGCAATGCGGTGCACCAGCACCCGGGTCTTGCCGGAGCCGGCGCCGGCGAGGACAAGGGTGTGGCCGGACGGGGCGGTGACGGCCTCGCGCTGGGCGCTGTTCAGGCCGTCGAGCAGGTGGGAAACATCCATGGGCGGGATTGTAGCGGGTGGTGCAACCGGGCCCCGTCGCGGGCGATTCACCTTGAGCATGCGTGTGCGGCCGCCGGTTTCGCAATCACCGGTCACTTGCAATCAATGATTGCACTCCCTAGCATGGGCGCTGGAGCGACCGCGGAATACGACGATGGCCAGCATCACCATTCGCAATCTTGACGACGCGCTGAAGGAGCGCCTGCGCGTACGCGCGGCGCGTTGCGGGCGTTCGATGGAGGACGAGGCCCGCGACATTCTGAGGACGGCGCTGGCCGGCGGCAGGCGTGCCTCGCCGTCACTGATCAAGGCCCTGCGTCGTCGCTTTTCCGAGGCCGGTGACCTGGAGCTGGACATTCCCGCGCGCGATCCGATGCGTGAGCCACCGCGCTTCAAGCCGTGATCGTGCTCGATACCAACGTCCTGTCGGAGTTGCTGGTCCGCGGGCCGGCGGAGCGTGTCGTGGCATGGGTCGAGCAGCAGCCGGTCGAATCTCTGTTCGTGACCACGGTTACCCAGGCGGAAATGCTTTTCGGCCTTGCGCTGCTGCCGGCCGGCCGACGGCGGGACCGGTTGCGCCATGCGCTTGACGGCATGTTTGCGGAGGATTTTGCCGACCGCCTGCTGCCGTTCGACGATGCGGCGGCGCAGGCGTTCGCCGACATCGCAGCCTCGCGACGTCGATCAGGCCGGCCGATCAGTCAGTTCGATGCGCAGATTGCAGCGATCTGCCGGTCGCGTGGCGCCGATCTCGCCACCCGCAATATCGACGATTTCGTCGACTGTGGCATTCGAGTCATTGACCCCTGGAAGGCCGCGCAACTGTCCACACGTTGAAATTTGCGCTCGGCACTATGTGGCACGCCACGCGTGCGAGGGTCTCACGGCCTGAGACGCAGGGCGGCTATCGGTGGAGGTAGGCCGCAGATGTGCCGACCGGGGAGATGGGTGATGGAGCAACAAGGAACCGACGACCACAAGCGGCCGGAGCGCGATGGTCGCATCGCGCTGGTTGTCGACGACCGCGAAAGGGCAAGTCCGATGTTGGAGGTGCTGGAGGCGCAGGGCGAGTTCGCCATCGAGCGGCGACGCATGCCTTTGGGCGATTACCTGGTCGACGGCGCGCTCATCGTCGAGCGCAAGACGCTGGCGGACCTGGTGGCCTCCATCAAGGACGGGCGCCTGTTCGACCAGGCGCTGCGCCTTGCAGAATCGAAGCGACCGGCAGCGTTGATCCTGGAAGGCCGTGCGCGCGATCTTGCCGGTTCGCGGATGCGTTGGGAGGCGATCCAGGGGGCGCTGGTCAACGTCACGTGGATGATCGGGTTGCCGGTGCTGCGCACGCGCAGTCCCGAGGAAACGGCGCGGACCATGCTGTTCGCCGCCCGCCAGTTTCGCCAGATGAGCACGGGCGCGCTGCCACGACGCGGCAGGCGTCCCAAGGGCAAGGTGGCCCTGCAGTCCCACCTGCTGCAGGGCCTGCCCGGCGTCGGCGCGGCGCGCGCACGCGGCCTGATCGAGCGCTTCGGCAGCGTGGAAGCGGCGATATGCGCCGATGTCCCGGCATTGACCGAAGTGGAGGGCATCGGCCCCAAGGTCGCCAGCCGGATCCGCTGGGCCGTGGAGGAAAGCACTCCTTGCTACCGCCGGTCCTGGCACCGATGGTCCGACAGCGTCGACAGCCTCGAAATCCGTGCGACCCTCCTGACGAGTCCCGAGTCCCGAGTCCCGAGTCCCGAGCAACTCAGCGCCGCTTGGCCAGCCCGAAGCCGGCCAGCAACGCACCGGCGCCGAGCAGCGTGGCATTCACCCAAAGCGGCGGCCGTTCCTTGCGCTCGACGGAAGCGGAGAACTCGCCGATCTCCACCACGTCCTTCATCTGGCTGTACTCGATGAGGCCGGCGAAGCCGGCGACGCCGACGGCGGCGATCAGGAGGCCGATCACGATCAGAGCATTGCGCATACCATGTCCCTCCCTCTGGGGATCTCAGGGTACCCGGACAGTTTTGACCCAGGCTGAATGGGCGAACCCGAATGTCCGCCACCACCGATTCGAGACCGACGCCATGCGCATCGACTGGTACTTCGACTTCATCAGCCCCTTCGCCTTCCTGCAATGGCCGGCAATCTGCACGCTGGCGCCGGCGCACGAGGTGGTGCCGCGTCCGCTGTTGCTGGCGGCGCTGCTCGATCAGCACGGCCACAAGGGCCCGGCCGAGATCCCCGCCAAGCGCCGCTTCACCTACCGCCACGTGCAGTTCCAGGCCGAACGCATGGGCGTGCCGCTGCGCTTCCCGCCGGCGCACCCGTTCAATCCGCTGGCGGCGCTGCGGTTGTGCATCGCCGCCGGCCAGACCGCACAAGCGGTCAGCGCCATCTTCGACTGGATCTGGATCGAGGGACGCACCGCCGACAGCGTCGATGCCCTGCGCCCGCTGGCGGCTCGGCTCGGCATCGCGGACCCGGATGCTGCGCTGGCCGACCCTGTCGTCAAGCAGACCCTGCGCAGCAATGGCGAGGCGGCCCTGGCCGCCGGCATCTTCGGCGTGCCCACCGCGGTGGTGGCGGGCGAGCTGTTCTGGGGCCTCGATGCCACGCCGATGCTGGACGTGTTCCTGGCCGATCCGGAACTGTTCAGGCGTGGGGAGATGGCGCGGCTGGATTGCTTGCCGGCGGCAGCGACACGCGGATGAACGCTGTTAGTCTGGCCGCTTGCGTCCGCCAGTGAATGGACCTATAGTTTTACTTGCGTAAAACAACCTCGAATCTCTGCCATGCCTCGCGCCGCAACCCTGCGTCAGTCAGGAGGATCCGTCATCCTGTCCATCCCCAAGCCCATCGCTGAAGCCATGGCGGTGAGTGCCGGGTCGGTCGTGGAGTTGACTCTCGAAGGGCGGCGGTTGTCGGTGACGCCTGCGCGTCGTAGCTTGGCCGATCGTCTGGCGGCGAGCCCGGACTCGCCGGCTGCCTGGCATCGCGACAGAGCCTGGCTGGAGGATGCAGCACTCGGACGCGAAGCGCTGTGAGCCGCGGGATTCCGCGGCGCGGGGACATTCTTGAACTGAGCCTGGACCCCACCTTGGGACGTGAGATCCGCGGATCGCGGCCTGTCCTGGTGTTGTCGGCGGATGCCTTCAACAAGGCATCGGGGCTGCTGCTGGTGGCGCCGATCAGCCAGGGCGGGATCGCCTCGCGCGAGTCCGGATTCAGCGTTTCCGTGATGGGTAGCGGCTCGGTCACCCGGGGTGTGGCACTTTGCGACCAGACACGTACGGTGGATGCGCGCGCGCGGCGGTTTCGGCGGATCGAACGTGCCCCGGATGCCGTGGTCAGGGAAGCGCTGGATGCCGTGCGGGCCATTCTGGACTGAGGTATCCCCGGGCTGAGTACCTGGCCTGTGGACGATGGCTGGCGGGGAACTTCCATCCGGGTTAGCACTCTATGCGGGCGAGTGCTAAAATCGGGAGCATGAACGCATCCATGAACAACGCCCTGGTGGCCCACAACCTGCCCATCCCCAGCGCGCTGGGCTCCATCGACGCCTATATCGGTGCGGTCAACCGCATTCCGGTGCTGGCCGTCGAGGACGAGCAGGCGCTTGCCCGCCGCTACCGCGACGACGAGGATCTTGGCGCCGCCCGCGCCCTGGTCATGTCGCACCTGCGCTTCGTGGTCCATGTCGCCCGCGGCTACTCGGGCTACGGCCTGCCGCTGGCCGATCTGATCCAGGAAGGCAACATCGGCCTGATGAAGGCGGTCAAGCGCTTCGATCCCGAGCAGGGCGTGCGCCTGGTCAGCTTCGCCGTGCACTGGATCCGCGCCGAGATCCATGAGTTCATCCTCAAGAACTGGCGCATCGTCAAGGTGGCCACCACCAAGGCCCAGCGCAAGCTGTTCTTCAACCTGCGCCGCGCCAAGAAGCGCCTCGGCTGGCTCAGCCACGACGAAGTGCAGGCGGTGGCGAAGGACCTGAACGTGCCGCCGGAAACCGTGCTGGAGATGGAGTCGCGCCTTTCCGGCCACGACATCGCCTTCGATGCCGGCAACGACGACGATGACGACGACGCGCGACCGGCGCCGGCCGCCTACCTGCATGCGCTGAACGCCGACCCCATGGCCCATGCCATCGCCGACGACCAGTCCGACTACCAGCTTGAGCGTCTCGACCTCGGCATGGAGCAGCTCGACGCGCGCTCGCGCGACATCATCCAGCGCCGCTGGCTGAACGAGCCCAAGGCCACCCTGCAGGAGCTGGCCGACGAGTACGGCGTCAGCGCCGAGCGCATTCGCCAGATCGAGGCCAATGCCATGAAGAAGATGCGCGCGCAGTTCGACGCCTGAACCGCAGGGTCTCGTTTCCGACACACGGAACGGCCACCTTCGGGTGGCCGTTTTCGTTTGGGACGGTCGCGCACACGGTGCGCTCTACGGGGCGTGGTTTGTGTAGGAGCGGCGAGAGCCGCGATCATCCCTTCGCATCGCTATCGCGCCCCTGTTGCCCACCGGAGGGCTCAGCCGTCGTCGAGCAGGCTCAGCACGCGGCGGCGTTCGGCCTCGTCGAAGCTTTGCTCGAGGAGGGCAAGAAGCGCGGCATCCCGTGCCGGAGCCGTGAGGGACGGATCATCGATGATGGCCGCGCGCGCCGACTGGTAGTCATCCACGCGCTGCCGCCAGCGTTCGCGTTCCTCGTCGAGTGCCGCCAGACGCAGCGCCGCCGCGTCGCCGAACAGCGCGCTGCGTTCGGCTTGACGGGTGACGGCGTCGGTACCCTCGCGCTCGAACTGGAGTGTCTGTTCCAGCGCCAGATCCGTGTCGTCGGCGGGCACCGTGGCCATGCCTGCCGCGGCATCTTCGACGCGTGCGATCAGGTCGAGCGCTGCCGCTTCCTCGTCGGCAAAGTACGATTCCGCCACGGCGTTGCCGAGATACTGCCGGCGCAGGGCATGCAGGGCTTCGAGGCGGTCCAGCAGATCGGCCTGCGCCGGCAGCACCAGGCGGTCGACCTGGTCGAGGTATTCGAGGTAGCGCGCAAAGGCCGCAAGCACCTGGGCTGCGCCGTGCGCGCCGCCGGCCTCCTGCGCCAGTGCGTGCAGTGACGCACGAATCTCCTCGATATCCAGTTCGCCGATGGCGGCCAGGTGATAGTCGAACAGGCGGCGCAGCTCGCGGTCGACGATCAGACGACCGAAAGCGTCGAAGGCGATGGCGCCGTCGACCTCGCTGCCCTGCTGCGAGGGCGCGGGTGGCGAATGCGCTTCATCGACCGCGACCGGTGGTGGCGATGCCAGCTCCCCTTCCGCGTCATGTCCGACGTCGGACACGGCGACCGGCGCGGGCGCGGCTGACGGGACTGCCACATCGTCGCCGCCGTGACCGGCGACGACGAGATACACAGCCGCCAGCAGCGCTGCAAGCAGGGCAATGCGCAGGCGCATCCCGGCCGGACTAGAGCCCGGCGTTCTTCAGCCGGTTGGCATGGGCGCGGTACACCGAGGTCGGGCTGGGCGTGAACAACCCGCGCAGCGCCAGCACCTGGTTGACCTGGTCGAGATGGTTCCACGGATAGTCGCTGCGCAGCACCACGCCGAGGTGGCTGGAGCAGCGTCCGACCAGTCCGTCGTTGGGCTGATTGCCGAAGAACAGGCTGGTCGCAAGCAGCAGGTAGTCGGACGGATCGAGCACGTTGGTGAGCACCCGGGTGCCGCCGATCGAGTAGTAGCGCACGCCGTTCACCACAGCCGCACCCTGGCCGTAGCCGGCAGACCCTGCGGATGCAGGGCGTTGAACGCCGCCGCGCCGGGCGTGTCGAGCGAGGCCAGCGCCGCCAGCGCATCCTGCGGATCCATGTTGCCGGAAAGCAGGGCGATGAAGTGCGACAGTGCGTTGACCAGGCCAGCCACCAGCGACTCCAGCGGCGAGCCCGGTTCAACCCCGGCACGGATGCCGTCGGCCACCGCGCTGCCGGTGTGCGGACTGCCCACCGAGGTGACCGAGGCAACCAGATCCGGGCGCACCGACGCCGCGTAACGGATGGTCGGTCCGCCGTGACTGTGCCCGATCAGATTGAAGCGCTGATGGCCGTGGATCGCGCGCAGGGTTTCCAGGTAGGCGACCAGTTGCTCGCCTCGCACGGTGCTGGAATGGCTGGCGGACACCTGAGCCACGTACACCCTGGCGCCGCCGGCGCGCAGTTCGCCGGGAATCAGGAACCAGTAGTCGTACACCCCGAGCAGGCTGTCGAAGCCGAGCAGGCCGTGGACCAGGACGATCGGGTGCTGGGTGCGCGTGTAGTCGCTCTGGGCCTGCACCGGCAGGGCCACGGCGAACAGCAACACGAAGACGAAAACGCAGCGCAGAAAAGCGTGAGGCATGGCATGTCCCTCCCCAGAGACAAAAAGACGGATGCATCGGCCCGTCACCCCCCGGATGCCGCCCCACGCCCCCCGCGCGGGCGATGCCACTGTGGCATCCATGACGGACGGCCTGAACATACGCATGCGTATGGGAAAAGTCAAACGCCTGTTTGAATTGCATCCGGCAACCCCGGGTGGCGCGTCTCGCACGCTGAGACCGGCCCGCCCCAGCATCGCCGGCAGTCCCCACCGGAGCCAGGTCATGTCCACCACCCCCCGCCCTTTGCCGCCGCTGACCCTGCGCCTGTGGCTGCTGACTGGCGCACTCGCCATCATCGTGTTCCCCGAAGCACGCGGGTACCACGCGCTGATCGGCTGGCTGCCGTTCTGGCTGTTGCTTGCCCCGCTTGCCTCGCTCGCCGTCTGGCGCCTTCTGCACGGCGCTGCAGTCGGCCCGCGTCGTCGTCGCCAGGCCCGACGCCGTCAGACTCGCCAGGCCCGCCGCAGCCACCCCTGGCGGCAGCCGCACGCCGCCTGAAAGCTACCCGCGGTCGCGCAGCACGGTTCGCGGCCGTGGCCGGCAGGGTAGAATTTCACGGCACGGCTGCGGCGTCCGCCAACAGCCGTCGAACCCAGGGGAAGGTGTATGGCGGCAGCGATCGAAACGGCCCTTGGCACGGGGCCGACATGGCCCTTGCTGAGCGGCGCCGTCGGCGAGCGTGCGCTCGCCTTCGACCACGACGGTACGATCTGCACCGGGCGTTTTCTCGCCGACGTGCATGCCCTGGCCGATCAACTGCCGGAGGCGCGCCACGCCATCAATCTCTGTGACGATCGCTACTGGTTCCTGGCGGCGTTCTGCGCCGTGGCTCTGCGCGGCCAGGTGAACCTGCTGCCGCATTCGCGTGCACCCAACGTGATCGGCGAGGTGCATGCCCGTTACCCGCAGAGTTACTGCCTGGGCGAGCGCGAGGGCGAGGCGGAGGCGCCTCGCTATCACCGCATCGATATCGCTCGCCAGGCATCCGGCCTGCCACAGGCAGTGCCTCATCTCGGCGCCGACCAGGTGGTGGCCATCGGCTTCACCTCCGGTAGCAGCGGCCAGCCCAAGCCCAATATCAAGACCTGGGGAAGCTTCGCCCACAGCACCGCCCTCAACGCGTCCCTGCTGCGCGGTATCGTCGGGGCGCAGGCGCAGCTTGTGGCCACGGTGCCGCCGCAGCACATGTACGGCATGGAGACCTCGGTCCTGATGCCGCTGCTGGGCGGCGTGGCGGTGCATCGTGGTCGCCCGTTCTTTCCCGCCGACATCGCCGCCGCATTGGCACAGGCGCGCGCGCCACGGGTGCTGGTGAGCACGCCGGTACACCTGCGCGCGTTGCTGGAATCGGGCATGCCGCTGCCGCCG
>DAOMOD010000064.1:0-4777 GCA_035444205.1 Lysobacteraceae bacterium
GGGCACGATGGCGGCACAGTGGTGCCGACCTACGACAACACTTGTAGGAGCCCACCTTGTGGGCGACCCGGGTGCGCTTCGCCGGGCGCTCCGAAAATGGATGTCCGCAACGGACGGCAAAGGACCTATCCGCTTCTTGTTCGTGCAATTGTGTTCGAGTAACCGCTTCGCGTCCCTTGCGGCCTGCTTGCTCAGGTGTGCTTCGCCAGCGCCGCCAGCACTGGCGCCACCTGCGCTTCGCGCTCGAGCGCCCTGCCGACGCGCGCGAGCGACCCGGCCAGCGTGGCGGGGGCGTCGGCACGCAGCGTGAGGTGACCGACCTTGCGGCCCGGACGCGACGCCTTGCCGTAGTCGTGCCAGTGCGCGGCCGCTTCGGCAAGCGCGGCATCGCGTGCCGGCAGCTGCCCCACCCAGTTGAGCATGGCCGATGTCCCACGCGGCGCGATGCTGCCAAGCGGAGCACCCAGGACCGCGCGCAAATGGTTCTCGAACTGGCTGGTCTCGGCGCCTTCGATCGTCCAGTGCCCGGAGTTGTGGACACGCGGCGCCATCTCGTTGGCCATCAGGCGCCCTTCCACCAGGAACAGTTCCAGCGCGAACACGCCGACGTAGTCGAGTGCTTCGGCCAGCGTACGCGCCACGGCCAGCGCCTCGTCGGCAAGCCCGGCGGACACGGCCGCCGGTGCCAGACTGGCCGACAGGATGCCCGACGCATGCCAGTTCTCGACCAGCGGATAGGCCACGAACTGGCCGGTCGAGGAACGCACGCCCAGTACCGACAATTCGCGCTCAAAGGCGACGAAGCGCTCCAGGATCAGAGCTGCGCCGCCCAGCGCGGCCCATGCCGCCTCGACATCGCCGGGACCGCGCAGGCGGAACTGGCCCTTGCCGTCATAACCCAGGCGGCGCGTCTTGAGAATGGCGGGCAGGCCGATGGCGGCGACCGCCTGCCTGAGATCCTCCAGGCTGTCGACTACGGCGAATTCCGGCGTGGCCAGGCCCAGCCCGCGGAACAGGTTCTTTTCTTCGAGGCGGTCCTGCGATACCGCCAGTGCACGCGGGTTGGGGTAGACCGGAACGCGCGCGGCAAGCCACTCGGCACTGGCCGCGGGGACGTTCTCGAAATCGAAGGTGGCGACATCGACGCGCGCGGCGAACTCCTCGAGCGCGGCATGATCGCGGTAGTCGGCCTGCAGCAGCGGCGCCACCTGGCCCGCGCACGCATCGGCGACGCTGTCCAGGACCAGGAAGCGCAGGCCAAGCGGGGCGCCGGCAAGGGCCAGCATGCGGGCAAGCTGGCCGCCGCCCAGGATGCCCACCGTGAACGCCATTTCTAAGGCTGCCGCGGATCCGGCCGCGACAGCACAGCCTCGGTCTGCCTGTCGCGAAAGGCCTTCAACGCCGCAGCCACCGGGCCATGCGTGCGCGCCAGCAATGCCGCCGCGAACAACCCGGCGTTGCGCGCGCCGGCGGCGCCAATGGCAAATGTGGCGACGGGAATCCCGGCCGGCATCTGTGCGATCGACAACAGCGAATCCAGACCGTTCAGCGCCTGCGACCGCACCGGTACACCGAGCACGGGCACGGCGGTCTTGGCCGCCAGCATGCCGGGCAGGTGTGCCGCGCCACCGGCGCCTGCGATGATCGCAGCCAGCCCACGGGCCTCGGCACTCGCGGCATACTCGAACAGGAGATCGGGCGTACGGTGCGCGGACACCACCTTCACCTCGCAGGGCACACCCAGGCTGTCGAGCACATCGACCGCCTCCTTCATCGTTTCCCAGTCCGAGCGTGAGCCCATGACCACGCCGATCAGGGGCGCCGATGCGTCTTGCTCGCTCATGTCGTCCACGGCTCCCGAAAAACGCTATTGTACGGCCAGCCGAGTACTTTCCACTTTACCGCCACCAGCCCATGGACAAACGCCTGCTCGAGATCCTCTGTTGCCCGGTCAGCAAGACGCCGCTCAAGCTGGTCGGCCGCCAGCGTCTGGCCGACATCAACGAACGCATTGCCCGTGGAGAAATCCTGCGCGTGGACGGTACCCGCGTCGACCGTCCCCTGCAGGAAGCACTGATCACCGAAGACGACAAGGTCGTCTACCGCATCGATGACGGTGTGCCGGTCCTTTTGCCGGAGGAAGGCATCGGCACCGTGCAGTTCACCTAAATTCACAAATCGACTCGGGATTTCAAGGCGAATCGGGAGATTTGTCACAATCGTTCGCCCGGATCCGCGGCACTTTTCGACTAAGCTAGATCGAATTCCGCCCGCCCCCGGCAGCCACCGAAGAGCCGCTCCGAGCGACCGCCCTTCCCATGACCCAGCAGCCAGACATCGGACAGTCCCGCCCGCGCCAGGTCATGGCTGATCTGCACAAGCGCATCCACGCCTGCGCGATACCCCGACTGGCGGCGCTTGTGCGGGAGACACTGGACGCGGTCGACGACGCCCTGTTCGACATGGCGGAGAAGGCCAACAGCAACGCCGAGCAGGCACGCTACTTCGACGGCATGCGCGAGGTTCGCCGGCGTCGCGGCGACATCGAGCACCGCTTCCAGGAGCGCCTGGTACAGGGGTTGGTGGAATTCGCCGAAGGCCGCGCAAGGCGCACCGGCGGCACCGGCCAGTCGACCCGACAGCCTCAGGATTCGCTGAGCCTGGTCGAAAACGAGGAGTTGGAGCAGTCGCTGGCGGTCACCGCCATGGCCAGTCGTGCCGAGGGCAAGTTGGGCCGAACCCTGTACGCGCTGAACCGCCGGCTCGAGCAGATCGTGGCAGCAGCGGAGGTCGACGACGACAACAATCCCCTGGCGCCGGCTGCACTGGCCTCGGCGTTCCGCGCGGCCATCGAACCGCTCGAGTGCACCATCGAGATCCGCCTGATTCTGCTCAAGCTGTTCGATCGATTGGTGATCGATGCACTCGAACCGATCTACGGCGAACTCAACGAACTGCTGGTGGCGGCCGGCATTCTGCCGAAGGTTCCGACGCCAGTGGCCCAGCGCAGGGAATCGCAGGATCGCGACGCGACTGCCCCGCCCGAACTTGCACCGGTTGAACCGGCGCAGATCGCGGATTCTTTGCAGGGTAGATCGCCGACCGGACCGCATTCGACACCGGCTGGCGGCGGCGCGGCGCCTCCCGTTTCCCACCCTGCAGGTGCGCACCCGGGCACCTTTGGTACCGCACAGCACACCGACGACCGTGATCCCTTCGCCGAGGACGATCAGGATTCGCCTTTCTCCGACGAGGTCTACCGCAGCATCTACACGCTGATGGCGGCGCAGCGCACGGCACGCCACTACGCCGGATCCGTCGAGCGCCACGCCGCCAACGATCCGGCAGCCGACGCCGCAGGGGCCGAAGCGGGACGTGCCGATCGCCATGACGATCGGGGCGCAGCCGAGCGGCTGGTCGTCGATGTCGGCGATCTGCTCAGTGCGCTGTCCATGCTGCAGGGCGAGTTCAGTTCGGCCGGCGAAGCGCCATCCCCGGCCGACCAGGTCAAGCACAGGTTGCTCGACCACGTGGGCCGCCTCGGCGTGGACGCCGAGAGCTCACAGATCCGCCCGCGCGACGAGCACACCATCGATCTCGTGGGCATGGTCTTCGACTACATCCTGCAGGATCAGAACCTGCCGCCCGCGATCCAGGTGCTGCTGGCCCGGCTGCAGATTCCCTATATCAAGGTTGCGCTGCTCGACCCTCGCTTCTTCGCCATGCGCAGCCATCCCGCCAGGCGCCTGCTCGATGAGCTGTCGCAGGCAGGCATCGGCTGGAGCGAAGCCAGCGACCCGGACCGCCGCCTGTACGACAGGATCTCCGGTGTGGTCGACACCGTACTTCGCCAATTCGACGACAACCTCGCCCTGTTCGACCGCCTGTTGTCCAATTTCCGCGGCTTCGTCGCGGCGGAACGGCGCCGCGCCGAGGTGGCCGAACAGCGCGCCGCCGAGGCGACGCGCGGTCGCGAGCGCCTGCTTGGTGCGCGCCGGCGTGCCGCCCGCGAGGTTCTGGAGCGGGTACGCGGTCGCGATCTGCCGCGCGTCATCCACAACGTACTCACGCGCCCCTGGGCCAACTTCCTGGTCCTGACCCTGCTGCGCCAGGGCGAGGACAGCCAGGCCTGGGTGGACGCGGTACGCTTCGCCGACGATCTCGCCTGGGCCGCCGAGCCGAAGACCGACCCGGAGGAGCGTGAACGCCTGCTGCAGATGATTCCGCAGATTGAGCGCATGCTGAGACACGGACTGACCACGGTCGCCTATCACGACAGCGATATCCAGAAGCTGAGCGCAGAACTGGTGCACCTGCTTGAGTCGCAGGTCGATCCCGACTGCGAGCCAACCGAACTCGCGCACGAAGCCGAGGACGAACTGCATCTCCCGGGCGAACCGCTGGTGCAGCCGCTCGATTCCAGCCTCGAAGACCCGGGCGCCCGCGCGGACATCGCACCAGGATCCCCCCTTCAGGAAGCCTGGGTGCAGCGGGCGCGCGATCTCACCATCGGTACCTGGGTCGAATTTCGTCGCACCGAGGGGCCGAACGAACGCGCCCGGCTGTCTTGGACCAGCCCGGTCAGCGGCCGCCATCTGTTCGTCAATCACAAGGGCCTGAAGGTGTGCGACCGCAGCCCGGAACGGCTCGCCGAGGAACTGGAGAGCGGTACGGCATCGGTGCTGGAGAGTTCTGCGCTGGTCGACCGCGCCCTCAACGAGATCCTGGCGCGGCTGCGCAAGCAACGGACCAGTTGAAGCCCCCCGCGCCACCCGAT
>DAOMOD010000064.1:4787-18413 GCA_035444205.1 Lysobacteraceae bacterium
CCAGCAGGATGTCGATGCAGCGCTGGCCGAGGACATCGGCACGGGCGACGCCACCGCCGACCTGCTGCCCGCCGACCTGCGCATGCAGGCGCAACTGCTGTGCCGGGAGCATGCCGTGCTTGCCGGACGCGCATGGTTCGATGCCTGTTTCCGCGAACTGGACGTCGACATCGTGGTCGACTGGCGGTTCGACGACGGCGACCGCATACCCGCTGGAAGCTACGTGTGTTCGCTCAAGGGGAAGGCACGGGCCCTGGTGGCTGCCGAACGCAGTGCACTCAACTTCCTGCAGACGCTGTCCGGCACCGCCACCGCCACCGCACGCTATTGCGATGCCGTGGCGGGCAGCAGGCTGCGCATCCTGGATACCCGCAAGACCCTGCCCGGACTCCGCCACGCGCAGAAATATGCCGTCCGTTGCGGCGGCGGCAGCAACCATCGCATGGGTCTGTACGACGCGATCCTGGTCAAGGAAAACCACATCGCAGCCGCTGGCGGAATCGATGCGGCGGTGCGTCTGGCCCGCGTTCGCTTTCCCGACCTGCCGCTCGAAGTCGAGGTCGAATCCCTCCATGAACTCGATCAGGCACTTGCCTGCGGCGTACCCCGGGTTCTGCTCGACGAGTTCAGCCTGGACGACATGCGCGAGGCGGTACGCCGCAGTTCCGGCATTGCCGAACTGGAGGTGTCCGGCGGCGTCGAACTGGAAGGCCTCGCCGACATCGCCGCCACCGGCGTGGACTACGTGTCGATCGGCGCGCTGACCAAACATGTGCGCGCCGTCGACTTCTCGCTCAGGCTCAGAACACTCCCGCAAACTTGAGTCCGGCGGCGACGGCGCCCAGCACCACGACGCCCACGACGATCCAGATCCACATCTGCGAGCCTGCGGCCGCAGGTTGGCTTGTGGGCGCGGGCGCGCGTTTCTGGGCACCGACCGACGAGTCCATGCCCGGCGTCACCAGCAGGAAGCGCAGCGTATCCAGACGAAGCTCATCGCCTGGCTTGAGCACACCCTTGTGCACGCGCTCGTCGTTGATGAAGGTGCCATTGGACGAGCCCAGGTCCTCGACCATCAGACCCTCGGGAAGGGTCTGCACGCGCACGTGGTGGCGTGAGATCTCCTCGGATGGAATGGAGATCTCGCACTCGCTCATGCGGCCGATGGTCATGGTGCCGAACACCGGAAAGTTCTTGCCGAAGGTGCTGCCGGAGACCCCGCGCAGAATATGTCGGGGCACGGCCATGCGCACCTTGGTGCGTCCCACTTCGTCGACCGGTGCGGAGGGCGGCGCCGGAGTGGGTGCAGAGGATGTCGGTGCCGCCCGCTCGAAAGCCACCACGCGCGACTGCACGCCGCCGATGGCCAGGAGGTCGCCCGGCCTGATCTGCGTCTCTGCGGTGATCGCCTTGCCGTTGAGCAACACGCGCGCGCCGGGCGCGATATCGAAGACCCGCCCGTGCACGCCGCTCAGTTCGATCCGACAGTGCTCGGGGGCAACCCCGTCGCGATCCAGCCGAATCTCACAGCCTTCGGCGCTGCCGATCCGGCTTACGCCCTCGCGCAGCGAGTGCTGCGCATGCTCACCATTGGGAAAAAGCAGCTTCATGTGTTCGTGACCCCCTCAAACAGTTAGGGCATTGCACTAGTCGCGCTCGCGCAGGATTCGAAAGCCCACGCTGTTGAAGGCAACCTCGCTGTTCATTGCGCGCTGCGTCGGCTCGGGCTCGTCTACGGAAAGCCATGCGCTCCCCAGCGCCAGCCTTTCCCTGCATCCGTCCCTGCCCTCGACGACGCATTGCACGCTCCATTCACGAACGTTGCCGTCCATATCATAGAGGCCGGCGCCGACCGCGGCAAAGCGGCGCACCGGCGAGGTCTCGGCAAAACCGTCATCGCAGGCGAAGGACGTGCGCGCGCCATGACGCTGGCGAAAGCGCTGGTCGCCACGGTTGGCGTCGGCGCAGGCGGCCGGTCCCTGGTAGGCCGCCATCCACTCGGCCGGCCGCGGCAGGCGGTAGCGCTTGCCGGTACGCGCGGAAAGCCAGCGCGCATAGGCTTCCGCCTCGTGGAAGCCGACGCACACGACCGGATGATCCTCGGCCTGTTCGAAGCCCGGGTCCTCCCAGGTGCGCCTGCGCGACGCGCGCCATCCCGACTCGCGGTCGCGACAGACGCGTCGCTGCCCCTCAAAGGTGGCGCCCTGGTCACGCCAGAATCGGCGGAACTCGGCCACGGTCACCGGGTGCAGCGCCAGGGCGAAATCATCCAGCAGCACCAGCTCGGGGCCGCGGCTGCCGTCGGAGAGCGCATCGGAAAAACGGTAGCCCGGACGTCCGACCCGGGCCACCTCGTCAAGCCCTTCGGCCGCACCCGGCGCCGCGGCGTCGACCTTGAGCGCAAGCTCGAAGGCGATCCGCGCGGCGTCGCCGTCCCAGCGTTCCAATGCGGCACGGCCCTGCTCCAGGTAGGCGTCGCGCTCGGCATCGCGGGCGCCACCGATGGCCTCGCGCACGGCCACCGCGAGGTCGATACCTTCGGTCGCCAGAAGCCCGCGTTCCCAGAATGCGAGACGCTCATCCAACACCGCCGTGCCTTCCGCCAGTTCCAGATACGTGCGGCCGATGTCGATCAGCCCCAGTTTCGCCCCTACCGCATCCGGATCGACTTCCAGGGCCTGGCGAAAGCGATCATGCGCGCTGCCGCCGGGCGGCAGCATGAGCCGGCGCGCCGCCAGCAGCACGCGCCCCTGGCGCGTCAGCTCGTCGACCGGGTCGAGCACGGTGGGCAAGCCGGCAAGATCACCTTCCTCCAGGTCGAACGCGGGTACTTCCGTCGCGGACTCGGCACCTGCTTCGGGATCCTGGATCGGATCGACCGCCACCACGGACGACCGGATGGCGGGTTCCACCGCAACCGGCGCCGGGTCAGGCGAAGACTCGGACCGTGCGGGGACCCGGGAGGCACGCTCAGGCAGCAGCATCCAGACAGCCCCGGCCAGCACCAGCAACAAGGACAGGCCCAGCAGCCCCAGCGACCATGCACGCCGTCGCCCTGACCCGGCACTTGCGGACGGGGTCGCAGCCCGCAGGTGCGGCCGCCTGGCCACGTAGGTCGCCATGTCATCGGCAGCCACGGCCACAGGCGGCGCCACGGCCGCCACCGGCAGGGCATCCTGCGGGCGTCCGGTCTGGATATGCTCGAGGTGTGGAGCGCGGATCGTCAGGTGGAGCCCGCTGACATGTTCCGGAGCGCAGCGCTCGACCATCGCGGCAAAGGCGCCGGCGCCCTTGATGCGCGCCTCGGGCAACTTGGCAAGAGCCTGATCGATCAACGGCTGCCAGCGGCCGAGCGCCGCCGGCAATGCCGGTACCGGTTCGAACACCTGGGCATAGGCGATGGTGAAGGGATCTTCATCGACAAACGGGCAGCGTCCGCACAGGGCCTCGTAGGTGACGATGCCCAGGCTGTACAGATCGGCGCGGTGATCGACTGCGGCACCGCGCAGCTGCTCCGGACTGGCGTAGCGGACCACCGCCGGAGCAAGATCGGCGAGGGCGGCGGACTGGTTGCCGACCAGGCTGCGCGCCACCCCGAAATCGGTGAGATACGGCGCATCGGAACGGTCGAACAAGATGTTTCCCGGAGTCACGTCGCGATGCACGAGGCCGCGCGCATGGATGTGCTCCAGCGCCTTGGCGATACCGAATACCATGCGCGACAGCTGCCCGCTGTCGATCGGTCCGGTGGCGATGCGGCTGGTCAGGTCGCCTCCGGGGAGGTGGCGCATCGAGAAGTAGTGCAGGCCGCCTTCGCTGACGCCCACATCCCATACCGGTACGACGTGCGGATGATTGAGCGCGGCCAGCAGTCGCGCCTCATCGAGAAAGCGCCTCGCAGCCGCCGCATCGGCGGCCAGTTCCGGGTGCAGAACCTTGATCGCCACTTCGCGCTGCAGCGAAAGCTGGACGGCGTGGTATACCGATGCAGTGGCGCCACGCCCGATCAACTCGATAACGCGGTATCCAGCGATGTCGATCACGCATTCGGACCCGGTGGAGACGTGCCCGGATTCTACACACCCATTGGCAGCGCGTAGCTGTGGCTTGCCGTCGAGCATAGCTCGGAGGACACTAACCCAATGATCGGAACACTTGCCGGCCTGGTAGCGCTTGGCGCCGTCGCCCTGCTCTGGTTCGCATCACGCGCTGCCGCGGAACGGGCAAGGGCGGGATGCGTGCGCGCCTGCAGTCGCGCCGGCGTGCAGTTGCTCGACCACAGCGTGGCGCTGCACCGTATGCGCCTGCGCCGCCATGACAGTGGTCACATCGGCCTGGTGCGTCGTTACGCGTTCGAATTCTCCACCGATGGAGCCGATCGCCATCCCGGCAGCATCGAGCTGCACGGTGAGCGCATCCTCTGGATCAGCCTGCCACTACCGGAAGCACCGCCGGCTACTTGACCACGCGCAGACGCGGCGGTCCCTTGATCGGTCTGAGCGGCTTGCGCGCCTTTCGGCCGGTGTCGGAGCCGTCATCGCCGGCAGGCGGGTCGGGTTCTGGGCCGATCGGTCCCTGGTCCGGCGGCAGCAACATGCCCTGACCGTTCTCCTGCGCGTAGATCGCCTCGATCGCAACCACAGGCACCGACACCGGAAGGCTTACGCCGGAGAAGCGTGCGCGGAAGCTGACCGTGTCGTTGCCGAGGTCGAGCTGATCGACCGCGCGCAGGGCGATGTTGAGCACCACCTTGCCCTCACGGATGGCCGAACCAGGCACGCGCACGTCCGGCGCCGTGGCGTCGACCAGGATGTAGGGGGTGAAGCCGTTATCGCTGATCCAGTCATACAGCGCGCGGATCAGGTAGGGTCGGTTGGAGGTCATGCCGCGCATGGGTGCATCGGCTGAACGCCATGGAATGCGACGCCCGAATCGCCGGCGTCGCACCCGCATCGAACAGGCGCGTGGTCAGTGCACGTCACGCCAATACTCGTGCTTCAGCAGCCAGGCCAGAAAGGTGAACAGCGCCAGGAACAGCAGCACCCAAACACCCATGGACTCCCGCTTCAGGGCCGCAGGCTCCGCCACGTAGGCCATGAACGCCGCGAGATCACGCATGGCCTGGTCGTACTCCGCCGGGCTCATGGTGCCGGGTTGCACCAGTTCCAGGCGCTCGACGTGGGCGGCGTCGCCCTGGTGCCCCTCGGCATAGACCGGGCGCTGGATGCCCTGCAGCTCCCACAGCACGTGAGGCATGCTGGCGTTGGGCAGCACCGTGTTGTTCCAGCCCAATGGCCGGCTCTCGTCGACATAGAACGACCGAAGGTAGGTGTAGATCCAGTCCGCCCCACCAGGCTTGGCGCGCGCGGTCAGCGACAGGTCGGGAGCCGGCGCGCCGAACCAGGCGATGGCGTCGTCGCGGTCCATGGCCACGGTCATCGTCTCGCCGACGCCCTTGCCGGTGAAGATCAGATGCTCGGCCACCTGCTCCTCGCTCAGACCAAGATCCTGACCTACCCGCGCGTAGCGCATGAACGAAGCCTCGTGGCAGCTCAGGCAGTAGTTGACGAACAGCCTGGCGCCGCGCTGCAGGGATGCGCGGTCGTGAACGTTGGCGTGCGAGGCTTCCAGCTTGACGCCGCCGGCAGCCAGGGCCGGTGCCGACGCGACGGCGAGCAGCAGGGCAACAAGTCGCTTAGTCATGCGCGGGCACCCGTTCCGGAACCGGCCTGGTCGAATCGATCTTCGTCCATAACGGCATGGTGATGAAGAAGGCGAAGTAGTAGAAAGTGAAGATGCGCGCCATCAGGGTCTGCGTCTCGCTGCCGGATTGCATGCCGAGCCAGCCAAGCACCACGAAGGCCACCACGAACAACGCCAGCAGCAATCTGGAGATCCAGCCGCGATAGCGCAGCGAGCGCACCGGGCTGCGGTCGAGCCAGGGCACCAGGAACAGGATCATCACCGCGGCGCCCATCACCACCACGCCGAAGAACTTGTCGGGAATGGCGCGCAGCATGGCGTAGTACGGCGTGAAGTACCACACTGGCACGATGTGATCCGGCGTCACCAGCGGGTTGGCCTCGATGAAGTTGTCGGGCTCCAGGAACATGCCGCCGAAGGTTGGCGTGTAGAAGATGATGAAGGCGCAGATGAGCAGGAAGAAACCGGCGCCGAACAGGTCCTTCACCGTGTAGTAGGGGTGGAACGGAATGCCATCCAGAGGCTTGCCGTCGGGACCCTTCACCTTCTTGATGTCGATGCCGTCGGGATTGTTGGAACCGACTTCGTGCAGTGCCATGAGGTGCAGGTAGACCAGCAGCAGCAGCACCAGCGGCAGCGCCACCACGTGCAGGGCGAAGAAACGGTTGAGGGTGGCATCCGACACCAGGTAATCGCCGCGGATCCACTCGGTAAGGCCCTCGCCGATGTAGGGCACGGCCCCGAACAGCGAGATGATGACCTGCGCGCCCCAGTAGGACATCTGGCCCCAGGGCAGCACGTAGCCCATGAAAGCCTCGGCCATCAGCACCAGATAGATCAGCATGCCGATGACCCACACCAGTTCGCGCGGCTTCTGGTGGCTGCCGTACATGAGCGCACGGAACATGTGCAGATACACCACCACGAAGAAGGCCGAAGCGCCGGTGGAGTGCATGTAGCGGATCAGCCAGCCCCACTCGACGTCGCGCATGATGTACTCGACCGAGGCGAAGGCCTCGGCGGCGCTGGGCTTGTAGTGCATGGTCAGCCAGATGCCGGTGACGATCTGCGCCACCAGCACCAGCATGGCAAGCGAACCGAAGTAGTACCAGACGTTGAAGTTCTTGGGCGCGTAGTATTGCGCGGCGTGGCGATTCCACCACTGGCGCGCACCCGGTGCGCGCTCCTCGAACCATGCCTGCACGCCGTGGACGGCGCGCATGATCGGATGGGGACTCGACATCAGGCTGCTCCTTCCGGATTCACGCCGATCTGGATCAGGTTGTCGTCCAGGAAGCGATGCGGCGGCACGCGCAGGTTGGTCGGGGCGGGCACGCCCTGATAGACACGGCCGGCCATGTCGAAGCGCGAATTGTGGCAGGGGCAGAAGAATCCGCCCTGCCACTGGCTGTCGAATGGCTGCGGCAGCATTTCGGGAACGTACAGGGGCGCGCAGCCAAGATGCGTGCACAGGCCGACCAGCACCATCCACTCGGGCTTGATCGAGCGGTGGTCGTTCTGGGCGTAGCCGGGCTGCTGGTCGGACACCTGCGAATCGGGATCGCGCAGCCGATCCTTGAGATCGGGCAGCCTGGACAGCACGGCGTCGGTGCGGCGGATGATCCACACCGGCTGACCGCGCCACTGCACCATGTGTCGCTGGCCGGGTTCGATCTTGCTTAGGTCGACCTCGACCGGGGCGCCGGCCACCTGCGCCTTGGCGCTGGGGTTCCAGGACTTGATGAAGGGCACGGCCGCAAATGCCACCCCCACGCCGCCGACGACGGCAGTGGTTGCGGTAATGAAGCGGCGGCGCCCGGGGTTGACGCCTTCGTTGGCCATCCGGGTCTCCGCTAAGTCTGTAATGTGACTGGGAAAACGTGTTTGGAAAGCCCTGAAGGCCCCCCAAAATCGTGGTAGTTTAGTCGAAGTCCGAAGCGGCAGACAATCAAGACGCCGCCCTGTGCCGATGAAATCAAGAGCCTTGAAAACCGCCCTCTTCCTCGTGCAGTCCGTCGTGGCCGGTCTGGCGTTGGCCTTTCTGGCGCTGATTGCCGCGCCGGATGCGGTCGACCGTCTGCGCGGAACCTGGCATGGCGCACCCCCGCTACCGGCAGTCACACCCTCCCCGGACGCCGTAGCGGCAACCGTCGGCCCGGCTTCCTACAGCGATGCGGTGGCGCGCGCCGCCCCATCCGTGGTCAACATCTATGCCAACAAGATCGTCACCGAGCGCTCCGTGCGCCTGGTTCCCAACCCCTACCTTCAGCGCTTCTCCGGCATCAGTGTGGGACCGCCGCGACAACGCCTGGAACAGAGTCTGGGCTCGGGCGTCATCGTCAGCCCGGATGGCTATGTACTGACCAACCACCACGTCATCGCCGGCGCCGACGACATCCAGGCGGTGCTTTGGGACGGACGCGTGACCCGCGCAAGCGTCGTCGGCAGCGACCGTGAAACCGATCTTGCCGTACTCAGGATCGAGGGCAGCGACCTGCCCGCCATGCCACTTTCCGAGGAAGTCGGCCTGCGCGTGGGCGATGTGGCGCTGGCCATCGGCAACCCGTTCGGCATGGGGCAGACGGTGACGCTCGGCATCATCAGCGCCACCGGCCGCAACCAGCTCAACCTCACCACCTACGAAGACTTCATCCAGACCGACGCCGCCATCAATACCGGCAACTCCGGTGGTGCCCTGATCAACGCGCACGGCGAACTGGTCGGCATCAACACGGCCGTGTTCGGCCGCGGCACAGGCGCCGAGGGCATCGGCTTCGCCATCCCGGTACGCACCGCGTCGATGGTGCTGGACCAGATCGTGCGCCACGGATTCGTCGTGCGCGGATGGCTGGGGCTGGAATATGTGGATGCGCCGACCCTGAGCGGTGAAGCCACGCGGCGTGGCGTCGCGGTGGCCGCGGTCTACCCGGCGAGTCCCGCGGACCACGCAGGGCTGCGCCCCGGCGACATCCTGCTGACCCTGGACGGCACCGACATCGCCGACCAGAACGATCTGCGCACCCGCGAGGCGGCACTGCCGCCGGGCTCGAAGTCGCAGGTATCGGGCCTGCGCGCCGGGGTCCCCTTCAGCACCGACATGGTGCTGGCGCAGCGCCCGCTGCCGCGTGGGGCGAGTTGATCGCGTAGGGCTTAGGGCCTAGGGCCTAGAGTGCGGCAAGGGCGAAGCCGGATCTTGTTTCTCGAGGACCAGCGACACAACGGTGCGCAACACTGAAGCATGATCGTCACGGATCGCCGGCCTTTCCCCTAGGCCCTAGGCCCTAGGCCCTAAAACCTACTCCTCCCCGTTCGCGTAGCGCTCACGCAGAATACTCACGCGTTCGACGTACACCTGGGTCTCCGCGAACGGCGGAATGCCGCCGTGGCGCTGCACGGCGCCGGGGCCGGCGTTGTAGGCCGCCGCTGCCAGGCGTTCGTCGCCGTCGAAGCGTGAGAGCATCTGCGCCAGGTAGGCGACGCCACCCTCGATGTTCTCGCGCGGGTCGAAGGGATCGGCCACGCCGAGGTCGCCGGCCGTGCCCGGCATCAACTGCATCAGACCCTGCGCGCCCTTGCGGGATATCGCCAGCGGATTGAAGTGCGACTCGGCATGCATGACCGCCCGGATGAGGGCTGCATCGACGTTGTGGCGGGTGGCGATCTCGGCGACCTCGGCCGCGAATGCCTCGCGATTGAGGCGGGTGTGGCGCCAGTCCACCGTGGAATCGATGGCGCAGGCATAGCAGCGGTCGACATAGGTGAACAGCACCTGGTGGCGGCCGCTGGGCCGGATGTTGCTGTAGTGGGTGATGCCGTCGCGCTCGTACTTGTACACGGCGCCGCGGCGGACACCGGCACCATCGGTCTGGGTCGAGGGCGGATTGGTCGGCGTGCTCATGGCACGGCAGTTGCTGTAGCCGGTACGGTCGCTCGTATAGGCGATTTCGCCGCCCGCACCCTGACACCGGTACATGCCGGCGGCCGCAACGGGTGCGGTGGCCAGCAACAGCACGGCGGCGGCGAGCATTCGCAGCATCAGCTCGGGACCTCAGGATCGAGTCGCAAGTTTCCGCCAGTGAACGATTTCCGGCAAGGGCGGGGCCATCCGGCCCCGCCCACGTGCCGGGCAGGCTAGTCGGCGGGCAGCGCCTCGTAGCCGTTGCGGAACAGGCAGGAGTGTTCGCGCAGGTCGGTATCGCCCGCATCGGTCTGCCGGTTCGGCGCACAGCGCTGGTAGGTCGCCGAGTCCTCGTTGTTGGTGGGGTCGATGTCGTCCTCGCCGGCATCCACGAGTGCGGTGTTGCCCACCAGACCGCTGTCGGTGAACTCGGGGATGAAGCCGACCAGCAGGTAGCGCACCGAGCCGCCGGAAGGCAGTACGACCGTATCGATCAGATCGCCGCTGCCCGAGGCCGCACCGCACAGACCGCCGTCGAAGCCCTCGCATTCCCATGTCACGGTGCCGATGTCGAACACCTCGGGGACCTCGTCGAGCACGTCGGCGCTGGCGATCGGGTCGGCACCCTGGTTGACGACGACGATTTCGTACAGCACCCAGTCGCCACCGTCCAGCAACACCAGGCTTTCCAGCACACGCTTCTCGATGGCCGCGTCCACAGAGATTTCGCGCGGCGTCTCCAGAATGTCCACGCTCAGCACATCATTGGATGGCGCGAACACGTCGTTGCCGGAGTAGCTGGCGACGAAGGGCACGCCTTCACCGAACACGGTCAGCGTGATGTCGCAACTGCCCTGGTCGAGATCGGCGCTGCAACTGTCGTCGCCGGACACCACATCCACCGTGCCACTCAGCGTGCCGAAGTCGTCGCGCTCCGCAGTGACCTCCCAGGTGAAGGTGACGGTGTCGCCCACGCGGATGTCGTCCGGATCCGGCACGATCAGTCCCAGCACCACGCTGGTTCCGATCAAGGCCACACCATGCTCGAGGGCCGCGGAATCGCTCCCCAGGAAGTTGGCGTCGCCGGCGTAGGCGGCATACAGCGATACGCTGCCGATATCGTCACTGGCGAAGGCGGCGTTGCAGGAACCGCTGCCGGCATCCAGGATTCCCTGGCATATCACACTGTCATCGGCACTGCGGCGCACCTCGACCGAACCGCTTGCGGCGGCCGGCGAAACGCTGAAGGCGAAAGCCACCGTCTCCCCGGGGGCGCTGGGGTTGGGCGTGCTGCTGTCGAGGCTGGTGCTGCTGGCGGCCTGCCCGACCTCGTGCGGCAGCTCGTCGCTGCTGCCGAGGAAGTTGCCGTCGCCGGCATAGGTCACCGACAGCGTGCGGGTACCGGCCTGGGTCAGCACCAGGTCGCAGCTCGTCTCGGCAAGGCTGCGGTCGATGGTGCAGCTTTCGGCGGTATCGGCCAGGACCACGATGTTGCCCGCGGGTGTGCCGGCACCAGGCGCCACCACGTTCAGCGTGGCCTCCACGGTGACGGTTTCGCCCACCACGGTCGGCGTGTTGCTGGAAGCGGCAAGGCTGGTGGCGGCGGGGTCGACCGTGTGTCCGGCCGCGTCGGATGCGCCGCTGTCGTACACACCCGTGCCGGCGAAGCTGGCCACAACCGACAGCGCACCCGCCGTGGTTGCCACCACTTCGCAGCTACCCTGGCCGTCGTCGCCGGCGCCGAGCACCACCGGACCGCAGCCGAAGCCGCCTGCAGCGACGGTAACGCTGCCTTCCGGCGGCATGGCGTTGTCGGCTTCGACCAGGAAACTCACGGTGAATCCCTGCCCGGTCACGCTGGGCGAGGGCGCGATGTCGGTAATGCTCACACTGACCGGCACGCCGGATACGCGGACGATGGTGCTGTCCGTATCGCCATGGAAGTCGTCGTCACCCGGATAGCTGGCAGTCACGGTGTGCTCGCCGGTGCCAGCAAAGAACAGGTCGCAGCGGTCTTCGCCGAGGCCGATATCGATCTGGCAACTGTCATCGCCGTTGGCCACGGTCACCACGCCGGTCGGCGTTCCACTGCCCGGGGCCGCCACGGCGAAGTCGATGGCGATCTCCACCGGCTCGCCCACCGTTGGCTGGGCGGGCGTGACCGAGGCGATCCCGAGTTCGGTGTCCGCCTTGGCAACCACATGCGCGAAGGCTTCACTGACGGCACTCAGCACATCGGCGTCGTCGGACTGGAAGAAGGCCACGATGAACAGCGGCGAGTCGCTGGCGTTGCGACCGGGAAGCACGCATCCGCCGCTTCCGGCATCGCCTTCCAGCAGGTTGAAATCGCAGGCATTGGTGCCGTCGTCCACGGTCACCGTGCCGGTCGGCGCCCGGCCGGGGTCATCGAGGTTGTTCACCTGGACGCTCACGGTAAAGGCCTGGCCAGTCACGCTGGCGGATACGCCGCTCACCGCGACCTCGCTGGTATCGGCAATGTCGTCGGGCACGGTGGGGATTGCCGCCACGCCCACGCGCGGCTGCCCGGACACGTTGAGGAAGAGTCCGGCCGCGAACAGGTCCGGATTGCCGTCGTCGCGCATCGCGAGGGCGAGCACGCGGCCGTCGGCAGTCGGCGCCCAGACCTGGTCGATGTCGCCGACCTGGCCGAGGCGCGCCAGGCGCAGGCGTGCATCGCCGTTGATGGCGGTGAAGCTGCCGCCGATGTGGGCAGCGCCGGTGTCATCGAGAACCAGGGCATCGACGGCGCCGTTGACTGCAGGCGCGTAGTAGCCGGTCGCGGCACCGGTGGTCTGGTGCACCCTGCCGAGGTTGCTGCGCGGCACCCCACCCAGGCTGTCGAAATGTCCGGCCACCAGCAGCCCTTCGCCGTTCACCGGCGCCAGCGCACGCACCGAACCGGCCAGGCCGGAAAGTGTGGCGCCCGGGTTCCAGGGACCAAGCACACCACTTGAGGCATCGAACCTGGCCAGCGCGTTGCGCTCAGCGGCCCCTGCCAGGGTGAACTCGCCACCTGCGAACACGGCGCCGCTGGACACTGCCAGCGCAAGCACGCGCGCATCGAGTGCCGGTGGAGTGAAACCCAGGTTCAGCAGACCGTCGGCGGCGTCGAAGCGAACCAGGTGGGCCCGTGGTGCGGTCGCGATGCCGTCGCCGGCGTTCTGGAATTCTCCGCCGACGAACAGGGCGCCATCGGCCAGTTGCAGATCGCGTACCTCGCCGTCGGTACCCGGCGTCCATCCGCCATCCAGCATCAGGCTGCCGCCACCGTCGACCATGCGCGCAAGACGGGCGCGCGGCTGCGCATCGACCGACACGAAACCGCCGCCGAGCAGCAGGGCGGCGCCGTCGGCGCGCATGATGCGAATGGTGCCGTTGACCTGCGGCTTCCAGGTGGTATCGAGCTCGCCGTTCTCATCCAGTCGCAGCAGGTTGCCGAACCCGATTTCGAAGACCGGGTCGCCGGCATTGCGCACTGCATCGAAGACGCCGCCCAGGTAGGTGGAACCATCGGGCATGGTGCGCAGCGCCAGGACGATGCCGGCCTGCACGGCGCTGGCGGCAAAGTCGATATCCTTGCCGCCGTCGGCGTCGAGCAGGCGGGCGATGCCGCGCGCTTCGAGTCCACCGATGCGCGAGAAGGGACCGCCGGCCACCAGTTGGCCACCGCTGCCTCCGCCAAGTACCACGGCGAAGACGTCGCCGTTGGGATTCGGCGTCCAGGCGAGGTCGACCGCCCCGCTTGCCGCATGGACCCGCGCCAGGCGCTCACGCGGCTGTCCGCCGATGCTGGAAAACTCGCCGGCGACATAGAGCCTGTGGTTGGCCGGATCGACATCTGTGCTGTCGAGCGCGAACGCCGTGATGCGGCCGTTGACGTCGGCCGAGAAGGCCGTCGCCGTGGCGCTGGTCGTGGCCGTCGTCACCCGCGCCAGGCGCTGCCGCGCCTGCCCGGCGATGGCGGTGACGATGGCGGCCACGACGGCTGCGTCGAGGATCCCCTC
>DAOMOD010000064.1:18423-20167 GCA_035444205.1 Lysobacteraceae bacterium
GATGAAGATGCCGCCATCGGCCGCCAGATGCAGGGCGGACACGCGGCCATTCGGGTCGGGATTCCAGGCGTCGCGGACGCCGGTGGTGCGCTGGTAGCGGCGCACGAACTGGCGGCCACCCGGACCGGCCACCTGCCCGCCGGCATAGACCTGGTTGCCGGCCTCATCCAGCGCCAGCGTCTGCACGAACGGACCGCCGTTCAGACTGCCTGGCTGGAAGCCCGCGATCAACGCGCCGGCACCGCCGGCATTGAGCTTGGCAAGCCGTGGCCGCGATCCACCACCGATATTCCCGAAGGCGCCGCCAACGAAAAGCGCACCGTCGCTGTCGTAGGCCATGGCCAGCACCGCGCCGTCCGCACCCGGATTCCAGGTCGGGTCAAGGCGCGAGCCGAGCGCTTCGACGGTGCTCAGCTTGGCCAGCCCGAGTCGCGGCTGTCCGTCGATCTCGCCGAAGTCGCCGCCGATGAAGATCTCGTTGGCCGCGCCAGCGACGATGACACGCACCTCGCCATCGGCACTCGGGGCCCAGTCCGCGACCAGCACGCCATCGGCGTCGAGCATGGCCAGGTTGTTGCGGATCTGGCCGTTGACCGAACTGAACTGACCACCCAGCACGATGCGACCGTCCGCCAGCCGTGCCAGCGCCAACACCGCGCCGCCGGCCTCCAGTTCGATATTGGGAAGCGCCAGCGGCTCGGTCGCCTGGGCGTTGACCGGCGGTACGATGAGAAAAGCGCACACGAAAAGCAGTGCGAGCGCGGGACGCGCCCGGCTCAAGAGCGAAAAGGCCATGCGAAACCCCCTGTAGGTTGGCACGATGTCGACATTGGACGGCCAGTCACGCCCGTCTCGGGCGGCGCGGCGATGGGGGCGAAACCTGTGTGACGCTGACGTTTCGGACCCGATCTCCGGTCTTCTGACCGACCCCGACCGGGCCAAGGCCGTCACCCTTGCGGTGACCGCCTGCGCTTCCGTTCCCATGCCGCCGATCCTGCTGGCGGCTCCTGGCAGTCCGAAAAGGACTGGTGAGTCGTGGGTGCGGCCACCTTAGGCGGGTTGCCCCCCAAGGTCAAAGCCTTGCAATCGCTGGCCGGTAGCATATTGGCGATGGGCGGATCGCTGCCGGTCAACCATTGTAAATCCGGGCGCGGTGGCACATTCCGGGCCTTGTGCGACTGCGATTGGCGGCGAATCCGGCGCAGCCTTACAATGCAAGGTCGTCCCGCGCCCGACCCTTCACCATGCCCGGCAAGCTCTACATCAAGACCCACGGTTGCCAGATGAACGAGTACGACTCGGCCAAGATGGCCGACGTGCTGGCGGCCGAGCACGGGCTGGAGCTGACCGAGGTCGAAGCCGAAGCCGACGTGATCCTGGTCAACACCTGCTCGATCCGCGAGAAGGCCCAGGAGAAGGTGTTCTCCCAGCTCGGCCGCTGGAAGCCGCTCAAGAAGCAGAACGACCAGGTCATCATCGGGGTCGGCGGCTGCGTCGCCAGCCAGGAGGGCGAGGCCATCCTCGAACGCGCGCCTTACGTCGACCTGGTGTTCGGCCCGCAGACCCTGCATCGGCTGCCACAGATGATCGAGGCGCGTCGCAAGAGCGGCCGCCCTCAGGTCGATATCAGCTTCCCCGAGATCGAGAAGTTCGACCGCCTGCCCGAGCCGCGCGCGGAAGGGCCCACCGCCTTCGTCTCCATCATGGAGGGCTGCTCGAAGTATTGCAGCTTCTGCGTGGTGCC
>DAOMOD010000065.1:0-20068 GCA_035444205.1 Lysobacteraceae bacterium
CAAGGTGGGCTCCTACGAGAGCGGCACCCTGTAGGAGCGCACCCTGTGCGCGACCGTCGCGTCGCTTCGGTACCTCACCCTTGTCGCCCACAGGGTGGGCTCCTACAGATGCGGCGCCCTGTAGGAGCGGCGACAGCCGCGATTCTTCGGCACATGCGGCGCACCATCGCGGCTGTCGCCGATGTCGCGCCCGTGTCGCCCACAGGGTGGGCTCCTACGAAAGCGCGTCAGGCCGGGACATGAACACGGACGTTGCCGCCAAGCCCTCGGCGCTTTCCCGCCTCAGCGTGATCATCCCGCTCGCGCCGGACGAGACCGCACACCTTGGACTCCTGCAGCAGCTCGCCGCGCTACCCGCCGGTGCCGAAATCCACCTGGCGGCCTGCGGCGACGTGGAGATTCCGGTCGATCTGCGCGACGCGCTGCGCCACCTGCGCTGCGAGATCGGCCATCACCCGCAAGGCCGCGCCCGCCAGCTCAACCACGGCATCCGCGACACCCACCAGCCCTGGCTGTGGCTGCTGCATGCCGATTCCCGACTGCAACCGGATACCCTGCCTGCCCTGGAGCGCTTCCTGGCCGCAGGCAGCGAACGCCTGGGCTGGTTCGATCTGGCATTCGCAGACGACGGCCCCTGGCTGGCGCGCCTCAACGCCTGGGGCGCCAATCGCCGCAGCCGCTGGTTCGGCCTGCCCTTCGGCGACCAGGGCCTGGTGCTGCCGCGCACGACGTTCGAAGCGCTGGGTGGTTTCGACGAGTCCGCCACCTACGGCGAAGACCATCTGCTGGTGTGGGCTGCGCACATCGCAGGGATTGCGGTAGTACCGGTGGGCGCTGGACTGGTATCCAGCGCGCGCAACTACGCCGAGCGTGGTTGGCTGCGTACCACGCTGCGTCATTGGCGCCTGACGCTCGCCCAGGCCTGGCCGCAGTGGCGCGCGTGGCGGCGGTCACGCAGTCGACGCTCCTCACCGCCCCGATGAGCTGCGCGCTGGCGATCTGGGTGAAGACGCCCGGCCTGTCGCCGGTCAAGACACGCCTGGCCGCAAGGCTCGGGGCGGACGCGGCGCTGGCGATCTACGAAGCCTGCGTCGATGCGAGCGCAGCGGTAGCACGCGCCGCGGCCGCCATCGAACCTTCGCTGATGCCGTACTGGGCGGTGGCCGAAGAGTCCGCGCTCGACGCACCGCGCTGGCGCGATTTCGCGCGCATCGCGCAGGGCGAAGGCGGTCTGGGCGAACGCCTGGCGCGGGTCTACGCCGGATTGCGACAACGACACGCCGGGGTGCTCTTCATAGGCGCCGACGCACCGCAGTGCGGAGCGGCGGCCCTGGTGGCGGCCGCGCGCAGCCTGCGCGACGGCGAGGCAGACTTCCTGCTGGGACCGGCCGCGGATGGCGGTTTCTGGCTGTTCGGCGGACGCAAGCCGCTGCCCGACGCAGCATGGACAGGCGTGACCTACAGCCGGGGCGACACGGCATCGGCGCTGGCCGCGCAGCTCGAAGGCCACGGGTTTCTGGCATGGCTGCCGACGCTGCGGGATCTTGATCAGGCCGGCGACATTGTCGCGCTCGCCGCCGCCCTGCGCGCGCTGCCCGCCCCGCTGCCGGAGCAGCAGCGGCTGCTTGCGCTGCTGGACGTCACCCACCCGTAGCCGGGGTAAGCGCAGCGCACCCGGGACGGCAGCGAGGAGTCGCCGCGCATTGCGCGTCGATTCCCGGGTGCGGCCTTCGGCCTTACCCGGGCTACGGCTGCCCTCCTTGCTCTTCCCGGCGGGCAAGGAACGGCTGCACCAACAATGCGCCCAGCCCCAGCCGGCGCGCGTCGCGGAACTCGTTGACACCGATGGTCATGCCGAGTTGCCCCGCCTCGGCATCGAACCGGTAGCTGCGGAACAGACGGTCCCACACCGACAGATTGAAGCCGAAGTTGCGCAACTGCTCGCCGTGCAAGATGGAGTGGTGCACGCGGTGCATGTCGGGCGTCACCACCAGTGCGCGAAGCACGCGATCGACTCGCGCCGGTAGCGCCAGGTTGGCGTGGGTGAACAAGGAAAACAGGTTGAGCAGGATCTCGAACACCAGCACCGCCAGCGCCGGTGCGCCGAGGGCGGCCACCAGGGCGATCTTGATCAGCATGGACAGCAGAATTTCCACCGGGTGGAAGCGGATGCCGGAGCTGGCGTCCAGATGCAGGTCGCTGTGATGCACCCGATGCAGCCGCCACAGCCAGGGCACCAGGTGGAAGATGCGGTGCTGCCAGTAGATGGCAAGGTCGAGCAGCACCACGCTGACCAGAAAAGCCAGCCAGTACGGCGCCTCGACCAGATTGAACAACCCCCAGCCGCGTTCGCCCGCCAGCAGCGCGGCCTCCACCGCCAGAAACGGCATCAGCAGCCGCAACGCCAGCGAGTCGATCAGCACCAGTCCGAAGTTCACCGTCCAGCGCGGTCCGCGCTGCATGTCCTCACGCCGTCGCGGCCAGCGCCATTCGGCCAGGGCCAGCAACAGCCAGACGCCGAGGAACAGGCCGAGGCGGAGGAGGGGTTCGTGGGCGGGGTCGGGCATGGGGGGATTGTAGGGCCTAGGGCCTAGGGCCTAGGGGCCGCAAGTCTGACGCCCATTCGCTTCTTCGAGCGTGGATCGCACACCGAAACCGTCGAAGCTGGCGTTGTCGCCACGAGGTCGCAGGCGGTTTCCCTAGGCCCTAGGCCCTAAGCCCTAGGCCCAACAGAACCCTGCCCCGTAACCCTCCCCCTTATACTCCCCTCCCACCAACACCACGTTCCTCGCCCCCCCATGCCCACCCCCATCGTCGAAGAACTGATCGACCTGCTCAAGCTCGAACGCATCGAAGACAATCTATTCCGCGGCCAGAGCCGCGATATCGGCACCAAGTACGTGTTCGGCGGCCAGGTGCTGGGGCAGGCGCTGTCGGCGGCGCAACAGACGGTGGTCCCGGAGCGCAAGGCGCATTCGCTGCACGCCTACTTTCTGCGCGCAGGCGATGTGGAGGCGCCGATCGTCTACGACGTCGACCGCTCGCGCGACGGCAACAGTTTCTCGGTGAGGCGCGTGCAGGCCATCCAGCACGGCCAGCCGATCTTCAACCTGGCGGCGTCCTTCCACATCGAGGAACCGGGCTTTTCCCACCAGACCTCGATGCCCGAAGTACCGGCACCCGAGGACCTGGAGGAGACCCGCTTCGATCCTCAAGTGATCGCCACCCTGCCGGCCAAGATCCAGCGCTGGGTGACGCGGCGCGGCCCGTTCGAATTCCGCCATGTCTATCCGCGCGACGAGCTGAACCCGCCCAAGCGTCCGCCCTACCAGCACGCCTGGTTCCGCCTGTCCGACCGCATAGACGACGATCCTGCCCTGCATCGCGCCATGCTCGCCTATGCCTCGGACTTCCACCTGATCGGCACCACCACGTTCCCGCACGGCATCTCCTACCTGCAGCACAATGTGGTGATGGCGAGCCTGGACCATGCGCTGTGGTTTCACCGCCCGTTCCGCGCCGACGACTGGCTGCTGTATGCCTGCGACAGTCCGTCGGCGGGTGGCGCGCGTGGGCTGGCACGCGGGCAGATCTTCAGCCGCGACGGCCGCCTGATGGCATCCACCGCACAGGAGGGGCTGGTCCGCGTGACCAGGGAAATCTGAACGCCGTTCAGACATTTACGCGCGCACTTCCGTAAGATCGCGAAAATTCTCGTCAACGGAGCCCCCCCTCCCATGGCACCCACCCCCCACCGGCCGCGCCACGCGGCCCGGCTTGTCGCCGCCTGTGCGGCACTCGCCTTCGCCGGCAACGGCGACGCCTTCACCATCGACGCCCTGTGGGACGCAGGCGGACTGCAGATCTGCAACAGCGCCACGCAGATCCAGATCCATGTGCATGCCGTTCCGATCCGCATGAGCTACGCCTGTCTGGCGCCCTCGGCCCCATTGCGCACCTGCTATTTCCGCGACGAACCCGGCCTGCTGCCGGACCTTGGCCTGCTGACCATCAAGTGCACGACGACGGCCTATCCGGAAGACGACCCGCAGCGCATCCTTCTGGCCAGCTTCGAGCATCGCGAGCAGCCCGGGTTCTGACCCTGCCGCGCCCGACCCGGATTCCACTTCGTTCCATCCAGGCTACAACTGCTCAGTAGCCGGATGCAGCGCAGCGGAATCCGGGGATCCCCTCGCATTCTGCCGCGCCCGACCCGGATTCCACGTCGTTCCATCCAGGCTACGACTGCAACGCTGAGCGCCATGCCCATGACCATCGGCACTGGCACCGGTCAGCCACTCGCCTAGGCTCGCCGGATTTTCCCGAACACCCCAACGGACCCGTCCCATGCCGAAGCTCCTCGCCGCCCTCGCTGTCGCGCTGGCGATCCTCCTCGCCGCCTCCCCCGCCGATGCCCAGCGCAAGTCACGCAGTGCCGCAGCGCCCGACGCAAATCGCATCTTCGACATGCCCTATCTGATGCGCGACCTGTCCAACGGTCTGCGCGTGATCGTGGTGCGTACCGAGTACCCGGACATCGTGTCGCTGCATATTCCGGTGCAGACCGGCTCGCGCAACGAGGTGGAGGAAGGCAAGTCGGGCTTCGCGCACTTCTTCGAGCACATGATGTTCCGCGGCACCGAGAAGTACCCGCCGCGCGAGTACGGCGCGGTGATGACCGCCGCCGGCGCCAGCCAGAACGCCTACACCACCGACGACTTCACCAACTACCACATCGACTTCACCAAGGCCGATCTTGAGAAGATCCTCGAGGTCGAGGCTGATAGGTTCCAGAACCTCAAGTACAGCGAGGAGCAATTCCGCACCGAGGCCCAGGCGGTCGAAGGCGAGTACCTGAAGAACTTCTCCAACCCGGTGCAGAAGCTGTTCGAACGGGTGCGCGAGCTGGCCTTCACCACGCACACCTACGGCCACACCACCATGGGCTTCTTCCGCGACATCAAGGCGATGCCCGACCAGATGGAGTACTCGAAGATCTTCTTCGACCGCTGGTACCGGCCCGAGTACAGCGCGGTGATCGTGGTCGGCGATGTCGATCCCGAGGAAACCTTCAAGCTGGTGCGCAAGCACTTCGGTTCCTGGAGGCGCGGCAGCTTCCGCCAGGAGATTCCGGTCGAGCCGCCGCAGCAGGCGCCAAACCTCGATCATGTCCAGTGGCAGGGACCGACGCTGCCGTGGATCATCATGGCCTATCGGGCACCGGCCTTCGATCCCGACGGCCACGAGATGCAGTCGCTCAACCTGCTCGGCGACCTGTATTTCGGCCAGACCAGCGCGCTCTACCAGCGCCTGGTGGTGCGTGAGCGCCTGGCCGATGCGCTGTTTGCCAACCTCGGCGACCGCAAGGACGAGACCCTGATGCTGATCGGCGCCCGCCTGAACAGCGCAGAATCGGCGGCCACGGTGATCGAAGCCATCCAGGACACCCTGGTGGAGGCGCGCACGCAGGCGCTGGATCCGCAGCGGCTGGCAGAGACCAAGTCGCGCGCCAAGTACAGCTTCGCCAATGCGCTCGGCAGTTCCTCGTCCATCGCCGCCACCCTGGCGCGCTTCGTGCAGTACGAGCGCACGCCGGAGACGCTGAACCAGATGTACGCCCAGTTCGATCGGGTGACCCCGGACGACATCCTGGCCGCCGCCAACAAGTGGCTGGTGGACCGCAACCGCACCACGGTCACGCTCTCCAACGACGAGGCCTTCGCCGGCATCGAGGCGCTCATGGACATTGACGCCAGGGTGGCGAGCGCCGCAGCCGCAGGGGGGCCGTCCATCGCCACGCTGGAGATGCAGGGCCAGTCGCCGCTGGTCAACGTTGCGCTGCTGTTCGAGGCCGGCAGCGCCTACGACCCGCCGGGCAAGAAGGGCCTGGCCATGCTCACCGCCGGCATGATCGCCAACGCCGGCTCCAAGTCGATGAGCTTCGCGCAGATCCAGCAGGCGCTGTATCCGCTGGCGGCCGGCTTCGGCGCCCAGGTGGACAAGCATATGGTGCGCCTGTCGGGTTCGGTGCACCGCGACAACCTCGACGCCTGGTACGCGATCATTCGCGGCCAGCTTCTGGAGCCGGCCTTCGACGAGGACGACTTCAAGCGCGTCCGCCAGCAGCAGCTCAACGCGCTGCGCGTCAACCTGCGCAGCAACAACGACGAGGAACTGGGCAAGGAAGTCCTCTACGAGCTGGCCTATGGCCCGGACCACCCCTACGGCACACTGAACCTCGGCAAGGGCGCCGACCTCGAAGCCATCACGCTTGACGATGTGCGCGAGTTCTACACCAGACACTTCACCCAGGCCAGGCTCACCGTGTCTTTGGCCGGAGGCTATCCGGACGCGTTCCGCGAGCGCCTGTTGGCCGACACCGCGCGCCTTTCCAACGGCGCGGCCAACGCCCTCGACGTACCCGCCCCGGCATTCGTCAGCGGCCGACATGCCACGGTGGTGGAAAAGGAAACGCCTGCTGTGGCGGTGTCCTTCGGCTTCCCGCTCGCGGTCAAGCGCGGCGACCCGGACTGGGTGGCGCTGTGGCTGGCGCGCTCCTGGCTCGGCGAGCACCGCAGCTCGGTGGCGCACCTGTACCAGCGCATCCGCGAGGCACGCGGCATGAACTACGGCAACTACGCCTACGTGGAGTACTTCCCCAACGGCATGTACCTGACCCTGCCCGAGCCCAACTACGCACGCCGCCACGACCTGTTCCAGATCTGGCTGCGCCCCTTGCGCGACAACAACGATGCGCATTTTGCGACCCGCGCCGCCATGCACGAACTGCAGCAACTGATCGAACACGGCCTGAGCGCCGAACAGTTCGAGGCAATCCGCAGCTTCAACATGAAGTACGTGGCCCAGCTTGCCGGCGACCAGCGCAAGCAGCTCGGCTTCGCCCTCGACCAGCGCTTCCACGGCATCGACGGCAGCTTCGCCGACTACGTACGCGCCGGTCTCGAGAGCCTCAGCGTCGACGATTTCAATGCCGCGGTGCGCCGCCACCTGAAGCTCGACGACATCCAGTTCGTGTTCATCGCCAAGGACGCCGCCGACCTGGCCGCGCGCCTTGACGAGAATCGCCCTTCGCCGATGAGCTACAACAGCGAGAAGCCCGCCGAACTGCTGACCGAAGACGAAACCATCAGCGTGCTCGACCTCGGGCTGTCCGGCCACGTGACGGTGCGGCCGGTGGCTGAGGTGTTTGAGTAGAGCTTGTTTGAGGCCTAGGGCTTAGGGCCTAGGGCCTGGGGCCTAGAGGGCGGCAAGGCCGGCACGTCGACGCGCCGAGACCTAGCGACAAGGCGAGTCCGCCGCGCTATGGCGGCCTTCCCTAAGCCCTAGACCCCAAGCCCGGGCCCCAAAACGCACCTACATCAACGGCGCCTCGAACCCGTTCCTGAAGATCTCCGGAACCGGCGGATCGAACACGATCTCCAGCACGGCGCCGGCGCCACCGATGGCGCCGACGCCTTCGCCAGGAATGCCAACCGCCAGCTCGTCGCCGCCGCGGCCATTGAAGTTGCCACGTACCACGACCCAGCCGAAGGCGTCGCCCGACTCGTGGGCGCCGCCGAGGTTGCTCTGGCGCAGGGAATGTTCATTCCAGTCAGGGAAGCGCTGCAGGCGCAGGTGAATGCTGCCCGCGCTGTTGTCCTCGCCCGGTGCACCGATCACTTCGTCGTTGGCCAGACCGTCGCCGTCGAGGTCGGCCACCACCATGGCGCGGGAGAAATCGTCAAGCAGCTCGGGGAACTCGCCCGGCGTGGGGCCCTGGTCGATGATCGCCATGGTGGTCTGGTTGGGCGAACTGGTGCGCTGAGTGAAGCGGTAGGCGCGCCCGTGGCCGGTCACGCCCAGTGCACTGGCGCCGGTCGCACCGATCAGGACCGAGCGATGCAACGTGCCGAACACGCCTTCGCCGCCTGCCAGCGATACGCCGAAAAAGTAGTTGGCCGGCGTGGATTCGCCGAAGTCGCTCGGTCGCAGTTCCACGTGGTCGTCGGTGACGATCCGGCCGGTGCTCTGGTTGGCGTAGAGCACGTACGCCTTGCCGGCGTTGCTGGCGTCGTCGTTCGCGAACGGCACGCCGACGATCAGGTCATCGCGGCTGTCTGCGTTCATGTCGTGGATCAGCACCGAATAACCGAACTGGTTTCCGGTGACCGCGGGACCCGGAAGGCCAGGCAGGTTCTGGTTCAGCCATTGGTGCGTGGACAGCGCCGTCTCCGTGTGCAGTCCGCCCTGGGATCCGTACAGCACGAACACCGAGCCGGCGTCCGTGACCGAGATGGTCGGGCGGTCTCCTGGTGCGCCCACCGCGATGTCCGCAAACCCGTCGTTGTTGATATCGCCCGCGGAAAGCGCGGCCCCGAAGCGCTCGTTTTCCAGCACCAGGCGCGCGATTCCCGGCGAGCTCTGCGAGATCTCGATCAGCCCAGTGAGTCCGGTTGGCGAGCCGTAGGAAACAAAGATGGCACCTGCGGCGCTCTGTCCGCTGTCGTTGCGCCCAGGTGCGCCAATCACCAGATCCTCGAATCCATCGCCGTTCAGGTCCCCCGCCGCCAGTGCGAAGCCGAACATCGCGCCACCCTGGAGACCCACAAATGCCTGCGGCCCGATCTGCTGGCTGTTGCCGGCCTGCAGCCCGCCGTCGCTGCCGTAGAGGATGTGCACCAGTCCGGCGTCGATATAGTCGGTGCCGAATGCGGTGCGGTCCTCGAAGGGCACGCCGATGGCCAGATCGTCGCGGCCGTCGCCATTGAAATCGCCGACGGCGAGCGCGGTGCCGAAACCGTCGTCGACTTCGGCGCTGTCGGAAATGCCGGTGACGTTCTGGTGCCAGTAGCGCGCCGCCGACACCTCGGGCACCGGATTGACCACGGCAAGCCGCGCGTTATCGAAGGTCAGGGACTGAATGGAAGCCGCGTCCGCGGCCAACGCGATCCTTGCCCGAAAGCTGCGCGTGGCCGGATCGGGCACGAAGGGCAGCACGGCCCTCCGCGTGCCCAAGGTGCGCGGCTGCAGGCCGAGCGTGCTCAGCGGCCGGGCATCCAGCTCTGCGCCGGTGCAGTTGAGCCCGCTGAAGCTCTTCAGATCCATCTCGCTGGAAAACCCGGTGCCGGAGGTGTGGTTCACGAAACTCTGGATGTGCATCGTCAACATGGCGCCAGCGGGTGGCGTGAAGTTGACGCATTGCCACATGGCGATGTTGGTGCCGTTCATGGCGCTCAGGCGTACTGTCGGCAGGTCGGGGTAGGCCGAACCCATCGCGCCCCCTGCGCCGGGCTCGACGAGGCCGGTTCCTGAGACCTGCCAGGGCGATCCGGACTGCCCGGGCAGGACGTTGAAGCCGCCATCCTGGAACAGGTTGCGCGTGGCGAATGCGGGCTGCGTGAGGCCGAGCGTCAGCAGGACGGCGGTCAGGATTCGAGCGATTCTGGGCACGGTGACGGCTCCATTGGGGATGCATTCCTGGAAATGCGCCGATGCGGCGAACCGAACGGTTCCGCACACGGACGTCGTCGGTACTCAGTCATCCGTTCGAATCGCCGCATCGGCGCATTTCACCGGAGAAGTCCCTCCGGAGAATCCCAAGATGGTCCGCCACGCCCCACACCGGTACTGTCCGGTTGTCGCGCCCTGCCAAGACACGCAGCCGAGACGCGTGCAGCGCAATCGCCATCTGCTCGCGTTGCTGGCAGCGCTACTTGCGATGGTCCTGACCGTTCTTTCGGCGACGACCGTCCATGGCACCACCAGCACGGCACCGTTGGTCCAGGCAGATGGCGATGCCGACGGCTACGTGGGTCCCGACGATTGGGAACCACCCCTGCCCGCCATGGCCTATTGAAGTTGCGGCGACGCAGGGCAGGGCCAGCAGGCAGAGGGCAAGGCGAGACAGGGACATGGACGGACTCCAGGGGGCGTTTCCCGGAGAAATGCGGCGCGGCGCGCAAGCAAACAAAGTCCGGACGGTGACGTGACCGTGTGGCACCGGGTCCGACGCTCCCGCCTATGGCTGGGGACCGCCCTCCATCACCGCCTGCAGACGTGACCTGGCCAGATGGCTGAAGCGATGCTCCGAACCCAGCACGGTCTCCGCCATCGCCAGAGCCGCCTCGGCGCTGGCGCGCGCGCCAGCAAGGTCGCCGGCCGCTTGCTGGGCATGACTGAGGTTGATCAGGGGCAGGATCAGGTTGTAGTGGCGCTCACCACGAATCGCGCGGATGCCCTCGATCGCCCCCTGCAGCAGCGCGACGGCCTCCGCCGCCCGCCCCAGCCGGCTCAGGCTGTTGCCGCGGTCCGCGGCACTGCGGTGGGCCTGTTCGGTCATGCCGGTACCGCCCAGCGCCAGGTAGGCCTGTTCGGCCTCGGCCAAGTGCTCGATGGCCTCGTCGAAGCGGCCCTGATCGTGCAGGGCGCGACCCAGATAGCGCTGGGCGTGGGCGCGCTGCATCGGTGTCGCCAGCTCCGCGGCCAGCACCTGGCGGAAGGCGGATTCGGCTGCCGCTGGCTGGCCCTGACCGAGCCAGTAAAGCCCCTGCGAGAAGCGCGCGCTGGCGAGGGTGTCGCTGTTCTCTCCAAACCGGCTCGCGGTGGCCTCCACGCCCCGCTCGAACAAGGGGCCGGCCTCGGCAGAGCGGCCGAGGCGATCCAGCAGGCTGGCCAGGGTCAGCAGGGCGTCGGCATGGTCCGCCTCTCCCGGCGCGCCAACGGCCGCCAGGCCTTCGATGGCTTCGCGCAGGGCCACCTCGGCCTGCGCGAACTCGCCGGCATCGATGGCGAAGACGCCAAGCGCGTAGCGGGCAGCCGCAGCCTCGTAGCTGTCCCGCCCGAGCTGCAGGTCGACACGCGCAAGGATCTCGCCCTGCAGTCGCAGCGCGGCGTCGAAGTCCTGGCTGCTGCGCAAGATGCCGGCCACAGCGCCAAGCGCCTGGGCTTCCCTGCCCACGTCGCCCAGGCGACGGTAGGCCTCGGCGGCTGTTCGCAGGTGCGCCTCGCCTTCGCGCCCTTCGTCCAACCGGTAACGCGCGCGGCCGGCCACCAGATGGGCATCCGCCAGCCTCCGGTCCTCTGCTGGCAGATGCTCCACGAGCAGGCCGAGCGCGCGATCGGACAGATCGCGTGCCTGTACGAAATCGGTGCGCCCCAGCAGCACCTCGGACAGGCGCAGCAGGACGGTGCCATGCAGGATCGGATCCTCGCCGAGGTCGGCCTCGGCACGGGCGATGCCTGTGGCGAGCAGTTCTTCGATCGACGCGGCCTGCTGCCCGCGACGGGGATCTCCGCCGCGCAGCATGCCGGTGAGGTAGTCGAGGCTGCGCTCGGCGCGTTCGGCCTCCAGCGCCGCACGCTGGGCCTGGCGCCGCGCTTCCTGCGCCTGCCAGAGCGAAACGCTGAGGCCCAGACCCAGGGCCAGCATCACCGTGGCCACCGCGAGGCGGCGCGCGCGGCGCCGCGGCAGGGCCTCGATGCGGTCCAGCTCAGCCAGAATCGCGCCGGGCGTCGGCCGCGCCGCCGGACTGTCGCGCATCAGTCGCAGCAGCAGTTGCTGCAGCGGCGCACCCAGGCGGCAGCGCAGGCTGCGCTCGATTGCGACCGGCGAATGCGCCTCGCGCTCGGCCGCCGGGACTGCGGCGCGGCACAGCATCACGCCGAGCGAATACACGTCGCTGGCACCGCTGGCGCGTCCGCCTGCGAGCAGCTCGGGCGCCATCGCGCCGGGGGTGCCGAAGCGCGGGGTCGCGCCGCGCTGCGCCGCGGCGCCAAAGTCCATCAGTACGGCCCGGCCGCCCTCCAGCATCACATTCTCGGCCTTGATGTCGCCATGCACCAGACCGGCGGCATGGATCGCATCGAGGGCGGAAGCGATCTGGCGCAGCAGGTCCGTCAGCGCCTGTTTGGAAAGACAGGACTCGCGATTCAGTCGCGCGCTCAGGGTTTCGCCCTGAAGCAGGTCGGACCACAGACCGGCGCGGCCCTCGTTGACGTCGGCGCCGTGCACCGCCAGCACGTTCGGATGCCGCACACGCGCCAGCTTGCGCGCTTCCTCGATCCAGCTGCCGGCACGGGTGGCGTCGAGATCCTCGCGCTGCAGCTTGAGCGCGACCTCGCGCTGCAGGATGGGATCGAATGCGCGATACACCACGCCGAAGCCGCCACGTCCAAGCTCGGCCTGGAGCGACAGGTGGCCCCAGTCGCCCGATGCCGCGGCGGATGCCGGATCCACGCCGGGTCCGGGCGCGGCGGCGTCGAGGCGGTCGAACGCGGCCTTCAGGGCCGCCAGGCGCGACAGGTTCTGCGCCACGCGCCGGCTTTCGGCGCCGAGCGATTCCGCGTCGCCGGATGAGCGCCCGTCCGCGGCCAGCGCCGCGGCCTGCAGCAGCGCCTCTTCGGACGCTTCGGGACGGGTGGGATCCGGCATCGCGGCGTCTCGCCCTCGTCGTGTCAGGGCATCAGTTCGGCCAGCCGCTGCAGGCCGCGCGCGACCAGCATGCGGGCCGCGTCGGCCGAGGGGCAGTCGAGTTCGAGCGCGATCTCGGGATAGCTCATGTCGAACTCCACGCGCAGGACCACAGCCTCGCGCTGCCGCTCGCCAAGCTGAGCCAGGCCGCGCTCGTACGCCTCCAGCGTCTGCTCGCCCACCGCGTGCGCGACCACCGAATCGGCAGCCGCCGGAATGGTATCAAGGTCGGCGGTATGGTGCGGACGGCTGCCATGACGGCGGATCTCCTCGCGGATCGCGTTCAGCATGATCTGGCGCAGGTAGGCGAAGAAGGCGCCCTGCCCACGCGATTCGAAGCTTCCGAGATTGTTCAATGCGCGCAAGAGGGTGACCTGAACGAGATCGTCGGTCTCGGCCAGATCGCGCCGGTGCTGCGGCAGGCGCCCGCGCGCGAAGCGCCGGAGCAGCGGCAGGCAACGGCGGAACAGATCTTCGCGTGCAGACTCCTGCCCGTCCTGCACCCGCGCGATGAGGCTGGCGGTGGACTGCTCCGGCTGGGCTTCGCTCATCGATCGAGGGTTCCTGTGAAGAATTCCACGCGTGCTGCTTCGATTCGGTGCGGACGACCGCACGGTGTTCGCGCAGCGCGAACGCGAGCATGGTACCAAGCCGACAGCGCGCAGCGCCGGGTGCTAGCATGGACCCATGCTTGCTCCCGGCGTCTACCTCAGCCCCGAACATGACTGCGGCTACTACCAGGGTCGCCAGGCGCGCGAGTTGCTGGTGTTGCCGCGCGGCACCCCGGACGCGGCGGGCCTTGAGCGCATGCTGGCGATGGGCTTCCGGCGCAGCGGGGCGCACCTGTACCGACCCGAATGCGCAGGCTGCCAGGCGTGCACGCCTTTGCGCATCGACGTCAACGCCTTCCGTCCCGACCGCAGCCTGCGCCGCTGCCTCAAGCGCAATCGCGATCTCGCCATGCGTCTTGCTCCGGCCGCCTTCGGCGAGGAGCACTGGCTGCTGTACCGTCGCTACGTGGCTACCCGCCATCCCGGTGGCGGCATGGACAGCGACGACCGCGAAGCGGCTACGCGATTCCTGCTGAGTCCCTGGCCGAGTACGCGCCTGCTGGAGTTTCGGCTGGACGGAACCCTGGTGGCGGTGGCGGTCACCGACGTAGGCACCGAGGCGCTGTCCGCCGTCTACACTTTCTTCGATCCAGGGCTGGATGAACGCGGTCTGGGCACCCACGCCATCCTGCGCCAGCTCGCCCTGGCGCGCAGCAACGGCATGCGCTGGCTCTATCTCGGCTTCTGGATCGACGGGCACCCGAAGATGCAGTACAAGGGACGCTTCGGCCCGGCCCAGATCCTGCGCGGCGGGCAGTGGCTGTCGGCCCGTCTCGCGCCACGCTGATCTGGTGGGTCCGGCGTCATGTCGCGCTGCCCCTCGATGGTTTCCATTCCATGCGACTGTTCGTATTGTTCGCAACGCTGTCACTGATGACGGCCGTCCATGCTGACCACGCGCCCGCGCGCGTGGAGCCGCCTGCCTCGGGCACGCTGCGCTTTGCCACCTTCAACGCATCGCTGGAGAGCGCCGAGGCCGGAGCGCTGCTGGCGCGGCTCGTAGGCGGCGCGGACGCCCAGGCGCGACACATCGCCGCCATCATCCAGGCGGCCCGCCCCCACGTGCTGCTGGTCAACGAATTCGACTTCGACCCGAGCGGCGAGGCGGCCCGGATCTTCGTGGATGAGTACCTCGGCGTCGGACAATCCGGCCTCGCCCCGATTCACTACGCGTATCGCTTTGCAGCGCCAGTCAACACCGGCGTGCCCAGTGGTTTCGACCTCAATCGCGACGGTCGCAGCGATGGTCCCGGCGACGCCTGGGGCTATCGGTTTCACCCCGGCCAGTTCGGCATGCTGGTGCTCAGCGCCTTTCCGGTGGATAGCGGTTCGGCGCGCACATTCCAGCGCTTCCTGTGGCAGCGCATGCCGCAGGCGCAGAGGCCGGTCGACCCCGTCAGCGGCGACTGGTTCTGGCCGGACGAAACGTGGGCGCGCGTGCGCCTGTCCTCCAAGAGCCACTGGGATCTGCCGCTCGACACCCCCTTGGGTCGCATCCACCTGCTGGCCGCCCACCCGACACCACCGGTGTTCGACGGGCCGGAGAACCGCAACGGCCAGCGCAACTTCGACGAGATCCGCCTTTGGGCGGACTACATCGACCCCACACGCGGCGCCTACCTTGAAGATGACCAGGGTGTCCGGGGCGCACTGGCCGAAGGTGCCGCCTTCGTCATTGCAGGCGACTACAACGCCGATCCGATTGATGGCGCTTCGGTACCAGGCGCCATCCAGCAGTTGCTCGAACATCCCCGCATCGACGCCTCGCTGACACCGCGCAGCGAAGGCGGCATCGAATCCTCGGCGCGCGAGGGCGGCGTCAACCTCGAACACCGTGGCGACCCCGCCCACGACACCAGCGAGTTCGGCGGCGACGCCGGCAACCTGCGCGTCGACTACGTCCTGCCCTCGCGCGAACTCAACCCCGTCGCCGCCGGCATCTTCTGGCCACGCAAAGGCGACCCCGGCGCCGACTGGGTAACCGCCAGCGACCACCGCCTGGTGTGGGTAGACATCATGCCGCGCAGCGCACCGGCCACAGCCGCCCCATCTCAGTAGGTTGGGGTAAGCGCAGCGCACCCCAACAAGGTACCGTTGCGCAACTACGACGTTGGGGTGCGCTGCGCTTACCCCAACCTACAGTTCCAATCACCCAATCACCTGATCACCCGAATCCCATGCCTCTGCTCGATCCCCTGCCCCCCGAATCCCACCCCGAACTCGCCGACACCTGGTCCCAGTTCACCCGCATCCTCGGCTTCGTGCCCAATTCCCTGCTGACCATGCAGCGAAGGCCCAAGATCGTGGAAGGATTCGGCGTGCTGACGCGCGCGGTGATGGACCCGCATGGCTCGGTGGACCTCGGCTTCAAGCGCCTCATCGCGCACTTTTGCTCGCGCGCGGCAGGCTGTCAGTACTGCATGGCGCACTCGCTGGTGGCGGCGAAGATCCACGGCATCGACGACGCCAAGGTCGCGTCCGTCTGGGAGTACGACACATCGCCCCTGTACAGCGAACGCGAACGCGTGGCGCTGGATTTCGCGCTGGCCGCGGGCTCGGTGCCGAATGCCGTGGACGAACCGCTGATGCAGCGCCTGCGCGCACACTGGGACGAAGGAGAGATCGTCGAGCTGCTCGCCGTGATCAGCCTGTACGGCTTCCTCAATCGATGGAACGACTCCATGGGCACGACGATCGAGGATGCACCCGCCATGCTCGGCGACCAGGTGCTGCGCCAGGGCGGCTGGACCGGCGGCAAGCATCGCGACTGAATCGATGACGCGACACGGCCTGGCGCGCGTGCTGTCGAAGCTCGGCGTGTGCTCGCGCAGCGAAGCGGCGCGCTGGATCGCCGCCGGCCGCGTCGCGGTCAACGGTCGACTGGTGCGCGACCCCGAGCACCCCACCGACCGCGAGACCGACCGCATCCGTGTGGACGGCCGCGACATCGGTGCCGCAACGCCGGTGTACCTGATGCTCAACAAGCCGCGTGGCCTGGTCACCAGCACCGCCGACGAGCGCGGACGCGACACCGTGTACCGATGCTTCGAAGACGCCAACCTGCCCTGGCTCGCCCCGGTCGGGCGCCTGGACCGGGCCAGCGAGGGCCTGCTGCTGTTCAGCAACGATCCCGAGTGGGCTGCACGCATCACCGATCCTGCCACCGGTCCGCCCAAGACCTACCACGTGCAGGTGGGCGCCGTGCCGGACGACGCGCTGCCGGCGCGGCTTGCCGCAGGCATCGTCGATCGCGGTGAACGTCTGCGCGCCGCTTCCGCCCGCCTGCTGCGCCACGGCCGGAAGAACGCCTGGCTCGAGATCGTGCTGCACGAAGGCCGCAACCGCCAGATCCGCCGGTTGCTGGATGCATTCGACTTGCCGGTGCTGCGTCTGGTGCGGGTGGCGATTGGCGGGCTGGCGCTGGGTGATCTCCCAAAGGGTCGCTGGCGCCTGCTACACGCTCACGAAATCGAATTCCCCTAGGTCTGCGCCAGAGCCTGCCCCGGACTCGACTCGAGGGCGAACGGTTCGGGGCTTCTCATCAGGGTGCGTTTGCGCCGGCGCAATCACCCCATTCGCAACCTACGGCAGCACCGGACGTGCGCTGTCGTCCGGCTGCATGAGCGTCAGCACCTCCGGGCCCCGCCCGGAAGGCGTCTCGATTTCGTCCTGCCCGCGCAGCACCTTGCGCGCCACCAGGATCGGCGAACCGTTGCGCAAGGCAAGCGCCATGCCGTCGCTGGGTCGGGTATCGAGCAGCACGTTGCCATCGCGGTCGCGCAGCTTGAGTTCCAGCGCGGCGTGGTAGGTACCTTCGCGCAGGTCGTCGATGATCAACTGTTTCAGTTCGGCGCCAGTAGCGACCAGCAGGTCGGCCATCAGCTCGTGGGTCAGGGGCCGCGGCGGACGGATGCGTCGCAGGGCGCGGTCGACCGCCTCGGCCTCGGTCAGGCCGATGTAGATCGGCACCGCCTGTTCGGAGTCGGGATCGCGCAACAGCACCGCCGGCGCCCCGGTCAGCGGATCGACGCCGACACCGGTCACTTCGACCTTCACCAACTGGTCGCGCGGAACGGCCAGCTCCCGGGCCTCGGCATGCATGGACGGCAGCGCCAACAGGGCGGCCAACACCAGCGCAAAGCGTGTCATCGCGTGTCTCCTCGTGAAGGGACGCCACCATGGTAGTCCAGGCAGCCTGAATCGGCGCGTCTTCCTCAACCGGCAGTCAATCCAGCGGCTGGTCGTCCTCGACGAAGCGTACCCGCCGGGTCATGCCGCAGGTCAGCTCGTAGCCGATGGTACCGGCCTGCGCAGCGATGGTTTCCACCGGCAGACCGCGCCCCCACAGCACCACCGGATCGCCGACACGAGCCTCGGGCTGACCACGCAGGTCGACCGAGACCAGGTCCATGGACACGCGGCCGACGATGCCGGCGGGCTGTCCGTTGACCAGAACCTGCGTGCCGCCCGCGACGTGGCGTGGATAGCCGTCGCCATAGCCGATGGCGACGACGCCGATGCGCATGTCGTCGGGGCAGACGAAGTCGCCGCCGTATCCCACGCGCTCGCCGCGGGCGACGCGCTTCACGGCGATCAGGCGGCTGCGAAGGGTCATGGCCGGATGCAGGCCGAGATCGCTGCCGGTGCGCCCCTCGATCACCGAGATGCCGTACAGCAGGCCACCTGCCCGTACCCAGTCGGCGTGGCTGTCCGGCCAGCCCAGCAGCGCCGCGGAATTGGCCAGCGTGCGTGCGCCAGGCAGCGCATCCACGGTGCGCTGAAACAGCGCCTGCTGGGCGCGTGTGCGCGGATCGCCGGCCACATCGGAACTGGCGAAGTGGGTCATCAGCACGATGTCGGGGTCGACGTGGGGCAGCGCCCGCAGCCGCGCGTGCACGGCCCTGGCCTCTGCGGGATCGAAGCCGAGCCGATGCATGCCGGTGTCGATCTTCAGCCACACCTTGAGCGGCTTCGATGCGCCGTTGCACTCCAGCAGCGCCAGTTGGCCCGGATCGTGCACCACGATCTCGGCGTCGAGACGCCGCACCTCGGCCAGATCGTCCGGATCGATGACGCCGGACAGCAGCACGATGCGATGATCGAGGCCGATGTCGCGCAGGCGTCGGGCGTCCTCGGTATAGGCGACTCCGAAGGCATCGGCGCCGTCGGCGAGCACGCGCGCCACGCGTTCCAGGCCGTGCCCATAGCCGTCGGCCTTGACCACGGCCATCACCTTCGAGGCCGCCGCATGAGCCCGCACCACGCCGAGGTTGTGGCGCAGTGCCTGCAGGTGGACGATGGCCTGGGTTCCGCGACTCACTCGAAACGCCCGGAGTAACTCTCGTTGGCGTGGTTCTCGAAGCGCGTGTACTGGCCGAGGAAGGTCAGCTTGACGGTGCCGGTGGGACCGTTGCGATGCTTGCCGATGATCACTTCGGCGAGACCCTTGTCCGGCGAATCGTCGTGGTAGTACTCGTCGCGGTAGATGAACACGATCAGGTCGGCATCCTGTTCTATGGCGCCCGATTCACGCAGGTCGGCCATCACCGGACGCTTGTCGGTGCGGCTTTCCAACTGGCGGTTCAACTGCGACAGGGCGATCACCGGGACATTCAGCTCCTTGGCCAGGGCCTTCATGCTGCGCGAGATTTCCGACATCTCGGTGGCGCGATTCTCGCGCGTTCCGGGCACCTGCATGAGCTGCAGGTAGTCGATGACGATGAGGCCCAGGTCGTGCCGCGATTTCAGGCGTCGCGCCCGTGCGCGCAGTTCGCCCGGCGACAGGCCCGGCGTGTCGTCAATGAAGATCGGCGCGGTCGACAGGAGCTTGATGGCCGAGGTCACGCGCGGCCACTCCTCGTCCTCGAGCTGGCCGCTGCGCAGGTGGGTCTGGTCGATGCGACCGAGCGAGGAAATCAGGCGGAAGGCGAGCTGCGAGGCCGACATCTCCATGCTGAACACCGCCACCGCCTTTTCTGTGCGCAGGGCGGCGTACTCGGCCATGTTGAGCGCCAGCGAGGTGTTGTGCACGCAGATGTCGTTGGCGATGAAGTTGTGCGTATCTGGAATGCTGAGGTCGTACACCTGCTTCGACCCCAACGGCACGATCGACTCGATCCGATCCCAGTAAACGTCCGAGGTCGCGAGTTCGGCCAGACGCGGCGCGCCAAGTGCCATCGCCATGCGCGCCAGGCGGGCACGACTGAGGGCGCGCCGGTACGGATGCAGGTTGCTGGCGGGCAGCCCCGCACGACGGGCAAGTTCGGCCCAGCTCAGCTCACCCTTGGCCTCATCGATCCGGCGCCATACCGCGGCAGGCACCAGATCGACGTTGCTGTGTGCGACTCGTGCATCCAGGCTTGCCAGCACGCGTGCCAGCGCCGCTTCCTTGCCGAGGATGCCGATCTCGGCGGCGAAGGTACGGATCGATGGCGCATCGCTGATATCGAGCTGGAAGCTGGGGCGGCGCCCGTCCCGATAGCGTACCCAGCGCTGTCTCAGCTTGGCCAGCACACCAAATCGCAGCAGCAGGTGCTGGACATCGCGGGCGAGGCGCTCGCTGATGGTCGCGTAGCCGATTTGCGTCTGGCCCGATGCCCACAGGCTGGCCCAGCCGTCGGTGGCGAAGAGGCGATTCAGAAACAGCGCAAGCTGCGCGCGTGGCAAGCGGAACACCGGCGCCGGCACACGCTTCACGCCAGCCCCGTGGCCCCACAGGCCCATGTCCTGCAGCCACAGGGTCAGCGGACTCGGCGCGTTGCGCCGCGCGGCATCGGCATACTCGATGCCGAGCACGCGCGACACGGCGGCACCGTGGCGAGCCTTGGGTGCGGTGCGGCCTAGCCCGCATTTCTCACCATCGTCCGTAGCGAGGGCGTCGAGACGCCGCTGTGGCGCGTGCCGCGGACTGAAGACGGGCGAATGCGTAGTCGATACTACGTCGAGCCCGGCTGAGGGAGCAGCGCGCGCCACAGCGAGCGTATCGGCG
>DAOMOD010000066.1:0-20055 GCA_035444205.1 Lysobacteraceae bacterium
GAGCCAAGTCTGCCCCCTCCTCAACCCTCCCCCGCAGGCGGAGGAGGGAGCCAAGTCTGCCCCCTCCTCAACCCTCCCCCGCAGGCGGAGGAGGGAGCCAAGTCTGCCCCCTCCTCAACCCTCCCCCGCAGGCGGAGGAGGGAGCCAAGCGTAACCCTCCCCGCGCGCGGAGGAGGGAGTCGAACGCGCACCGCAATCTTTTGCTCCTCCCCCCGCGAGCGGGGGGAGGTTGGGAGGGGGGCACGTCGGAGCTGCACGGCAGGGCCTGCGAAAGCCCGTCTCGAAGCTACGCGAACCGCCGTCGTCGATGAATGATTATCAGGAACTGATCCCGCGCGGAGCGCTCAACCCGGTGCGTATTTGGCGAATACTTCTGCGCCGGTCAGGTTCTCCGTCTTGTTGGCGAGGTCGTAGAAGCCGGGCTTGCTGTCGATGAAGATCTGCTGGTCCAGCTTCCATGGGGTCTGGTCATCCAGCAGGCCAACCGGCAGGTGATGCTGGTTGCTCTGCCGTGCGCGGTAGTACAGGTGGCTTCCGCAGGTTCCGCAGAAGGCCCGCTCGGCCCAGTCCGACGATGCGAACGTCCTGACGTGCTCGATGCCTTCGATGCGCAGATCGCTTCCGCAATCGAGCGCGAACAGCGGGCCCCCGGTCCAGCGCCGGCACATGCCGCAGTGGCAAACGCCGATGCCGGTACCGGCCGGTTTGACGAAGACCTTCACCGCGCCGCACAGGCAGTGGCCCAGGTACTCTTTTCTATCGCTCATGTTTCGATTGCTCCCTTGTCTGTGTCGGAGTCGCCATAACGTATCACCCGCGCCTTCTCCAGGGTCATCAGGGTGCTGCCGACCATGGACTGGATCGTGGGCAGAAAGTCCTCGATGCGCTCCTCGGTGTCCACGATCTCGATCACCAGGGGCAAGTCCTCGGACAGGCGCAGAATCTTCGAGGAATGCAGGCGGCTGGAGCGTCCAAAGCCCATCGCGCCGCGCAGGACGGTGGCACCGGCAAGGCCCTTTTCACGCGCGGCAAGCACGATGGCCTCATACAGGGGGTGGCCTTCATGGCTATCGCTTTCTCCCAGGAATATGCGCAACAGCAGGGCGTTCTCGGGCAGGTTCATCAATCGGTCCTCACGAGCGAGTTGAGGCGCGTGGCCAGTGCGTAACCCAGCCACACGGCCAGGAACCAGGTGCCCAGCGACAGGCCTACGTTGCCGACGGCAGACCACAGGCGCTCGGCATGAAGCAGTTGCAGCGTTTCCAGGCTGAATATGGAGAATGTCGTGTAGCCGCCGCAGAAACCGGTCATGACGAAATGACGGCGCGCCGGGCCATGGAACAGGCGGCCGCCGGGCATGGTGAGGCCGGCGTACAGGCCGATCAGCAGGGAGCCAGAAGCATTGGCCAGCAGCGTCGCCCAGGGCAGCCAGGCATCCGGCGATTGCAGCAAAGCGAATGCGCCGCGCAGCGATCCACCGAGCAGGCTGCCCAGGGCCACGGCAAGGTAGATGCGCGGGATCATGGCCACAGGGCCTGGTGTGCCGGTGTGGAAGCAGCGCTCGGCGACGTACGTCGGTCCCCATTGCCCAGTGCCAGCGAAGGGCGCCGCGACCCAATCCGGTTCATGCCGCGCGTCCGCCCAGGGACTGCCCCCCCAACAACATCGGAACGATGTCATGCATGGATCACGGCTCCCAGCGCGAACCCGCTGGCGACGGCGGCGAGGCCGACCAGCACGGTCAAGGCGAGGTTGCCGAGTGCGGCGCCGCGTTGCCCTTCGAGTGTCAGGAGAAGTGTCTGCAGACTGAGCGACGACACCGTGGTGTAGCTGCCGAGGAAGCCGCTCAGAAGAAACAGGACGGCCATATCGGGCACACGCGTGGCGATGATCAGCGCGCCGAGCCAACCCGCCGCGAACGCACCGCTCAGATTGACTGCCATGGTGCCCCAGGGAAAGGTTTCGCCGAAGCGGCGCGCCACCACGCCGGACACCCAGAAGCGCATCACGCCGCCCGCGGCACTGCCGCCAGCCAGGGCGGACACTGCGATCAGGGCATGGGACAGGGTCGACATCTCTGTTGTGTAGTTCGGTACACCGTCCCGAAACGCTACCATGGAGACAGGCCCTGAGAGGAGAGTGCGATGTCCGCCGCCATCGAAGTGCTGATTCAGCCGCGCCCGCGCGACCTTGGCGGGTTTTCGGTGTTGCGCGTGCTGCCCAGCGGGCAACGGCGCATGGTGGGGCCCTTCATTTTCGTCGATCACATCGGTCCCGCCGATTTCGTGCCCGGCGAAGGTGTCGATGTGCGACCGCATCCGCATATCGGCCTGGCCACGGTCACCTACCTGTTCGAGGGCGGGCTGACCCATCGCGACAGCCTCGGCTTCGTCCAGGACATCGCTCCGGGCGATGTCAACTGGATGACCGCCGGGCGCGGCATCGCGCATTCGGAGCGAACACCGGCGGAGTTGCGCGCTCGTGGTCATCGCCTCCATGGCATGCAGACCTGGGTGGCGCTGCCGCTGGCGCATGAGGAAGCCGCACCGGCTTTCCATCACCACGCCGCGTCCAGCCTGCCGGAACGGAACAAGGACGGCGTGCAATTGCGGGTGGTGGCAGGCGAGGCGTTCGGGATGCGGTCACCGGTGCAGACCTTCACGCCCACGCTGTACGTGGCGGCGACGATGGAGGCGGGTGCGTCGTTGTCGTTGCCCGACCAGCACGCCGAACGTGGCGTATATGTGGTGGAGGGTGAAGTCGAAATCGGTGGGGCGCGGGTTCCTGAACGCAGTCTCGCGGTGCTGGCCGGGGGCGGCGCTGCGCACTTCGAGACGCGTGGTGGCTGCCGCTTGATGTTGCTGGGCGGCGAGGCCATGGATGGCGAACGGCACATCTGGTGGAACTTCGTGTCGAGTTCGACCGAACGCATCGAGCAGGCCAGGCGTGACTGGGCGGATGGGCGCTTCGACCCGGTGCCAGGCGAGACCGAGTTCATTCCCTTGCCGGAGCGTTGAAATCGCCGGTCGATGGGCTGGCTTGGCACGGCGAGATGCAGGGCCAACGTGACACATGCAGGAGGGCGAGAGCCGCGTTGGTCCCGTCCCATCGAGGCAGCGCCCAGGTCGCCCACAAGGTGGTCTCCTACAGTAGCGGCGCCCGTAGGAGCGCACCGAGTGTGCGACCGCGCCATCCCATCGTAGCTGCAAGCGGGTCGCCCACGAGGTGGTCTCCTACAGTAGCGGCGCCCGCAGGAGCGCACCGAGTGTGCGACCGCGCCATCCCATCGTAGCTGCAAGCGGGTCGCCCACGAGGTGGTCTCCTACAGTAGCGGCGCCCGTAGGAGCGCACCGAGTGCGCGACCGCGCCATCCCATCGAAGTTGCAAGCGGGTCGCCCACGAGGTGGTCTCCTACGGAAGCGGTGTCCTGTAGGAGCGGCGACAGAGGCGATCCTGCGTTTCATCCGTAGCGCCCTTCGCGGCTGAAGTCTGTCCTGGAACCCCGACTAAGGGCCGCTCCTGCACTGGGTGCGAGGACGTATCGAGGAAGGTGCACCCTGGTTGTTCCAGGGTGCACCGTTCCAGCTTACGATCAGGATCAGCCGCGATCGATGCGGAATACGCGCATGCGCGAGGTCTGGCGGCCGTCGCTGGATTCGGTCAGCACCACCAGAAAGGCGCTGCCGGACTCGTCCAGCGCCACCACCGAATCGACGATGGGATCGACCACGTTGCCCGGTGGCGACAGCGTGTGCAGGGTGCGGCCATGGTCGAACGTCTCGACGATGCCGATGACCTCGTTGTCGCCGTTCAGGCCGCCGCCCATGAGGATGTGCGAGGGATCGCGCGGGTTGATCCACAGCGCGCTCATGTACAGGTAGTCGGCACCTCCGTCGAAATTGTCCGACCAGTACACCTTCTCGAGTCCGCCGTGCAGGTTGATGGCCACCACCGCGCCCTCCAGACCGGCGTACAGCACCCCCGGCCTTGCCTTCGAGCCCATCAGGATCTGCGGACGGCGATTGCTGAGGTCGGGCAGGCCGTCGTTGCCGAGGTTGCCGGCGACGAAGACACGTTCGCCAAGCGGCACCGGGGCCTGCAGATCGAGCGGGTAATAGAAGAGCGAGGCCACGTCCAGCGGCTGCTCGCAGCCCTGGTACAGGCGGTCGGGGTGGGTATCGAGAAAGGCGATATGGCAGGAGTAACCGAAGAACCCGCCATCGGCGCCATCGGCACGGCTCCAGTTGCGGCCTCCGTCCTTGGACCAGGCCAGGCCTTCGCCACCGCTGAAGCCGGCGAACAGGATCTGCGGATCGCGCGGATGCACCGCCACTTCCACCAGCGACTCGAACGCCTGTTCCAGCGGATCGAAGAACGACGTCTCCGCGTTGGTCCAGGTATGGCCGCCATCGACCGACCACCAGAACGGCCGCGCCTGCGGATCGGACGGCTGGCCACCGGCAAACAGGCGGCCCTCGATGGAGGGGTCGCGCTGGATGAAATGGACATCCACGCCGGCCAGACCGGAGCGCCGCCAAGCGCCCTGGCCGCCGAACGGCCGCCTCCACAGGCCGTCCCGGCTGCCAACAATCACTTCGCCGTCGACGGCCGCACCGAAATGGCCACGCGCGCCGTGGCTGGCCAGGACTTCGGGTGAGCCGAGATCGGTCCAGTTCCAGGTATCGCTGCGTTCCGCGCAGGCGCTGCCGGCCGCGAAACTGAGGCGGGTCAGGGGAATCTCGTCGGGCTGGAAGCCAGCCAGGGGCGACTCCCAGCGCAGCCGCGCACTGTTGCAGTCGTTGAAGTCGACGATGAACTGGCCCCAGGCCGTAGCCTCGGGACGTTGGTCGCCGAAGCGCGGTGGAAAGGTGCCGCCTTCGACGACGAAGGCGTCGAAAAGGATGCGGCCGACATCGATGCGGCCGTCACCGAACAGCCAAAGCTGCGAGCCATCCGGCTGGAACACGTTCCAGGTGGCGGCGGCCTGCTGCGGCGAGATGACATGGATGAACAGGCCGTGGCCGTCGTTCTCCGGGTCGTACCAGAGACCGGTGTGTCCGGGCTGCACTGCGGTCGCGGCATGGCACAGCGAAGCGGCGGCGAGCAGGAGGCCGGCTGCCGGGTATTGGATGCGCATGAAATTCGTTTCCTTGGCTTTCGTCATGGGTGGGACGGTCGTCAACCACGGCGCAGCCGGCGCCTTGAAGAAAGGCCGCCGTCTGCGTCCGCAGCAGGTGCGCGACATCATGCACCCGCGACCGTGCGGGACGATAGAGCAGGCAAGGCCGTCGCAGGACGTGACTTTCGTCAGGGGTCGACCCCGCGGTTCGGCAACCGTTCAGACGCCGTTGGAGCCGGCCTCCAGCATCCGGGTCGCATCGGATGCCAGCACCGGCCGAGAGAAATGGAAGCCCTGCGCCTCCGCGCAGCCCAGCGCCAGCAGCTCGAGCGCCTGGGTTTCGGTCTCGACGCCTTCGGCAACCACGTGCAGGCCGAGGTTACGGCCGAGATCGAGAATGGAGCGCACGATGGCCTGTGTACTCGCGGTGCGGTCTCCTTCCAGGTCGGCCACGAAGCACTGGTCGATCTTGAGTGTGGTCAGCGGCAGACGTCGCAGATAGTTGAGCGACGAGTAGCCACTGCCGAAGTCGTCGAGCGAGAATTGCAGTCCGGGGCAGGCGTCGCGCAGCGCCTGCAGGGCTTCCTGTGCGCGCTCCAGGTCGCGGATCACGGCGCCCTCGGTGATTTCGAGTTCCAGTCCGGCCGTCGATCGGCCGGCGGCCTTCAGGCGTTCGCCCAGGCGTCGTTGCAGGCTGCTCTCGGTGAGGTTGCGCGCGCCGATATTCACCGATACCCGGATCAACGGGTGATCGCGGCGCCACGCCGCAAGCTGGGTCAGTGCCGCATCGAGGATGGCAAGGTCGAGCTCGTCGTCGATGCCGATCTGAGCCGCCAGGTGCAGGAACTGTCCGGGAGCCAGCCAGCCGAGCTTGGGATGACGCCATCTGGCCAGAGCCTCGAAGCCCAACACCCTGCGCGAGCGCAGGCACACGCGCGGCTGGTAGAAGGGTACGATTTCGCCGCTGGCGAGACCTTTGCGCAGTTGCTGGCGCAGGCGAAGTGCATCCCGGCTGTCCTCGCTGCTCTCGCGGGTAAACAGGCGATAACGGTTCTTGCCATCGGCCTTGGCCGCATACATGGCAGCGTCGGCACGGCGCAGCAGCAGGTCGGCGTCGTCGCCATCGTCGGGACAGATGGCAATACCGATGCTGGCCGCGGGAATGATCTCCTCCGCGCCGATCCTGGCCGGTTGCTGGAGCGACTCGACCAGACGTTCCACCATGGGCACCAAGGCACCGGGCTCGGCGAATTCGACCACTACCACGAACTCGTCGCCACCCAGCCGGGCCACGGTGTCGACGTCTCGCACGATGTCGTGCAGGCGCGCGGCCAGCACGCGCAGCAGGTCGTCGCCCAGCGAGTGCCCGAAACTGTCGTTGACCAGCTTGAAGTCGTCGACGTCGATCAGCAGCACGCCGGCACGGGTGGCATTGCGGCGGCAGCGGGCGATGGTCTGCGCCAGGCGATCGCGCAGCAACTTGCGATTGGCCAGGCCGGTCAGGTCGTCGTGCAGCGCCAGGCGCAACAGTTCCGACGACATGGCTTGCGCGCGGAAGGCATTGTCGAACATCTGTGCGAACAGCTTCAGCCCGAGCATCAGTTCCTCGGACCAGGAATGCTCGGTGCGTACCGCGTCGAAGCCGATGAACCCTTCCGGCGTACCGACTTCGCCGAACGGCACCAGCGCCAGCGAGCGGATGCCCTCGCGCTCGAACTCGGCACGCTCGGAGGATGCAGCCGGCGGCAGGTCGGCAACGCACGGCACATGCACGGCACGGCCGGCAAACAGTTCGGCCATGAGCCACGGAAACACCGTGACCGGAAGCTGCTGCAGGTTGGCCGCCTCCCGGCTGATGCCATCGGCCACCCATTCGTGGGTGTTGCTGTGGAATGCGCGATCGGCGCTGAAACGGAACAGGTAGGCGCGGTCGACACCGAACAGCGTGCCGATGCGGCCCAGTGCGTCCTCGATCAGACGATCGAGTCGCTCGGCGGGCGCATGGATGAGCTCGGTCGAGAACTCGGCGATCAGGCGCTCGAATCGCAGGCGCTGCTCGAGCCGTTGTCGAAAGTCTGCCTCCGTACCTGCCGTTTCCCCTGCCGCAAGGTCGCGCATGGCCTCGCTCGAGAACCTGTCCACCATTACCGCTCCGTGAAGTATCGATGGGACTCTTGGGCGCATTCTGCCCCAATCGCTTGCTGGCGTCTTAGAATCACGCCGTTTGTGCCCTGATAGGAACGAAGCCATGATCAGAATACCGGGCCTTGTCGGCCTTGCGCTTGCTCTGTCGCTGACATCCACCCTGCTGCTGGCCAGCGACGGCATGACGCTGCGCCAGATCGGCGATCTGGCGCAAGTGGCCGAAATAGCTGCCGCGCCGGATGGACGCAGCGTTGCCTACACGCGTGCAGTGCAGCGCAATCTTGGCGATCAGCCCGACGGTCCGGCCTGGACCGAACTGCACGTGAGCGACGCCGAGGGCCGTTCGCGTGCCTTTGTCAGTGGCCGCCACAATGTGCGCGCCATCGCCTTTGCCGCCGACGGACGTGCCATCCACTTCCTGGCCAAACGCGGCGACGACGAGCACGTTTCCCTGTACCGCATCGCCGTGGACGGTGGCGAGGCCGAGCGCATCGTGTCCATGAAGTCCGATATCCGCGGCTACCACGTGGCGTCGGATGGCCGCTCGGTGCTGCTGGTCGCGCGCGAAGCGGAGGATGCCGAACTCAAGAAGCTGCGCGAGAAGGGGTTCTCGCAGCGCATCTACGAGGAGGACGTGCAGCCGTTCGTGCTCTGGCGCAAGGACCTGTCCGATCCCGATTCCAGCCCCCAGCGCATCGAGGTCGAGGGCTCGGTGCAGTGGGCGCGCTTCAGCCCGCGCGGCGACCGCATCGCCGTACAGGTCGCGCCCAGGGAATTGATCGACGACGTGCTGATGCGCACACGGGTGCGCTTGATCGACCTCGAAGGAGGCGTGGTGGGCGAGGTGGAAACACCAGGCAAGCTCGGCGATGTCGCATGGAGCAGCGACGGCCGTCATCTGTCGTTGGTGGCGGCGGGCGATCTCAACGATCCCATGCAGGGCCGACTGATGGTGGTTTCCGCCGAGGGCGGCGTGCCGCGTGACCTGCTGCCGGACCTCGAGGCGCATGTGCGAACCGCCACCTGGCGTGATGCCGATACCATCGTCTACATCGTCCATCAGGGCGTGCAGTCGCGGCTTGAGCAGATCCGTCGCGACGGCAGCCGGCAGCGCGTGCTGCTGGGCGGGGACGGCCCGATCTGGAATCAGGTCGAATTCGCCTCCGGCGCCATCGCACTGACGGCATCGGCACCCAGTCATCCGTCCGAACTGTATCTGCTGGCGCGCAATGCGCGCGAACCCAGGCGCCTCACCGACAGCAATCCGTGGCTGGCCGAAGTGCGCCTCGCGCCGCAGGAGGTGGTGCGCTACCAGGCGCGCGACGGGCTGGAAATCGAAGGCCTGCTGATCCGTCCCCTCGACGAGGTGCCGGGCCGCCGCTATCCGCTGATCCTCACCGTGCACGGCGGGCCGGAGGCGCACTACAGCAACGGCTGGCTGAACAGCTACTCGACACCGGGGCAGGTATTCGCCGCGCGCGGTTTTGCCGTGTTCTATCCGAACTACCGCGCCAGCACCGGTCGTGGCGTGGCTTTCTCCAAGCTCAATCACGGCCGCCCCGCCGCCGAGGAATTCGACGACCTGGTCGACGGAGTCGATCACCTGATCGAGGTCGGCCTGGTCGACCGTGACCGTGTCGGCATCACCGGCGGATCCTACGGGGGATACGCGAGCGCCTGGGGTGCCACCTACTACAGCGAGCGCTACGCCGCTTCGGTGATGTTCGTGGGACTGTCGGACAAGGTGGCGATGATGGGCACCACCGACATTCCCACCGAGCTATATCACGTCCATTACCTGACCTGGCCGTGGCAGGACTGGGAGATGTACGAGCGCGCGAGTCCGATTCGTTACGCGCACAAGAGCCGGACACCGACCCTGATTCTGCATGGCGACGCCGATCCACGCGTGGACCGCAGCCAGTCCTTCGCCATGTACCGCTACCTAAAACTGGCCGGCAGCGCACCGGTTCGACTTGTTCTGTACCCCGGCGAAGGCCACGGCAACCAGCGCGCGGCAAGCCGCTACGACTACAGCCTGCGACTGCTGCGCTGGATGGAACATTACCTGGTCGGCGAGGGTGGCGAACCACCACCGTACGCGCTGGATTACGGGCTCGACGAGAACGACGAAGCGGGCGGGGATACGGAGTCGTAGCCGTAGGCAGGTGCGACGCCTTCGTGGCGTGGAGCTTGCTCCACTCAGAGTCGCATCGGTGTGCCGGAAGGGAATGGTGCCGAGCAGGCTCGGCACCACGAAACGCCCACGGGCGATCACGGCGCCACGCCCGGCCTTGCGTCAATGCGCAGTGGCGAGCTTCACCACCAGCACGTCGCAGGGGCATTCGACCAGTACGCGGCTGCTGACGCTGCCCAGCAGGGCCGTACCCAGCACGCCCTTGCCGTGGGCGCCTACGGCAACCAGTTCGGTTCCCTGCTCGTGCACATGCTGCCTGATCAGGGTCGGTGCATAACCATGGCGCAGCAATACGGGCGCTGTCTCGAAGCCTTCGCCCAAAGCGGAAACGAACTCGGTCATGGCGAACTTCGCATCCTCGAACGCCATCTTGCGATAGTCACCCATGGCGTCGTCGGACACGCCGGCATGGGTCATCAGGGTGAAATACGGCACGTCGTAGGCATGAAACAGCTCGATGCGCGCCGCGGGCGCGAGCCGCGCTGCAAAATGCATCGCATGCATGGCGGATTCGGTGAAGTCGGTACTGGCCAGTACCCGCCGGTACGGCGCGTGTGGGGTCGTCTTCACCACCAGGACCGGCACGTCACTCATGCGCGTCGCCTTGTGTGCGGTGGTGCCGACCAGGGATTCGACCATGCCGGATTCACCGTGTGCGCCGAGCACCAGCAGATCGGCGTCGATGGCAGACGCCAGGTGGGCGATCTCGTGCGCGGGTTTGCCGAACCGGACTTCGAGCGACAGGTCGTCCTCCGGACCCAGGCCCGCCTCCACCGCCATCGAGGTGAGCCGCCCGCGCAGGTCGGCCGTGAGTTCCTCCTCGTTGGCCAGCATGGGTTGCGCCCTGGCCAGCCATTCGGGCAGCACACTGGTCGGACGCACCACATGGAGGATGACCAGCTGTGCGCCATGCTGGCGCGCCAGTTGTGCGGCGCGACGGATGGCGACGCGCGATGCCTCGGACAGGTCGGTGGCTGCGAGGATGCGACGAATGGTTTCGGTCATCGCAGGGCCCTCAGAAGCGATAGACCTGGTGGCAGGCCTTGCAGGCCTCGCCGATGGTGCTGCGCGCATCGCCCAGCGCTTCGCAATCAACGGGGGGCGTTTCCAATTGCGCCTGCACGGTGTCGCGAAACTCCTGGCTAAGCTTGCGAAAGCGTGGTTCGTCCGTGTCGGCATCCAGGAAGGCCAGGTCGATCTCGCCGCCGATGGCGTGCAGGCGAGCGAGCACCGGGGCGACGTTCTCCGCGCCGCACGCCTGCGCTTCCGTGGCGCGCCGGAGCGCCATCGAATTCGCCTGCAGCAGCACCATGACGGCCTTGGGGTAGGCATTGCGCTTGTGCAGCGTGTTCATGACGAGTCCGCCGAGAATCACGCCGACCAGCAACGCCACAACTGTCAGAACGAGATGACGCATTGGGGGGTCCTCTTCGCTGCGACGTCGTAAGCATAACTGGCCGCGCGTCAGGCCGCTCAAGTACGACCAGGAGCGATTCGGGTCGCAATCGGAGGGTAGCCCCGCGGCCCTCGAATCCAAGGGAGCCATTCAAGATGTCCAGATCGCTTTGCATTCTTCTGTTGAGCCTGTCGAGCGCCGTCCACGCGGCGATTCCCACGCTGACCGAACGCTCGCCGTTCCGCCCCGGCCTGTGGTGGAATCCGGACACGGCCGGCAGCGGCGTCGAGATCCATCGCAGCGAGGAGGGCGCGTTTCTCATCTGGTACACCTACCGGGCCGACGGTTCGCCGGTGTGGTACACGGCGCAGGGACCTGTGACGGATGGCGCCTTCGACGCCGTGCTGCTGGAGCATCGCTGGTCCAACGATGCCTATGCCGGGTATCACGTGGTCGGCAGCGTTGAACTTGCGATCGCCCATGCCGAGCAGGTGCTGATGCGCTGGCAGTTCGACAACGACGCTGGCGGCGGCGAACGGCAGCTGGAGCCGTTCAGGCTCAGCGGCACCATTGCCGACGTCGACCACAGTGGCGCCTGGCACCAGCGCGAGCGTACCGGCTATGGGCTGACTCTGAGCGAGCAGGGCAACTTCCTGTTCGCGGCGCTCTATTACTACGACCACCAGGGCCTGCCCGCCTGGGTCGCGGGCGACAACGGCGGCAGCGGTCTGGCGATCGGCCTCAACGGCTTTCGTGGCGCCTGTCCCGGGTGTGCCTACCACCCCTCCACCGGTCAGCCCGCGGGGACGCTGAGGCTCGATCTGCTCGACGAGAGCAACATCGAGGTCGACGTCACGGTCGTCGCGTCTGCTGGCGGGTGGACGCTCGAATCCGAGCGCCTGGAGATCCTGACCCTGCCCGATTCCAGGCGACGCGCGGATCGCATGCTGGTGCGCATGGAGACCGAGGAGGCGCTGGGGCGCTACCTGCGTCTGGGACTGCTTTCCATCAACGCATCGGCACGCAACGTGCTCAGCGGGATCGAATTCTCGCCGGCGCCCCCGTCACCCGATGCCAGCGCGAGCATTTCCTCCACCAACGTACAGGAGGCAGGGGTCGACGAGGCGACCCTGCTGGTATCGGACGGCGAGGTCGTGTTTGCCCAGACCGGTCCGGGCCAGATCCGTCGCGCACGGATCGATACCGCGGACGGGTCCATCGAGGCCCTTCCCGACATGCAACTGGCGCTCGATCCATCCCTCCACGACCCGGAAGCTGTCGGCATGATGCTGAGTGGCGACCGATTGCTGGTCGTGCACGGGTCGCGCATGTCCGGGTACCCGATCAACTTCATCTGGAGCAATCCGTGGATGTGGATCGAGGGCAAGCTGCAGGTGCATATCTTCGATGTGGGCGGCGAAGGCGCGCCGCAATCCCTGTGGAGCGCCGTGCTCGATGGTCATCTGCTTTCCGCAAGGCGGGTGGGGGACCAGGTACTGCTGCTGCATCGACACACCCCGCATGTGGCCGGTCTGCAGTACAGCGGCAACGATCAGGCCCGATTCCAGCAGAATGTCGATCTGCTGCGCGATACGCCGCTCGTCGACATGCTGCCCGGCATCGCCATCGAGGGTGGGGGGCCGATTCCGTTGCTGGACCCGGCAAGCGTGTTGTTGCCGCCCGACACCAGCCGTCCCATGCAGCCTGACATGATGTTGCTGACGCGAATCGACCTTGACGACCCGGAGCGGCGCGAGTCGCTTGGCGTGATCGGGTACCTCGATGCGACCTACGTGTCGACGCAGGCCATCTACCTTGCCAGCAGTCGCTACCACCACATTCAGGATCCGGTCCTCGGTGTCTACCGCAGCGGTTTCACCACCTCCGATCTGCACAAGATCGCGTTGACCGATGGCGTGCTCGATTATCGCGCTTCGGGTGCGGTGGAGGGATTCCTGGACGCGAATCCGGATCGTGCCTCGTTCCGCATGGGCGAGCACGAAGGGCGCTTGCACGTGCTCTCGGAAAGCTGGGACGGGATGTGGGCACCGATGGGCCGCCACCGGCTGACGATCCTGGAGGAGTCCGACCGCGCACAGGGCCTGCTGCGCACCGTTTCGGTTCTGCCCAACAGCGCACGTCCGGAAGCGATTGGCAAGCCCGGCGAGACGCTCTACGGAACGCGTTTCGTCGGCGACCGGCTGTACGCCGTGACCTTCCTCACCATCGACCCACTGTACGTGATCGACCTGTCCGATCCGACCGACCCGCGCATTGCCGGAGAGGTGGATCTGCCCGGATTTTCCGATTACCTGCACCCCCTGCCAGGCGGATTGCTGCTCGGTTTCGGTCACGACGCGATCGAGGTGACGACGCCGAGCGGCTTTCCCTTTGCCTGGTTCCAGGGCCTCAAGCTCAGCCTGTTCGATGTGTCCGACCCGGCGCAACCGCGCGTACTCCAGGAGCTTGCCTTCGGCCGGCGCGGGAGCGAGTCGGCAACGCTCCGGCATCACCACGGATTCAGCATCCTGCAAGGCAACGACAGCCGGCCCACGCGCTTCGCCATTCCCATGGCGCTGCATGGAGCCGACATGCCGCCGGTCCCCGGTGCTCCCCCGAGTCAGAGCTATCCGTGGACCCTGAGTGGGCTGTTCCGTTTCGAGATCGACGGCCAGGGCGCGAATGCCCGCATCATCGAACTGGGACCGCTGGTCACACGCAGGGCAACGCTCGGGCATACGTCGGGCTGGCAGGACGGCGGCCGCTACAACGGGCGTTCGCTGCTGTTCGACGCCGGAAGCCTGTATCTCGACGGCAACCACTTCTGGGGTGCCGACTGGTCGGCGCCGGCGAACACCCGCGGGCCGCATTGAGCGCAGGGGGCGGAGCGGCGAGAGCCGCGATGTCTTCTGCCGCGCCAACTGCGGCCGAGGAGGCATTTACCCCGGATAGCGATCAGCGCCGTGCATGGGTTCGATCAGGCCGGCGTCGTCGCGGCGTACGTTGTTGACGCCACGCGACACGGGCCAGGCATGCACCGCCACTTCGTTGGGTAGTGCCAGCACCGAGGCGGCGGCCTCGGCCGGGCCGTGCAGCCACATGCCGTAGAGGTGCCTCGGCAGCATCACCGGCATGCGCGCGTGCAGATCGCGCATGCCCTCGTCGGCGTCGCGGGTGAGGATGGTGAAGGTCTCCACCGGCTCAGCGTCGTCGCGCTGCCAGTGTTCCCACAACCCGGCCAGGGCGAAGCAACCGCCGTCCTTCGGCACGATCGCGAATGGTTGCTTCGGCGGCTTGTCGCCCTTCCATTCGTAGAAGCCGCTGGCCGGGACGATGCAGCGTCTTCGCGCACGCCAGGCGTTGCGGAAGGCGGGTTTCCCGGTGACCGTCTCGGTACGCGCGTTGATCATGCGACTGCCGATATCGATGTCCTTGGCCCAGCCCGGCACCAGGCCCCAGCGCAGGGCATCGACTGTGCGTTCGCCATCGGTCTCGCGGATCACCGGAACGTGCTGTGTCGGCGCGATATTGAAGCGCGCCTCATACACCGGAATGCGGGTCAGCTCGAACTGTGCCGACAGCGCTTCCGGCAGGGTGTTGAGGAAATAGCGTCCGCACATGGGGGTGACGATGCGATGCATCGCGTTCGCAGTCAATTATGCTGAGGCCATGGATCGCACACATGCCCCGTTTCTCCGGCGAGACCGGTTCGATGGCAACGGTCTCGGGCGCCGCGCCATCCATGGCCGCGACATGCAGCCCGAGTCGGGTGCGCAACCATGAGATCCGGTCGTGCCATGGTGCTTTCCGCGCCGGGACAGGCGCTGGCCCTGCGGCGTCGGGAGGTGCCCGATCCTGCGCCGGGCGAAGTGCTGATCCGGGTCCATGTCTGCGGCGTCTGTCGCACCGACCTGCACGTGGTCGATGGTGAACTGGTGCAGCCGAAGCTGCCGCTGGTGCCGGGGCACGAGATCGTCGGCGAGGTGGTCGCGGTGGGGTCGGGTGTCGAGCGTCTTGGCGTGGGCGATCGCGTCGGCGTGCCCTGGCTTGGACGTACCTGCGGCGTCTGCCCGCATTGTCTGGCCGGACGCGAGAACCTATGCGATGCGCCGCTGTTCACCGGCTACACGCGTGACGGCGGCTATGCCGAGTATGCCGTGGCCGACGCGCGCTTCGCGCTTGCGCTGCCTGGGGAGCTGGATGATGCCCATGTGGCGCCTCTGCTGTGTGCCGGGTTGATCGGCTGGCGAGCGCTGGTCATGGCGGGCGATGCTCGGCGGCTGGGGCTGTACGGTTTCGGCGCGGCAGCGCATGTGATCGCGCAGGTGGCGCTGTGGCAGGGACGCGAGCTGTATGCATTCACCCGCGCGGACGATGCGGAGGGTCAGGCGTTTGCGCGAGCGCTCGGCTGCACATGGGCAGGCGCGTCCGACGGCATGCCGCCGGTGGCGCTCGATGCCGCGATCATCTTCGCGCCGGTCGGCACGCTGGTGCCGGCTGCACTGCGTGCCGTGCGCAAGGGCGGCGTGGTGGTGTGCGCGGGTATCCACATGAGTCCGATTCCTTCGTTTCCCTACGAAATCCTGTGGGGCGAGCGCGTGCTGCGCTCGGTGGCCAACCTGACCCGTGCCGACGGCGAGGCATTCTTGGCACTGGCGCCGAAGGTGCCGGTGCGCACGCACGTCGAGTTGTTCGACATGGCGCAGGCCAACGAAGCGCTGGCGGCCCTGCGCGAAGGTCGCGTGCAGGGTGCGGCGGTGTTGCGCTGTCTTGCCTGACGACAGGTCGCCGATTCCGCTGTGCTGCATCCGTGCGGTCGGGGTTCGGTTCCGAATCGATCAATGGAAATCCCGCGAGCGCGCATCCAGCCCGTCAAGCAGTTCGTCGAGGTTGGTGAGGCGTCCGGCGATCAGGTGACGGACGCCCTCGGCCTGCTCGAACACGCCGTCGATGCCGAGCAGGTGGCTTTCCAGCAGGGCGCGACGCTGGCGTTCGGCGAGCTTGCGCCACACCACCACATTGAGCCATCCGGTCTCGTCCTCCAGCGTGAGGAAGGTGACGCCGGAAGCGGTGCCTGGACGCTGGCGCAGACGCACCAGGCCGGCGGCGCGCACCGGCGTGCCGTGCGCCAGCGCCTGCACTTCGCGCGCCGCTTTCCAGCGCTGTGCACGCAGTCTGGGTCTCAGCAGCTTCAGCGGGTGCGCGTCGAGCGTATGCCCGACACGGGCATAGTCGGCCACCACGTTCTCCCAGGCCGTTGGCGGGCGCAGCACGGCACGTTCCTCGGCCACCTTCAGGCCCTCGAACAGCGGCAGCGGCTTCTCCACCGCATCGGCATCCCAGCGCGCCCGGTGGCGATGCCCGGACAATCCGCGCAGGGCGCCGGCATCGGCGAGACAGGCCAGATCGTGGCGGTCGAGCGATGCGCGCTCGGCGAGATCCTGCACGTCGACGAAGGCACGCGTGGTTCTTGCGGCGATGATGCGTTCGGCGGATGCGCTGCGCATGCCGCGGATTTCGCGGAAGCCGAGGCGGATGCAGAGCCGGGACCCGGGACCCGGGACCCGGGACCCGGGGAAAGATGGGTTGTGCTCTGTAGGAGCGCACCCGTGCGCGACCGATGCATCGCGTCCAGGGACGTTGCTGGTCGCCCACGGGTGGGCTCCTACAGAGAATTCTTCAACCGGGTCCCGGGTCCCGGGTCCCGGGTCCCGGCTTTTCTCGGTTCCCCCGTCCCGGCCTTCAAGCCCCGAATCCCACCCGCTCACCCGCACATCCACCGGCAGCACCCGCACCCCGTGCGCACGCGCATCCTGCAGGATCTGGTCGGGCGAGTAGAAGCCGAGCGGCTGGGAGTTGAGCAGGGCGCAGGCGAAGGCGGCGGGGTGGTGGCACTTGAGCCAGGCCGAGGCGTAGACCAGCAGGGCGAAGCTGGCCGCATGCGACTCCGGGAAACCGTAGCTGCCGAAGCCGCGGATCTGCTCGAACACCTGCAGCGCGAAAGCCTCGTCGTAGCCGCGTTCGGTCATGCCGGAGACGATGCGCTGGCGGAAATGCTCCATGCCGCCGCGGCGCTTCCACGCCGCCATCGAGCGACGCAGGTGATCGGCCTCGCCCGGGGTGAAGCCGGCAGCGACGATGGCGAGCTGCATCACCTGCTCCTGGAAGATCGGCACCCCGAGCGTGCGCTCGAAGACCTTGCGCAGATCCTCCGAGGGATAGTCCACCTGCTCCTGACCGCTTCTGCGACGCAGGTAGGGATGCACCATCTTGCCCTGGATCGGCCCGGGCCGGACGATGGCTACCTCGATCACCAGGTCGAAGAAATTCTTCGGCTTCAGCCGCGGCAGCATGGCCATCTGCGCCCGCGATTCCACCTGGAACACCCCCACCGAATCGCCGCGCTGGAGCATGGCGTAGGTGGCGGGGTCTTCGGGGGGGAGGGTGGCCAGCGTTAAAAGCCGGGACCCGGGACTCGGGACTCGGGACTCGGGAAGAAGCAGATCTGCGACTGTAGGAGCCCACTCGTGGGCGACCAAGGCGTCGCATCCGGGGCCATTGCCGGTCGCGCATGAATGCGCTCCTACAGGGCAAGCGGCGTCTTTCCCCGAGTCCCGAGTCCCGAGTCCCGAGTCCCGGCTCTTCAACAAATCAAAACACTTCCGAATACAGGTAAGCATCCCCAGCGCCAGGCAATCCACCTTGAGCAGGCCCATGGTGTCGAGGTCGTCCTTGTCCCACTGGATGATGGTGCGCTCGGGCATGGCGGCGTTTTCCACCGGGACCAGGGTGGCGAGCGACTGTTCGGCGATGACGAAACCGCCGACGTGCTGCGACAGGTGCCGCGGGAAATCCATCAGCTCGCGCACCAGGTGCAGGAACTTGCGCAGCACCGGGCTGGTGGGGTCGAAGCCGCGTTCGGCCAGCCGCCCCTCGATGGCGGCGCTGCCATCCCACCAGGCCAGCGACCTGGCGATCTGGTCGACCTGATCGAGGGAGAGGCCAAGCGCCTTGCCGACGTCGCGGGCAGCGCTCTTGGGTCGGTAGCAGATGACGGTGGCGGCCAGCGCGGCCCGTTCGCGGCCGTAGCGGGCGTAGATGTACTGGATCACCTCCTCGCGGCGCTCGTGCTCGAAGTCGACGTCGATGTCGGGCGGCTCGTTGCGCTCCTTCGAGATGAAGCGCTCGAACAGGAGGCTCATGCGCGCCGGGTCGACCTCGGTGATGCCGAGGCAGAAGCACACCGCCGAGTTGGCGGCCGAGCCGCGGCCCTGGCAGAGGATGCCCTGACCGCGCGCCCAGGCGACGATGTCGTGCACGGTGAGAAAGTAGTGTTCGTAGCCGAGTTCGGCGATCAGCCCGAGTTCGTGTTCGATCAGCGTGACCACCTCCGACGGCGTGCCCTCGGGCCAGCGCTTCAAGGCGCCCTGCCAGGCGAGCCGGGCGAGCTGGTCGGCTGCGCTGACACCCTCCGGCACCACCTCGTGCGGATACTGGTAGCGCAGGTCGCGCAGCGAGAAGCGGCAGCGTTCGGCGATCGCCAGGGTCTCGGCCAGCAGCTCGCGTGGATACAGCGCGGCAAGGTCGTCGCGACGGCGCAGGTGGCGCTCGCCGTTGGCAAACAGCGCCAGTCCGGCCTCGGCCACCGTGGTCTTCAGGCGGATGGCGGTGAGCACGTCCTGCAGGGCGCGGCGACGGCGCGCATGCATGTGCACATCGCCCGCGGCCACCAGCGGGATGCCGGTGTCCTGCGACAGCGCGGTGAGGGCGGCAAGCTTCACCGCATCATCGGCCTCACGGTGCAGCTCCACCGCGATCCACAGGCGGTTCCCGAAAAAGCGCTTCAGAAGCCGGGACTCGGGACTCGGGACTCGGGACTCGGGAAGAGATACGTCGTCCCCTGTAGGAGCCCACCTGTGGGCGACCGACAACCGCCCCGGATGCGACGCCTCGGTCGCCCACGAGTGGGCTCCTACAAAGCAAACCGCGTCTTTTCCCGAGTCCCGAGTCCCGAGTCCCGAGTCCCGGCTTTCGGCCACCCACAACGCCAACACCCTCTCACCAAGCTCGCCGAGATCGTCCATCTCCACCCGGTAGCTGCCCTTGGCTGAACGGCGGCGGGCGCGGGTGATCAGTCGGCACAGGCTGATGTAACCATCGAGGTCGGTGGCGAGCAGAACCAGCTTCGGCCCATCGGTGACCCGCACCTCGGTGCCGACGATCAGCTTGAGCCCTGTGTCTTCCGCTGCCTCCAGCGCGCGCACGATGCCGGCCATGGTGCACTCGTCGGTGATGGCGAGCGCGCTGTAGCCAAGGTCGCGGGCGCGCTCGAACAGTTCGCGCGCGCTGGAGGCGCCGCGCTGGAAGCTGAAGTTGGACAGGCAGTGCAGCTCGGCGTAGGGCGGCACCACCGTGCCGCCATCGGCATGCCGCGGCAAGTCGTGATTTATCGCAAGAGAAACAGCCTCTCCCTTGGCACTTTTCGCATCCCATGCGGACGGATGGCGCTTTTCCTTCACCCGAACAGCCCCTGCAGAAACCAGCCGCCGCGGTCGCGGAACAGCCAGCAGCGGCGGCCGGCGGCGTCGCGGGCGATGTAGTAGTCGCGGCGCACCTCGCCGTCGTCCCACCAGCCCGACTCGATGCGTTCCGGCCCGGACAGCACCTGGAAACTGCCGGATCGCACCGGCTCGGGTCGCTCCAGCAGCCACAGCGGGCGTTCGGGCATGGCCATTGCTCCCCTCTCCCGCCGGGAGAGGGGCTGGGGGAGAAGGTCCGACCCTGATGCGACGTTCCGTTTCGGTCGGCCCCGCTCCGCAACGCTTCCCTGAGCGGCGTCGAAGGGCCCTCTCCCGCCGGGAGAGGGGCTCGAATCGCGCCGCCATGCACGTTCCGGCCGGTGGTCGGCCAGGGCCTCGATGCCGCACACGGCATCCTCGCCGAGCCTGGCGCAGAGGCGCTCGATCAGCCGCGGCAGGGGCAGGGCCGGCGTGCTGCGCGTGCTGAACAGGTCGCGTGCCTCGGGCAGCAGCGGCGGCAGGTCGGCGGCTTCGACGGCGATGGCGTGTACCGGTGCCGGCAGCGAGATGCGTGCTAGCCCGCATTTCTCACCACGCTCCGTAGCGAGGGCGTCGAGATGCCGTTGTGGCGCGCGCCGCGGACTGAAGACGGGCGAAGGCGTAGTCGACACTACGTCGA
>DAOMOD010000067.1:0-11452 GCA_035444205.1 Lysobacteraceae bacterium
GCAGCGACTCGAAGGCCATCGCCAGCACCAGGCCGCCGTTGTGCTCGGTGGCGGCGGCGCGACGGGTGCCGAACAGCATGGCGAACACCGCCATCAGGATTGCCACATAGAAGGCCACGTCCTGCCAGGCCGGCAGCTCGCCCGCGCCGCCGCGCCCCGCCGACACCATGGCGTAGCTCATCGCCACCGCTTTCAGTTGCAGGGCGATGTAGGGGACCATGCCGAGCACCGCCACCAGCGTCACCGCCGCGGCCAGGGTGGAGGACTTGCCGAAGCGGCTGGCGATGAAGTCGGCGATGCTGGTGGCGTTCTGCGCCTTGGCCAGCTCGATCAGCTTGAGCAGGAACGGCCAGGCCAGCACGAACAGCGCGATGGTGCCGACGAAGGTCGGCGGAATCGGCCATCCCGAATTCACCGCCTGCGTCACCGTGCCGTAGAAGGTCCACGCCGTGCAGTACACCGCCAGCGACAAGGCATACACCGACGGCCAGATGCGGCGGAAACGCTGCGGTGCGCGTTCGCCGATCACCGCCACGGCGAACAGCAGACCCACCCAGGCCAGGCCGGCGAGAATCAGGGTGGTGGTCGATAGCATGGGCTCAGGCGCGGCGTTTCATGGACGACGGCGAAGATACACTTTTGACGGGACTCGGGACTCGGGACTCGGGGAGCGGGGCGCATGGCGGGAGGAACGGTGCTTGCCGTGCGTCGCGCTTCGATTGGTGTGACAGATCGCGGCTGTCGCCGCTCCTACCGGGAGAAGGCTGCCGAGTCTCGCGACGCCATCCATGCTGTGGCACCATTCGAACCCAGACTGGGTCCGGCCCGCGTTCGCGCGAAATCGGTGCGGCATGGGCCAGGCACTCGAACACAGGGAACAAGGACGAACCTCCATGGCCCGCTCCGGCTCGACACCACGCCCCTTCCATGCCTCGCGGGGACACCTGAGCACGCTTGGCCGGCTCATCGGGCTGTCGCTGCTGGCCCTGATCTGGACGTCCACGTTGATGCTCACTGCGCAATTCGTGGTCGCACCGCAACTTGGCCTCGTGAACGAGCATCGGATCCTGGTGTGGGGGCCGAGCGACGTCGACATCGATCTCCCTCCGCGCATCATGCTGGATCACGAGGGTGAATCACTACGCTGCCGGCTCGACTTCGACGACCCCGCCACCGATGCCTTCGAACTGGCGCCCGAGCACAGGATCTGGGTGGCAGCCTGTCCCTGGTCGCTTGATCGGGATCTCATTTACGCGCCCGAAGCGTGGGCGCGACGCATTGCCGGGTCGGTGCCGGTCCCGGGCGGAACCGGTAAGCCCGATTGGGTGGTCCAGTTCGGCAGTCCGATGCTTGTCGACGCCACGCTGGGTCGGCTGTTGGCGGCCAATCTGTTGGTGGCCTTGCTGGTACTGCCCGGGATGGCGTTCCGCTCGCTGCGGCGCGACCTCTCCATGCTCCCCAGCCGGGCGACATGGTGGCTGGCGGTGCCTTCGCTGTACCTCGTTCTCACGCTCGCGGCGGTGCTCCTGATGCACCTCGGGATCGCGGACGGCCAGCCGTTCGGCGATCTGGTCGCGCGGCCCGATCCGGTGCGGCATTGCGCGATGACCGAAATGATGCTCGCGCTGATGTGGTTCGCGCCGGCTGCCGCGGTGGTCGAGGAGCTGGTGTTTCGCGGCCTTTTCTACCGCATCCTGAGCAGGCGCATGTCGATCGGGTCGGTGTGGCTGCTCAGCACCACCGTGTTCGCCGCTCTGCACCTGGCGGTCGGGCTGCACACGCCGTGGGGTGCGCCGCTGTACTTCGCCCAGATCTTCCTCGCCGGCAGCGTGCTGTTTGCGCTCCGCCACTACTCCGGGAGCCTGTGGCTGCCGATCCTCGCGCACGCGCTGCACAATGCCTTGCTCATCGGCCTGATGCACGCCAACTGGGTCGAGCACTGCGGCGGTCCGCTTTGAGACGCCCGGGCATGTTCATGTCGCCCTGAGGCTTCGCATCGACACCCGCTCCATGCGCAACGCTTCGAAGGCGAGCCGGTTGGGCACGCTGATGCCGTTGGGGTCACCAAGCGTGTAGAGCGTGAGGTGCGGGACCGGTTCGCCGAGATCGACGCCGAAACGTTCTCCGAGGATGTGCCGCCAGTCCGACTGCGCAGGCATGTCGATCCGCACAATGAGGCTTTGCACCTCGCTTCCGTCGCGCTGGCGGCGCAATCGCCAAGCCTCGTCGCGTGCGCGCCATGACCATTGCAATGGCTCGGCCAGGAGACGCAGTGCCCGAGGGTCGACACCGAGTGCAGCCAGCGTCTGCGCCTGCGCACGTGTGAGCAGGGTGACATGCAGCTCGCGCTTGGGCTCAAAATGCAGCCCGTCCAGCAACACTCCGGCCTCGCGCAACGGCCAGGCGGCGCGATCGAGCGCAAGCAACAGCCCGCCGCCCGCGGCCAGTCCATTCCAGCTCAAGCGTGTGTCGTCGGCCTGCATGGTGGCGATTGTGGCACTGTGCTCTTGCGCTGACCGCACCCTACCCCAACATCGATTCGATGCAGCCGATCGACCCCGCCATACGCCGTGCCGATGCCTTCCGCCTGAAGAAGGCGCTGCTGCTGGCCGGCGCCTTCCTTGCCTTCCTGTGGTGGATCCGTGGCCTGGAGTGGGCGCTGGACCAGTCGTTGCGAGGCTTCGGGGTGTATCCGGGTACCCTTTCCGGGGCCATCGGCATCCTCACCGGTCCGCTGATCCACGGCTCCTTCGAGCATCTCGTGGCGAACAGCCTGTCGGTGTTCATCCTGCTGGCGCTGGCGCTGTACAACTATCCCAAGGCCCTGCGCTTCGCGCTGCCGGTGATCTGGCTGGGCAGCGGCCTCGGTGTGTGGCTGTTCGGGCGCGAGTCCATCCACTTGGGCGCCAGCGGCGTCACCCACGGCCTGATGTTCTTCCTGTTCCTGATCGGCCTGATCCGCCGCGACAAGCCGGCCATCGCCATCGCGATGCTGAGCTTCTTCCTGTTCGGTGGCATGGTGATGACCATCTTCCCGCGCGAACCCGGCATCTCCTGGGAGTACCACCTGTTCGGCGCGCTGTGCGGCGCGCTGGCTGCGGTAATCTGGCGGCGTGCCGACCCGGCGCCGGCGAAACCCGTCTATAGCTGGGATCTTGAACCCGACGAAGACGAAGCCGACGTCGACCACGAGTACGAACTGCCGCGTCCGAAGGATGTGCAGGTGCTGTGGAAGCGCGACGAGGACGGTGAGCGTGGCCGAGTGATCCCGTTTCCGCGACGCAACGGCCACGATGACGACGACCGCACGGTGCATTGAGGGCGGGGAGCAGGGAGCGGGGGAAGGAGAGTCGCAGGAACTGTGGTGAGCAGTGCGGGCCAGGCGTCGGCGCTTGAAGAGATCTATACGAAACCTCTCGTTCGTGGTGAGGAGCGCGGAACGAGACCGATAGGTCGAGGCCGCGCATCTCGAACCACCCTGCGCCTGGTGCCCCGAACGCGAGACGCACGCCCCGGATTCCGCCGCTGCGCGGCTTCATCCAGGCTACATTGCTGAACAAGCCTGGCTTCGTCGCTCCAGCGAAGGCTGGAGCCCAGTGTCTTCAAGGCGCTGGGTCCCAGCTTCGTAGCCCGGATGCAGCGAAGCGGAATCCGGGGAACGCGTTCGCGCTACCTGCGCCGCAGCCCCTCGCCAAGCAGATATATCGCGATAGCCCCGGGAATCACGTACTGCACCAGCCACTGGATGTTCCCGCGGATGATGGCGCGGATCGACAGGCGGATGTCCTCCTTCGAAAGCCAGGGATCGAAGTCGCTCCAACCGATCCAGAGACAGACCAACAAGACCGCGGACAGTCCAATCCAAAGCGCAAGCCTGCGCGACGGCGCCTGTGGGTTGACCGAGCGCTCAGCCATGGGCGCGCACCGTGTGGGTCGCCGAACGCGGGCGCGAGTAGCGGCGGTCCAGCCAGATGCCAGCAACGATCGCCACCAGCACCGGGCCGAACCAGGCGCCGTACTGCAACACGGCCCAGTCCTGGCCCGGCAGCAGGCCACGCAGGCCGATGCCGAGGAAGGCGATATGGGTGGCCACACCGTTGCCGATCATCGCCCCATAGTGCTCGCGCAACCACCAGTTGGCGGGGTGCGAGTCGCGGCGCTGGGCGCGCCAGGTCTCCACGCCCACCGCCACGCCGATCAGTCCGAACAGGCCGAGCAGCATCGATCCGACGCTGAAGCCGAGCACCGACACGGCCCCGCCGGAAATCAGGCAGGCCATGCCCAGCACCAGTTGGGTACGTCCGTAGAAGCATGCCGGCTGGCGCTTGTAGCGGATCGCGAACCAGGCCGACCAGCAGGCGCTGCTCACCAGGACCACCAGGAAGCCGAGAAAGGCGGCGCCGATCGGGTTGCCACGAGCGAACTGCCAGACCGTCATCGGTATCGAGGTGACGATGATCGCCAGCATGGCCAGCAGGAACAGCTTGCCGGCGGCGCGGTGGATGGGGCTGCCCTTGCGCGCCAGCGCCGCGATCCAGTAGGTGAGAAGGGCGACCGCGCCCGCGGCAATGTGCGCGGTGACAATCGTGGTGTAGATCTCTGGCATGACGGGACTCCAGGAGGCGACGGCGCACAGGATGAACATCGCGGCACAACGGATCAGGTGCCCGCGGTCACCCGCGGCGGGTGCCGGAAGTCACCAATCGGTGCTGGCCCCTTGCCCGGAAGGCGTGGAACGCGTACTTCTTGGCAGATGACACGACCCCTAACTCCCGCATGGCGCGAACTGGTTTCGCCGCTGGCACTGGCCTCCTACGCCGCGTTGGCCGCGGTGTGGCTGGGTAGCCTGCCGGCACTGATCCAGCAAGGCCGCTGGGCCGGTACCGGGGCCGGCGTGGCGCTGGCCGGCTTCACCGCCGCCTGGGTGATCGGGCTGCTCTGCGAAGTGAAGGCGCGCTCGCGATTGAACGACGTCCTGCTCGCGATCATGACGGTGAGCGCGTTCGCGGTGCTGTCGTTGGGCTCGGCCGCGCCCAGCCCCATCCTGCTGATCCTGCTGGCCTGTGCCCTGGCTGAGCGGTTCGACGGCCGCGTCCTGGTGGCGGGGCTGGTGGCGATGAATCTCGCCCTGCTGGCCATCTTCATGCTGATCTGGGGATCGAGCCTGCGCTTCGCCCTGCTCGGCGCGCTCACCTATGGCGCCTTCCAGGCCTTTGCCGTGCTGGTGCTGCGCGCCGCGCAGCGCGCCGAGGCGATGGCCGATGAATTGCGCGAGGTCAATGCCAGCCTGCTGGCCACGCGCTCGCTGCTCGACGAAAGCGCGCGCGATGCCGAGCGCCTGCGCCTGTCGCGCGAGCTGCACGACGTGGCAGGCCACAAGCTCACCGCGCTCAAGCTCAACCTGCGTGCGCTGTCGCGCGATCCCGCCATCGGCGACCGGCGCGAACTGGAGGTGGCAAGCACGCTGGCGGGCGAACTGCTCGACGATCTGCGCGCCGTGGTGCGCCAGTTGCGCCAGCACGACGGCCTGGACATGGGCGAGTCGCTGCGCCGCCTGGCCGAACCGCTGCCGCGTCCCAAGGTGGCCATCGATGTCGGCGTCGATGCCAGGGTCCGTGATGCCGACCAGGCCGAGACCCTGCTGCGCGTCGCCCAGGAAGGCCTTACCAACGCGGCACGGCATGGTGGTGCCACCCACGCCTGGCTCAGTCTGTCGCGCTGTAACGGTGCACTGGAACTGTCGGTCGAGGACGACGGGCGGGTGCGCTGGCCGCTGACGCCTGGCACCGGGCTCACCGGCATGCGCGAGCGCGTGGAGCGACTCGGCGGCGCACTCGACTATGCACCGTCCAGCCACGGCGGCCTGCGCCTGTCGGCGCGCCTGCCGCTGGAAGCACCGGTGTGAGCCTGCGCATCGCGCTCGCCGACGACCAGGCGCTGGTACGCGAAGGCCTGAAGGCCCTGTTGCAGGGGCTCGGCATCGAGATCGTGGTCGAGGCGCCCGACGGCGAAGCGCTGCTCAAGGCGCTGGACGGTGCCGAGGTCGACGTCGTGGTGTCTGACATCCGCATGCCCGGCCTCGATGGCATCGGCCTGGTCGGGCGCCTGCGCGCCGCCGGCAGTGTGCTGCCGGTGATCCTGCTCACCACCTTCGACGAGACCGACCTGATGCTGCGCGCCGTCGAAGCCGGCGCGCAGGGCTTCCTGCTCAAGGACGCTTCGCCCGAAGACCTGCGTGACGCCATCGAACGTGCCGCCCGTGGCGAAGGTTGGCTGGCGCCGGTCAGCACCGATCCGGTGCGTGAGCGTTTCGCCTACCGGGACAGCAGCCCGCCGCACGAGACCTTCTCCGAACGCGAGGTATCGATCCTGCGCCTGATGGCCGGCGGCTACTCCAACAAGGAAATCGCCCGCTCGCTGTTCCTCGCCGAAGGCACGGTGAAGAACTATGTCAGCGACATCCTGGCCAAGCTCGACAGCCGCGATCGCACGCGCGCAGTGCTGAAGGCGATCACGCTGCGGGTGATCTAGACCCGTCGATCCCGGGTGCGGCCTGCGGCCTTGCCCGGGCTACCGCGGTGTGGATAGTGGTAGCCCGGGCAAGCGCAGCGCACCCGGGAAAGGAAGGTCGGGCGAAGCGCAGCGCGGAACGGGCAATCCCGAGCTCGGACGGCCTACCTGGAGTAATACAACCGCTCCCACCGTTGCTGGCGATCGTGGGCCTCGCGGATCAGCGGCGTGAACATGGCCATGCGCAGCACCAGGCGATTGAGCCAGCGCCACGGCGCCCGGCACGGGCGCTCGAAGTCGAGGAACAGCACCGCGCGCACGCCAGCGGTGTCGTTGTGGACTTCGTGCAGATAGGCGTCATCGAAGATCATCGCCCCACCCTCACGCCAGTGACGCTGCTCGCCCCCGACACGGATCCAGCAGCGCTCTGCCGGTTGCGGCACCAGCAGACCGAGATGCAGCCGCAGTACGCCGTTGTAGGGTCCGCGATGCGGGGGGATACGCTTGCCCGGCTCCAGAATGGAGAAGAACGCGGTATGCAGAGCCGGCACCCCGGCCAGGGCCCTGGCCGTGACCGGACAGGCCTCGAGGTTGCGTGCACTGGACACGCCGTAGCCTCTGAAGATGAAGGTCTTCCAGTGGTCGTCGCTGGTGATGGTGGCCACGTCCGGGGCGATCTCGTGGAAGCTCGGCAGGCGGGCGCGATCGGGCAGCAGTGCGTCCAGCTCGGCGCGTATCCCGGGCCATTGAGCCTCCAGCTCGGCCACCCAGGGAAACAGTGCGGTGTCGAAGTACGGGCCTGCGCCGACCGTCGACGCAGCCAGTATCCGGCGCTGCAGCCAGTCGACAAAGCGCTGTACCAGACGCCCCAGGCGGGTAGTGGGTGGGCTCAGCTCGGGGCCGGCGTAGGGATCGCCACGCATGATCGGTGGCGCCTCAGACCGGCAGGGGCAGGCCGCGACTGCGCTTGACCGTGCGCAGCACGAAATTGGAGTTCACGTCGGCCACGCCGGATGCGTTGAGCAGGCGTTCGAGCACGAAGCGCGACAGGTGCTCCAGGTCGGACACGTGCACGTGCAGAAGATAGTCCATGTCGCCGGTGAGCGCCCAGCAGGCGACCACCTCGTCCCAGGATTCCACTGCCTCGGCGAAGCGTTCGATCGACGGCGTGCCGTGCTTGTCGAGTTGCACCTTGACGAAGGCTTCCAGGTCGAGACCGACCGCCTTGGCATCGATGCGCGCACCGTAGCCGCGGATGACGCCCGAGGCTTCCAGCCGCTGCACGCGGCGCAGACAGGCCGAGGAAGACAGCGCCACCCGCTCGGCCAGCTCCGCATTGGTCATGCGGCCCTCGCGCTGCAGCTCGGCGAGAATGCGGAGATCGGTACGATCGAGGGTCGAATCCATCACTGGTTCGTATTCTGGCGCAAGATTATTGCGTAGTTTCTTGTCAGGACGCTTCGAATGCAAGCCTGTTGCGTGGCCGGGGCGCTATGCTCATGGGTCCACAGCAGTCCAAGCCGACAGAGGTCCTCCGCCATGGCCGAAGCACGTCGCGTCGAGCATCAGATGACCGACAAGGGCTACGTCCCGGTCTACACCACCGCCGTGGTCGAGCAACCCTGGGACAGCTACAGCGCCGAGGATCACCACACCTGGGCGAGACTGTTCCGTCGCCAGCTCGACATGCTCCCCGGCCGCGCCTGTCGCGAGCACCTGGAGGCGGTCGAGGCGTTCGGCATGTCGGCGGACGCCATTCCGAAATTCAGCGACATCAACCGGGTGCTCAAGGAGGCCACCGGCTGGACCATCATTGGCGTCGAGGGCCTGCTGCCCGAACTGACCTTCTTCGAGCATCTCGCCAACAAGCGCTTTCCGGTCACCTGGTGGATCCGCCGCCCCGACCAGAGTGACTACATTGCCGAGCCCGACCTGTTCCACGACCTGTTCGGCCATGTGCCGCTGCTCTACAACCCGGTGTTCGCCGACTACATGCAGGCCTATGGCCGCGGCGGGGTGAAGGCGCACGGCTTCGGCGAGGAGGCGCTTGCCGCCCTGACCCGCCTCTATTGGTACACCGTGGAATTCGGCCTGATCGACACCCCCGAGGGCCTGCGCATCTACGGCGCCGGCATCGTCAGCTCCAAGGGCGAGTCGATCCATTGCCTGGAGTCCGACGCACCCAACCGCATCGGCTTCGATCTCGAACGCCTGATGCGCACCCGCTACCGCATCGACACCTACCAGAAGACCTACTTCGTCATCGACAGCTTCGATCAATTGTTCGAGGCCACGCGACCGGACTTCGCCCCGATCTACGCCCGCCTCAAGGAGCAGCCGGCGATCCCGGCCGGCGGGGTGCTCGAATCCGACCGCGTGTTCCAGCGCGGCAGCGGCGAGGGTTGGGCGGCGGAGGGGGACGTGTAGGTGATTCGGGACCCGGGACCCGGGAAAGCGGGGCACCGGCCCCGCTGTGGTAGGTCGGCATCACGATGCCGACGTCGTCCGCCCGGAGGTCGCGGAAAGCGATGGGTCCGAGAAGGACGCTGAGCGGTCGTTGCGGACTGAATGCTTCCGTCCGCAGGCGACGGGGGGTCGGACGGCACAACCGTGCCGCCCGGCAGGAACTCAGCGGCTGCGCGAGAGGATCCGCTCGGTCAGCTCGGCAGCAATGGCGGCCAGGCGCTGGCGTTCCGGGTCGACCGCCTTGGTGGTGTTGCGTTGGCTCCAGCCGGCCGGGAAGGCGCTGCTGATGCCGGCGCTGCGGGTTGCCGCTTTCGCCCCCGGTGCGGCGGACGGGCCGACCCCGTCCTGCACCGCCGAACGACTGGCGCTGCGATAGCCGCGCACCGGGAACACTACCTGGCCGCTGGGATCCTGTCCCTGGCAGTAGAACTCGACATCGCCGGCGAACTTGTAGGTGCCGACCTCGACGAAGTAGGCGGCGAAGGTGTTGACCGCGCACTCGCTGCTGGAACCGGAGACGTCCTTGACAACAATCACGTGCAGGCCACTGGCCTCATCGAAGAATCCTGCGGCGTCGTGATGGGCAAGCGCGAAGCTGGAGCAGCCGAGATCCAAGGTCGAATCCGGACGGCAACCGTCGAAGAAGGTGCGGCCACCCACAGTGTCGAGCAGATCGAACACCATGACTTCACCGAAGTAGGGGCTCTGCGCCTGCAGAGCGGCATCGGAGTACACGCTCGAAAGGTCCAGATTGGCCTGCCATTCGCCTAGCATCATCTCGGTGAAGGGCGAAAACTGGTTGCCACTGCGCGACAGGTAGAAGTCGAAGCGTTCGATGGCGATCTCGCGACCGCCCCAGCGCAGGCGTCCCAGGTACTCGGTATCGAAAATGATCTCCACATTGCCCGGACCCGGGAACGCCACCGGCGGCTGCCATGGGCAGCCGATGCACTGGCCGTCGTCGTAGCCTGCGAGCTGGCCCAGGAAGCGGGCGTTGCCGGTGAGCAGGCCCTGCGAGGTGAAGAAGGTGGAGAAACCGTCGTTGTCGTAGACGTAGGCCGCCAGAAACACGAAGTTGTCCTGGATTTCCAGCGCGATGCCGCTGCCGGGTTCGTTGGGTGCCCACCAGAAGCCGGATTCGGGGGTAAACGCGCGGGCGGGGGCGATGGCGAGCAGGCCGACGATGAGGAGCAGGGCGAGACGACGCATGATGAATCTCCTTGGAATGCCTGGGATAGGCGCGGTACCTGAAGCCCGAGTATCGGCGTCCGCGGGTGAATCGGTGTTGAACTGGACTGGGTGGGTTGCGGCCATCAGGGCGCGCGGGGTGTCGTTATCTCCTTGGCTTCTACACCAGGCCGCGGTCGCCCACGGGTGGGCTCCTACAAGAGCACGTAGGCTGCCGCACATTTTTGGGGGAATGCCGCCCCACGCGCGCCTGTAGGAGCCCACCTTGTGGGCGACCCGGGCAAGGCACAGAACAACAGGGAACCGTCGCAAACCCGTGCGCCCCATCTCGCGATGCCCTGCCGGTCTCCCGGGACGCCGGCGGCCACAGCACCATGTTGTAGTCGACGGCCCGCCCGCACATTGGCTTCCTTGCAGGTTCCCCTCGACTTCGTGTCAGTCCGGTTCCCGCCATCCCGCTTTCAGTGCGTCGGCATGCGCCTTCAGCATCGGCCAGAAGGCGAGGAAGTCTTCTTCCAGCGACGGCGCCAGCGGCTGCAATGCCTCCAGACCGCGCTCCAGCGGGTTGTCGTGACGCAGCCGCGTCGACAGCCAGCCCAATGCCTGCGCCACGGCGGCTGGATCGCGATAGGCCTCCAGTCGGCGTTCGCGCACCACGGCGCGACCGAAGCGCAGGGCCGGCGCCGGCAGGTGTGCGCCATATCGTTGCAGCGCCGCATCCAGCCGCGCCTGCAACAGGGCGGGATCGTCGACGCCCAGCGCTTCGCCGTGGATGGCCAGTCGATGATCGAACCACACGTCGAGCAGGATGCCGGCATAGCGGCGGAACGGCGCCGCAAAGCGCGAACGCGCGCGCAGCAGGTCGGGATGGCTGTCGGTGAAGCTGTCGATGCGCCGGTGCAGTATCACCCCCTGGTGCAGCGATGGCGGCCAGCCCGGATCCGGAGCGCCGCGCCAGTAGTCGCCAAGCACCGCGCCCGCCAGCCAGCCATCATCGGGCAGGGCGAGCTGGAGGTGAGCGAGCGTATTCATCGGGATCGTCGACGATTGGCGGATGTTCGAATCAATTAGGTGCTGTTGAACATAATTTCGGCGACGATGGGGTCAGTACGCTGCGAAGCGTCGGCTACCACACGATAGCCGAACCGCTTCTGCCACGCTCGCCGTCGGTTATCATCCGCGGCCATGATCGACGCTCCCGACCAGTTCCCGGCCACGGCCGGGCCGATCCGCCTGTCCGGGCCCGCGGGGCGCATCGATGCCATGCTCGACCTGCCTGAGGCGGGCG
>DAOMOD010000067.1:11462-19758 GCA_035444205.1 Lysobacteraceae bacterium
CCGTGATCTGCCATCCGCATCCGCTGCACGGCGGCACCATGCACAACAAGGTGGTGACCATGCTGGAGCGCGCGTTGCGCGAGAGCGGGGTAGCCACCGTGCGCTTCAATTTCCGCGGCGTGGGCGAGTCCGAGGGCACGTTCGACGAGGGTCGCGGCGAAACCCAGGACGTCATCGCGGTGGCCGAGTGGGTCATGCAGGCATGCCCCGATCACCAGCTCTGGCTGGCCGGCTTCTCCTTCGGCGCCTACGTCACCGCCCGCGCCGCCCAGACCCTGCCGGTGAAATGCCTGATCAGTGTCGCTCCGCCGGTGGTGAACTGGGACTTCACCAGCCTGGCGCGACCGGATTGCCCGTGGCTGGTGATCCAGGGCGCCGAAGACGACGTGGCCGACCCCGAGGCGGTGCGCGAGCATATGGAGGGGCTGGAGAACCCGCCGACCCTGGTCGAGATTCCGGAAACCGGCCACTTCTTCCACCGCCGCCTGATGGACCTGCGCGGCGCCATCAAGAACGGCGTCAAGGCGCACCTGCCGCCGCTCAAGGTCGAAGTCTGAAGGTCGCCGGCCGGTGCAGGCATCGCCGCTTGCGGCCTATGCGCAGGGTGTGGAGCAGGGCCGCTGGCAGGACGATCCCCGCCAGCGTGAAGCACTGGCCCTGCTCGACGCGTTGCACCGGGAACTGCAGGACAGGCCCCGACGCAGCGTGCTCGAACGCGTGTGGCGACGCACCCGGCGCGCGCCCTGCGGCCTGTATCTGCACGGTGGCGTGGGGCGCGGCAAGACCTTCCTGATGGACCTGTTCGAGGACGGCCTTGGCGAACTGCCGCGGCTGCGCCTGCACTTCCACCGCTTCATGGGTCGCGTGCACGCCGAGCTCAAGCGGCTCGGCGACATCCGCGATCCCCTGCAGACGGTCGCCGATCGCTTTTCGCAACGGGCGCGCGTCTTGTGCCTCGATGAGTGCTACGTGGCCGACATCGGCGACGCCATGATCCTGGGCAACCTGCTCGATGGCCTGTTTCGATGTGGCGTGGTGCTGGTGACCACATCCAATGTGGCGCCGAGCGAGCTGTACCGCGACGGCCTGCAACGCGCCAAGTTCCTGCCCGCCATCGACCTGATCGAACGCCATTGCCGAGTGCACCATCTCGACGGCGACACCGACTACCGGCTGCGCGCGCTGACCGCGGCGCCGGTCTATCACCATCCACAGGGTGCCGCCGCCGAGCAGGCCCTCGACGCGCTGTTCGCGCGGGTGGCGCCGGGGCAGGTGGTGGAAGGCGGGGCGATCGAGGTCAATGCGCGCAGCATCCCCTTTCGGCGCCGCGCCGACGGCGAGATCTGGTTCGACTTCACGGCCCTGTGCGGCGGCCCGCGCGCGGTGGCGGACTACATCGAGCTGGCGCAGAGCTTCAACACCGTGCTGGTGTCCGGGGTGCCGGTGTTCGGCAGCGACGACAACGATGCCGCACGCCGTTTCATTCACCTGGTCGACGAACTCTACGACCGCAATGTCAACCTCGTGCTGTCCGCCGCCGCGCCACCTGAGGCCCTGTACCGCGGCGAACGCCTGGCCGCCGAATTCCAGCGCACGGCCAGCCGGCTGATCGAGATGCAGAGCGAGGAGTACCTGGCGCGCGCGCACCGGCCTTGAGGCCGCGGACCGCCGTCCTCTGTCCCCTCTCCCCCGCTTGCGGGGGAGGGTTGGGGAGGGGTTCGGAGTGATGCATTCCAGGTGGTTCGTTAGCCTGCCCTGAGGAGGCGCGAAGCGCCGTCTCGAAGGGGTGCCTTCGGCACCTCCTCACCACGAACGGTGATTGGGAATCCCGGTGGTTCGAGACGGTCGCCCTCGACCTGCGGTCTCGATGCGTCCTCCTCACCACGAACGGTTGGGTGCCGATGACACGCCTCAAGGCACCAGTCGCAGCACACGCCCCTTCTCGCTGTCGGTGGTCAGCCAGATCGCGCCGTCAGGGGCCTCGCGCACGTCGCGCAGACGTTCGCCAAGGTCGGCCAGCAGGATCTCCTGCTCGACCACCTGCAACTGGCGGTCCATGCGCACGCGACGCAGGTGTTTGCCGGCGAGTGCGGTGACGAACAGGTCGCCCTGCCAGGCCGGGAACAGGGCGCCACCGTAGACCATGAGGCCGGCCGGGGCGATCGATGGGGTCCACTCCACCAGCGGCGCCACCGTACCGGGATAGCGCGTGAACGGCGTCACCATGGCGCCGGAATAGTCGATGCCGTCGGTGGCCAGCGGCCAACCGTAATTGCCGCCGGCCATGATCAGGTTCAGCTCGTCGCCGCCGCGCGGCCCGTGCTCATGGGCGAACAAATGGCCGCCTATTACGGCCAGGCCCTGCACATTGCGATGTCCGTAGCTCCAGATTTCGGCCAGGGCGTCCTCGCGCCCGGCGAAGGGATTATCGTCGGGCAGGCTGCCGTCGGCGTGAATGCGCACGATCTTGCCGAGGTGCGATCGCAGATCCTGCGCCGACTCGCGGTAGTCGAATCCATCGCCAAGGCCGATGACCAGGCTGCCGTCGGCCAGGAACGTCATGCGCCCGCCGTAATGCACCGGTCCGCGCTTCATCGGCTCGGCGGTGAACAGCACATCGGTCTCGACCAGGGTGTGGCCGATCAGCCGGGCACGCACCACGCGGGTGGCATTGGCGTGCATGCCGCCGTGGGAGAAGGACAGGTAGACGAAGCCGTTGCGCTCGAATGCCGGGTCGGGCAGTACTTCCAGCAGCCCACCCTGGCTGTGCGCGAACACCACCGGCACGCCGCCTACCGGCTCAGGATGAAGGCGCCCGTCCTCGATCAGGCGCAAACGTCCGGGGCGCTCGGTGACCAGTACGCGTCCATCGGGCAGGAAGGCCAGGGACCACGGGTGCTCCAGCCCTTCGGCCACGGTCTCGACGCGAAACCCCGCCTGCGCGGAGAGGGGAATCAGCAGCAGCAGGAGAAGCATCCGGCGCACGGCGGAAATCCGATGTCGGGTTCGCGTCCACGATAGCAGCCGGCGCAAGCGCATGGGATCCGCCATGGACTTGAGGCCGGGGCGAACGTATGGGCTCGACGGTCGAATCTGGGAGACAATGCCCCGAACCGCAACGAGCAGGACCCAGCGATGAGCGGGTTTGAGTGCTATCGGTTCGGCCCCTTCCTCCTCGATTCGCGGCGTTGGCACCTGACCAACGGCGAGGAGCAGATTGTGCTCCAGCCGAAGGTCTTCAAGACCTTGCGCTATCTTCTGCTGCACGCAGGCGAGGTGATGACGAGGGAGCAACTGCTGGCCGATCTCTGGCCCGGTGTGTTCGTTACCGAGGACGTGCTGACCCGCTGCATCCGGCAACTGCGCCGAGCCCTGGGCGACGATGCCAAAGATGCCCGCTACATCCGCACCGTGCCACGAGTCGGCTACGCCTTCATCGCCACCGTCAAACCGGTCGCCTCTACCAGTACCGCCCCGCGCCACGCGCTGGCGATCATGCCGTTCACATCCGGGACCACCGATACACGGGACCAGGCTCTTGAGCAGGGCTTCGTGGATGGGCTGATTTCCCGGTTGGGCGCGCTGCAGGGACTGGTCGTGCGCCCACTTTCGGCAGTGCGCGGCGAACCTGGGAAGGACACACTCGACATCGCGCGCGCGCAGCACGTGGACACTGCGATCGAAGGCAGCATCCATGAGAGTGATGGCCGGCTGCACGTCAGCATTCGTGCGCTGCGGGTCGCCGATGCGCACACACTGATGTCGGACTCGTTCGTCGTCCCGGTCGAGGATCTCCAGGCGATTCAGCAGACCATCGGGCACCGGGTCGCCCGGATGCTGGAAATCGATCTTTCCCCGCGCGAGTCGCAGCGGCTCGACCACCGACAATCCCGGCGCCTACCGCTGCTACCTGCTCGGCCGCCTGCATGCCGGCTGTCACACCCCGGACGACGACCGACGCAGCATCGCACTGTTCCAGCAGGCGATCACGCACGACCCCGGTTGCGCCCTTGCCTGGGGTGCGCTGGCCGATGCCCACGCCCAGCTTGGCACCCTGGGCAACGACCCGGAGCAGTTCGAGATCGCACGCAGCCACGCCCTGCGTGGGCTTTCACTCCAGCCCGACCTGGTGCCCGCATTGACGACGCTGGGGACGATCGCCTGGAATTGCGACTTCAACTGGGCAGCGGCCGAGGATTACTTCCGTCAGGCGCTGGAGGCCGGCCCTGGTCACGCCGAGGCCCATCTCGCCTTCTCGGACTTCTGCTGCTACCAGCGGCGATACGATGCAGCCATCGACGCTGCCTGCCGCGCTCTGGAGATCGACCCGAACTCCGCATGGATCAATGCCCTGCTGGCCCAGGCACTGCATATGGCGGGACTGCACCATGAGGCCATCACTCAGGCGCGCAACGCGCTGGAGATCGCGCCCGGGTTCCCTTTCGCCCACCTCTTTGCGGGCGCCGCGGCGCTGATGCTCCACCGCCACGAAGAAGGCATCCTCCACCTCGAGCAGGCCTGCGCGCACTCCTCCCGCGTCGATTTCGTCGCCGGCGCCGGCTGCGCCTATGGCTTGGCTGGAAAGCCGGACCAGGCACGGCGCATCCTGCACCAGTTGCAACATGGCGAAGCGCCTGTACCGGCGATAGCGCTCGCCATGCTGCACCTGGGTCTGGGCGACCACGGACGGGCGCTCGACATGCTTGAACAGGCCTACGCCCAGCGCGACTGGCACGTACTCCTGCTGCATGCCGAGCCCCTGTTCCGCCCGTTGCGCCGGCATCCGCGCGCGATCGCACTTCTCGAGCGCCTGCAACTGCCGGATTGAGGGTGTGGGGAAGCCCGGCTACTGCCGCAAGCCCATCACATCGCCGCCGAACTCGAAGAACACGTTGCCCAGCGGATCCATGAACTGGGTGTGGAAGCGGCCATGCAGCTCCTGCCCTCCGGCTTGCAGGGAAAGCACGGCGGTAACCACGTAACGGCTTCCACTGCCATCGAGGAAGCCGGTGAAGGTGACTGCGTACCGCCTGCCCGCCAGCCGTTCCCAGCCGCCCACGGCCGTTCCAATACCCGGATCGACATTGATGACCTGACCGTCCCCGGACAATGAAGCCAGGTTGTTGAAGGGAGGCAGTCCGGTGGCCGGGTCCGGAATGCCGTGCACCAGCCAGTATCCCGCCACCTGGTTGCCTGCGGCCTGCGCCGGCAACGGAACCGACCACACTGCAAGTCCGACGACCAGCAGACCCAGGACTGCCGTCGCCCTCAGTATCGAATTGTGCGTACTCATGTTCGTGTTCTCCTGGCATGGGGGTGCGCCCCCAGGCGGGTCCGGTATCGAACCTGCTTCAGGGGACGTCGCCAGAAGCTAGACCGGGACCTCGATCATGTCCTGATCGCTCGCTGATCATTTCCTGATCCGTGCGACGCAGCCCTTCCGTATCCCGGGTCCCGACTCCTCAAGCCGGACACCCGGTCTCCCGCAGCCCGTCCAATTCACCCTTGTCGATGGCCTCTGCGGCATGTCGATAACCAAGCTCGACCACCTTGTCGAAGGCGCGCCAGCCAAGCAGATCGACCGAATCCACCGGCGGCCTCAGCATCACGTCGCACAGGGTGCGGTTCTGGCCGGCGGCGAGTTCGCTGTTGACCATGCCAGCGCGCAGCAGGATGCGGCCGATGTCGTTGCGTCGCTTGCCGGAATACCACTGCACGATCATGCGCCATAGCGGCGGCAGTTCGGTTTCGTTCCAACCGGCCTTGAGGCTGAAGTGTCCGGCCACTTCGCAGCCGAGCACGCGCCCGGGATCGAATCCAAGCATCGGATGCACCGGCAGGTTGTCGATCACGCCGCCATCGACCAGCAGCTCGCCCTCGTGCAGCACCGGCGGCAGCAGGCCGGGGATGGCGCAGGAAGCACGCAGCCAGCGCCATAATCGGCCCTGGTCGTGCACGCGCGTCGCTCCGGCGCTCAGGCTGGTGGAGACGCAGAAGTAGGGCAGCAGAAGGTCCTCGATATCGGTGTCGCCGAACTCGCGGCGCAGCCTGGCCGAGACACGGCTGCCGCGCGTCAACGCCACGAAGGGAAAGGTGTAGTCGCCGAGCGGATTGCCCTCGACGAAGCTGCGGCGGAAGCGCACGGCCAGTTCATCGTCATCCCAACCCATGGCCACGCCGGCGGCGACGATGGCACCGAGGCTGGTGCCGCCGATCGCATCGATGGCGAACCCGGCCTCGCGCAGGGCGCGGATCATGCCCACATGCGCGAACCCACGCGCACCACCGCCGGACAGTACCAGGCCGAGGCCGCGCCGCGCGATCAGACGTGCCAGGCGTGCGATGTCGGCGCCACCGCGCACATGGTGGTGGCGGTCCACGTCGGCCAGACCCTGCCAGCGTGCTGCAGCGCCGGGCAGCACCGTATCGTCCTGCAGCAGCACCAGATGGCGAGGCCGATCGCGGCTGCGCGGCGGCGTCGCCAGCGCGCGGCCTTCGAATCCGGCCCGCGCCAGGAACAGCACCAGATCGGCCTGACGCAGGCTGAACTCGCGCCAGTCGTCGATACGTGGGCCGGCCGGGTACAGCACGAAGCGGTGCTCGCCTTCCAGGGCGCTGAACCAGGCGGTGGGCTCCGCGGCATCGCGGTCGGCGTCGAGTACGCGTACGCTGCAACCCACCGCCAGTGCCTTGCCCAGGTCCTCGGCGAAGCGCTGTGCGTCGAGTCCCTCGTGCAGGGCCAGCACGGCCACCGTATGCGGCGCACCGCGATGTTCGCGAGCGGCCTGTTCCAGGCGCGCGATCAAGCCGCGCGCCATGCGCAGCAGCGATCGCGGGTGGGTGCGCACCAGCGCATCGAAGGCCTGGCGTGAGAGTTTGAGCAATTCCGAATCGCGCAGGGCGCGCACCGTGCCCATGCGCGGTCGGTCGGCGATCAGGGCCATCTCGCCCACCACTTCGCCCACGCCAACGCGACCGATCAGCGCCTCGCGTCCATCCTCGGGGCGATATACCCCCAGCCCGCCATTCAGCACCACGTACAGTGCCTCCGGCGCATCGCCGTGCGCGAACAGCATGTCGCCGCCGGGCAGCGACAGCAGCGAGAACTCCGCCATCAAGTCGTTCAGCGCGGCGCCGTCCATGCCGCTGAACAGAGCCAGTTCGGACAGGCGGCGACGCGACAGCTCGCTGATGGGCCGGGTCATGGCGGCAAGGGTACCGCTCATTCCGGTTCGCGCCCATGCCGGGCCGCGGCGGAATTGCCGATTCGCCGCCTGTCCCTTGATTTCCGCGCGCACGCACGCATCCTTGTCTGCCCTGTCAGGCCCCTCGCACGCATGCCCGTCTCCCTGCCTTCCTTCTCCGACATCCGTGCCGAAGACGTGCTGTCGCGCGTCGAAACCGAGCTGGCCGACTTCCATGCCGCCGTCGAGACGCTGCTGGCGGATCCCAACGCGCGCGATTTCGAGCGATTGCTGGCGCCCCTTGAGCGCCGTGAAGCACAGCTCACCGCCTTGTGGCAGCCGGTCTCCCATCTTGCCGCCATGCGCAAGGACGAGGCCCTGCGCGCGGCGCACGATGCGGCGCTGGAACGCATCACCGACCATGGCACGGCGATGATGCAGAACCGTGCGCTGTACGAGGCGGTCCAGACGCTTGCCGACACTTCGGCCCAAGCCGTGCTGGATACCGCGCAGCGGCGCCTGGTCGACAACATGCTGCGCGATTTCCGGCTGTCGGGGGTGGCACTCGAGGGCGAGGCACGTGAGCGCTTCCGCGCCATCGCCAACCGTCTCGCCGTGCTCGGCAGCGAATTCGAACAGGCACTGACCGATGCTACCGACGCTTGGCACCTCGACGTTCCGGCCGAGCGGGTGGAAGGCATGCCCCCTTCGGCGCTCGCGGTACTGCGTCAGGGCGCGCGTGACGCCGGCATCGACGGCTACCGTGTCACCCTGCATGGTCCCAGCGTGCAGGCGGTGCTGTGCTTCTGCCCGGATCGTGCCCTTCGCGCCGAGCTTTACCACGCCTACCACACGCGTGCTTCCGACCAGGGACCGCACGCAGCGCGATTCGACAACGGCGATCGCATGGCCGAAATCCTGGCGCTGCGTCACGAGGCGGCGCTGCTGCTCGGCTTCGACAGCGCCGCGCACGAGTCGCTGGCCACCAAGATGGCGCGCCAGCCGCATGAAGTGCTCGATTTCCTGCGCGACCTGGTGGCGCGCTGGACGTTCCTCGGCGGCATCGGCAGCGGCTGGCTCTGCGACCACGCGCCGCAGGGCGGCATGATCGA
>DAOMOD010000068.1:0-19670 GCA_035444205.1 Lysobacteraceae bacterium
CAGATCGCCGTGCAGCGCTGCTGCACTGAAGCCGAGCCGGGTCAGATGTTCCGCCACCTCGTCGACATCGCGCCTGGTGTTGCAGAACACCACGGTGGACTCGGGGTTGTGCAGCAACAGCAGCCCGGCCAGCGCCGACGGCTTGTCGGCCAGCGCGACCTCGTGGAACCACTGCTCGACGTCCGGTTGCCCGGCCACGTCCCCGGTGCGGATCTCCAGTGGATCACGCAGCGTGGCGCGTCCGATTTCGCGGATCGCTTCCGGCCAGGTGGCGGAAAACAGCAGGCCCTGACGCTGCTTGGGCAGGCGCCGGGCGATATCGCGGATGGCCGGCTCGAAGCCCATGTCGAGCATGCGGTCGGCCTCGTCGAGCACCATGATCTTGATGCCCTTGGGGTCGAGCGCGACCTTGCGCAGCATCTCCTGCACTCGCCCAGGGGTGCCGACGACGATGTGTGGCGCATGCGTCAGCGAGGCGATCTGCGGCGCCAGCGGAATGCCGCCGGATAGCAGGCTGAGCTTGACGTTGGGAATGCCCATCGCCAACCGCCGCAGCTCCTTGGCGACCTGGTCGGCCAGTTCCCGGGTCGGACAAAGCACCAGCGCCTGGGTGCGGATGTGCGTGGCATCGAGACGCTGCAACAGGCCGAGGCCAAACGCCGCGGTCTTGCCGCTGCCGGTCGGTGCCTGTGCGATGAGGTCCCTGCCCGCGAGAATTTGGGGCAGGGTGGCGGCCTGGATCGGCGTGGGTACGCTGTAGCCAGCGGCGTCGATGGCCAGGCGCAGGGCAGGAATCAGGGGAAGCGCGTCGAAGGACTGCATGCGACATGATCGCAGGGTTCGCTCCATGGCGGACGCTCGATCCCCTCATCGGGCGCGGAAGTCCGGGCGCTGTCGGAGCCCGTGTCGTCCTGACATACTGCGCGGCTGCTGCCGGAGGCTCGCTGCGATGTCCTGCAAGTTCAACCCGATCCTGGAGCGGGCGCGCGCCCATGCCTGTGCCTTTCTCAACCAGCAGCCCGAGCGGCACGTCGGCGCGCGGGCCAGCCGCGAGGGGCTGCTTGAGGCACTGCGCGTACCGCTCGCGCACGCCGGGGATGGCGATCTGGCGGTGATCGACCTGCTCGCCGCGCAGGGTGAAATGGGTATCGTCGCCAGCGGCTCGCCGCGCTTCTTCGGATTCGTGGTGGGCGGCAGCTTTCCGGTGGCGCTGGCTGCGGACTGGCTGACGTCGAGCTGGGATCAGAACGCGGGCATCCATGCGCTGTCGCCGCTGTCGGCGGTGGCCGAGGAAGTGGCCGTCGAGTGGCTGCTGGAACTGTTCGACCTGCCACGGGAAGCGCAGGCAGGCTTCGTCACCGGCTGCCAGATGGCGAACTTCACCTGCCTCGCTGCCGCGCGCCACGCGGTGCTGCGTCGCGTCGGCTGGGATGTCGAGGCGGATGGCCTGAACGGGGCGCCGCGCGTGAACATCGTCGCGTCCGCCGAATCGCACGTCACCATCGACGTGGCCCTGCGCTATCTGGGCTTCGGCACGCGCGCGGTGCGTCGCGTGGACAGCGACGGACAGGGACGCATGATCGCCGGTCGGCTCGCCGAGGCACTGGCCTCGCTGCAGGGACCGACCATCATCTGCGCGCAGGCGGGCAACGTGAACACGGGCGCCTTCGACCCGCTGCGCGAGATTGCCGAACTGGCGGGCAGCCACGGTGCCTGGCTGCATGTCGATGCGGCCTTCGGTCTGTGGGCCAGGGCGAGCCGGGAATTTCGCGCCCTGGCCGATGGCATCGAACTGGCCGATTCCTGGGCCACCGATGCGCACAAATGGTTGAACGTGCCCTACGACTGCGGTGTGGCCGTGGTCCGGCATGCCGATGACTACCGCGCGGCGATGACCTCCAGCGCCGCCTACCTGATCCAGACCCGGGGAGCCGAGCGCGACGCCGTCGACTGGACCCCGGAGTTCTCGCGGCGCGCCCGCGGCGTACCGGTCTACGCCACGCTGCGTGCTCTCGGTCGCGACGGCGTCGAGGAACTGGTCGACCGCTGCTGCGCATGCGCACGCCAGATGGCGGCGATGCTTGGTGCCGCGGAGGGGGTGAGCATCCTCAATGATGTGGTGCTGAACCAGGTGCTGGTGCGCTTCGACGACGATGACGAGACCACCCGTGCCGTGGTGGCAGGTGTCCAGGACGAGGGCACCTGCTGGCTGAGCGGTACCACCTGGCACGGCATGGCAGCGATGCGTATCTCGGTATCGAACTGGGCCACTACGGAGAGCGACATTGCGCGGAGCGCCGATGCCATCCTGCAAATCTTCAGGGCGCAGACCGGGAAGCCGACACGCTGAGCTCCGCCGTCCCTGCCTGGGCCCGGGTGCGCTTCATCGGCACCCTGTTGCCTGCTATCCTTGCGCGCTTTTCCGCATTGCAGCATCCGTCATGATCGAGACCAATCCCGTTCGCGAGCAGATCGCCGACCTGAAGCGCCGCATCCTCGCGCTCAGGGGGTTTCTTTGACTACGAAGCCCAGCGAGAGCGCCTCGAGGAAGTCACCCGCGAACTGGAGCACCCCGATGTCTGGAACGACTCCGCACGTGCCCAGGAGCTGGGCCGCGAGCGCGCGCGCCTGGAAAAGATCGTCGGCGAACTGTCGGGCATAGGCGACGCCCTCGACGAGGCGGGCGACCTGCTGGAACTGGCCGTGGGCGAGGGCGACGAAGACACCGCGCGTGCGGTCATCGAGGACGTCGCCGCGCTGGAGAAGCGCACCGACGGACTGGAGTTCCGGCGCATGTTCTCGGGCAAGCTCGATGGCGCCAATGCCTTCGTCGACATCCAGGCCGGCGCCGGCGGCACCGAGGCGCAGGACTGGGCCGAGATGCTGCTGCGCATGTATCTGCGCTGGTGCGAGACGCGCGGCTGGAAGACCGAGCTGATGGAAGTGAGCGCGGGCGAAGTGGCCGGCATCAAGTCCGCCACCTTCCGCGTCGAGGGCGACTACGCCTATGGCTGGCTGAAGACTGAGATCGGCGTGCACCGCCTGGTGCGCAAGTCGCCGTTCGATTCCGACAACCGTCGCCACACCAGCTTCACTTCGGTGTTCGTCAGCCCCGAGGTGGATGACGACATCGACATCGAGATCAATCCCGCCGACATCAAGATGGATGTGTACCGGTCCTCCGGCGCCGGCGGCCAGCACGTCAACAAGACCGAGTCGGCGGTACGCCTGACCCATGTACCGAGCGGCATCGTGGTGGCCTGCCAGAGCGGGCGCAGCCAGCACGCCAACCGCGACCAGGCGATGAAGATGCTGTCAGCCAAGCTCTACGAAATGGAGCTGCAGAAGCGCAACGTCGAGAAGCAGAAGCTCGAAGACAGCAAGTCCGACATCGGCTGGGGCAGCCAGATCCGCAATTACGTGCTCGACCAGAGCCGCATCAAGGACCTGCGCACCGGCGTGGAGCGCTCCGACACCCAGAAGGTGCTGGACGGCGACCTCGACGAGTTCGTCGAGGCGGCGCTGAAGTCTGGCCTCGAGGCGGGGGCGAAGCGGGTCGATGCGAGTTGATTTCCGGGCCACCCGGACTGAAGATATGGGAGGCCATATATTGTTCGGATGGGTAGCCATATGAAGACCACCGTGGACATTCGCGACGACCTACTGGAGGCGGCCAAGCGGCGCGCGGGCAAGCTTGGCATCCCGGTCCGCGCGCTGCTGGAGCGTGCCCTTGAGGAGCACCTGCGCGAGGCAGCCACCGAGGCATCGGCCTTTTCGCTGCGGGTGTTCGATCGGCCGCGACCGACGGCCGCATTGCGGTCCGGCGCCTGGGACGAGATGCGCGAGCTGATCTACGCCGAACGCGAGGCTAGGATCGCGCATGATCGCGGTTGACACCAACATCCTGGTGTACGCGCATATCGGCGCCATGCAGCGTCATGCGCGGGCCGCTGCAGTGCTTGGCGAACTGGGCCGTTCGCGCGCGGCCTGGGCGATTGCCTGGCCCTGCATTCACGAGTTCATCGCCGTGGTCACCAACCCGCGTGCCTTCGATCCGTGCCTTGAGGTGGACGAGGCGATAGACGCCGTTCGCGTCCTGCAGGGCGCGCCGGGCCTGCGCCTGATTGGCGAGGGTCCGGGTCACCTGGAGATCCTGGCGCGCCTGCTCAAGCGGGGCGGCGCACGCGGCGGTGCCGTGCACGATGCGCGTATCGCCGCAATCTGCCTTGCCCACGAGGTGGGCGAAATCTGGACCGTGGATCGTGACTTTCTGCGCTTTCCCGGCCTGCGCGTGCGCAACCCACTGGTCGACTGATGCCCGAAATGAATCAAGCAAGCGTCCCCGCCACCGACGAAAACTTCCTGATCGCCGAGCGCCGCGCCAAGCTCAAGGCGCTGCGCGAGCAGGGCGTGGCCTTCCCCAACGACTTCAGGCGCGCCGACTACGCCGGCGACCTGCAGGCGGAGTTCGCCGATGCCGTGCGCTGGACCACGGAAGCCATCGAGGCCGAAGGCCGCCGCGTGCAGATCGCCGGCCGCATGATCGCCAAGCGGGTGATGGGCAAGGCCAGCTTCATCCAGCTCATGGACATGAGCGGGCGCATCCAGGTGTTCCTGAAGGCCGACACGCTGGGCGATGCCTATCAGGCCTTCAAGGGTTGGGACGTGGGCGACATCGTCGGCATCGCCGGCACGCTCACCCGCACCCGCACCGGCGAACTATCGGTGCAGGCCGACACCCTTCGCCTGCTCACCAAGTCGCTGCGACCGCTGCCGGACAAGTGGCACGGGCTGGCGGATATCGAGCAGCGCTACCGCCAGCGCTACGTCGATCTCATCGTCAATCCCGAGGCGCGCGAGGTGTTCGTGCTGCGCTCGCGGGTGATCAGCGCCATGCGTGCCTGGCTGGATGCGCGCCGCTTCCTGGAAGTGGAGACGCCGATGATGCACTACATCCCCGGCGGCGCCGTGGCGCGTCCCTTCGTCACCCACCACAACGCGCTCGACCTCGATCTCTACCTGCGGGTGGCGCCTGAGCTGTATCTGAAGCGCCTGGTGGTGGGCGGGCTGGAGCGAGTCTACGAGATCAACCGCAATTTCAGGAAGGCGTCTCCACCCGCCACAACCCCGAGTTCACCATGCTCGAGCTGTACGAGGCCTACGCCACCTACACCGAGCTGATGGACCTCACCGAGAACATGATCCGCGATGTTGCGCTGGCCACATTGGGTCGAACGGCATTGAGCTGGGAAGGTGCGGCGATCGATCTCGGTCCGACGTTCCGGCGCTGGAAGCTGGAAGAGGCCGTGCGCCACCACAACCCGGAGATCTCCACGTCCGACTGCCGCGACCGCGAGGCGCTGGCCGCCCACTGCGCACGCCTCGGCGTGCCGGTAAAGAAGGACTACGGCTGGGGCAAGCTGCTGCTCGAGATCTTCGAGAAGAGCGTGGAAGCACAACTGGTGCAGCCCACCTTCATCACCCACTACCCGGTTGAAGTCTCGCCGCTGGCGCGCGAGTCCGACAGCGAGCCCGGCATCACCGACCGCTTCGAACTGTTCGTGCTCGGCCGCGAGATGGCCAACGGCTTCTCCGAGCTGAACGACTCCGAGGACCAGGCGGCGCGCTTCGAGGCCCAGGTGCAGGCCAAGGAGGGTGGCGACCTGGAGGCCATGCACTACGACGCCGACTACATCCGCGCCCTGGAATACGGCATGGCGCCGACCGGTGGCCTGGGTGTCGGCATCGACCGTCTGGTGATGCTGTTTGCCGACTGCGCCTCGATCCGCGACGTGCTGCTGTTTCCCTACATGCGTCCGGAAGGCGGCGGCTGATCCGTCTGCCACGCTGCCGCCGGCCAGGTGCCGGTCGAGCACGCGCAGCTCGACCGGCAGAATGCCGAGTGCATTCAATCCGGACACCCCGGCCCGGATGTCGGGGGTGTTGACCGTGTAGCGGTGCCGCTCGCGCAGTACGGCCTGTCGGCAACCCTCCGAGGGCCCGGCGCGACGATCGATGCAATCACCCGGGGTCAGTGCAGCGCGCCGAGATCCTTCAGCACTGCGCGCGCCACAGACTCGCGCTTGCCCATGTCTGCGACCCGGTCGCGAGGCAGATCGATGTTGAGCGCGAAGTACACCGGGCCTTCGGGATGCTCCACCCAGCCCACCCACCAGCCGATCTCGGGCTGCACTCGTATCCCCCAGCCGGTCTTGGCGCGCAGGATCCAGTCGCGACCGGCCTCGACGATCATGATGTCCTTGACCAGGCGCTGATGGGCGAGAGCGAAGGGTAGCTCATTGCGATACAGGCGTTCGAGGAAGGCGATCTGTTCGATGGCCGAAATGCGCAGACTGCCGTCCAGCCAGAATTCTTCCACGCTGCTGCCGATCTCGGCATTGCCATAGTCGAGACGCGCCAGCCATTCGCGTTCGCGCGCTTCTCCGATATCGCGGGCAAACTGCTGGTAGAGCCAGACGGTGGAGTTGCGCATGGAGCGGCGCAGATCCTGGTCGCGGTTCCAGGAGGCGATGGCGTGGTGTCGACCGTCCCAGGGAAACACCTGGAACTCGTCACGTACGACGCCGGCTTCGAGCGCGATCAGGGCGTGCGGAATCTTGAAGGTGGAGGCGGGCATGAAGCGCACGGCAGCCCGCGCTGTGTCGAAGGCGAAACGCTCACCGCGCCGCGCATCGTGCACGACGATGGTGCCCCTTACGGCGGCCGATTCGAAGTGCTGCCGCCAATCCTCCCGTTCGATCCAGGAGGCATCGCCAGCGGCTGCGACTGGCGAAGATAACAACAGTACAATCAATAGTTTGTGCATGAAACCTCTCCCAATCTCGGAACAGGCGATCATCCCCAGCGGTCGGCACGATGTGCTGACATCCGTCTGGCTGTTCGATGGCGATTCGTGGCCGGCGACGGGCAAACGAGCCGGTCCGCGGCTCAGCCACGCGCCTCGGCAAACGGATTCCGATCCGGCGCCTCGTCGTGCGCCGTCCGGTCTGGATCAACGCGCTTCGGTGGTGGCGAACGCGCCTTCGAAACGGCCCTCCGCGAGTGCCGCGTCCAGACGGTCGGCCAGGCTCTCGACGACCTGTCGCTCTCCACCTTCTTCGGCCCAGAGCGTCAGTTTCGCTTCCTCGTCGCGGTGGATCAGGTGGATGACCACGCCTTCCACCCTGACGCGCGCAGCCCATCCGCTGCCGGGTTCCAGGCGGACGCCCGCCATCTCCTCGACCAGGTAGTCGGCCAGCCGTTCGCGCAGTTCAGGCGTGGATGGCCGCAGATGGTACTCGCGGTAGCGGCCTTCGCCGCTGCGCTGGCCGCGACGCGGCAGCGGTTGCACCTCGGGTTTTTCGGCAACGCTGCAGGCCTGGTCGGCAGCGCACTGCCATTCGAAGTGATGCTCGAACCAGTCACGGTCGGCGTCCGCCCGGTCGCCGCTGGGGACGCGGGCGTGGCGGAATGGCACTTCCTGCCTCTCTCCGCTGGCGAGGTCCACCTGTACCAGATGCAGACGTTCCGATTCTCGCCACATGCGCGCGAAGCGCGACTGGTCGGGTGCCAGTGACAGAGGCGGCAGACGGTCCAGCGAAGCCAGCGCGTCAGGGTCGTGTATCTGGCGGGCCGCCGGCACGCGCGTATCCAGCACCGATTGCGCCACGGCGAACAGGCCCGGGCGGGAAAAGACGTTCCTGTTCACGCGCCCGTCGCGCGTCGAGGCGGTCGAAGTGTCCTTCGTACCATCCAGCGAGAAGGCGACCAGATCCGAATTCAAGGAGCCCAGGGCATCCACGCGGAGTTCGCCATCGGCCTCGCTGAGCAGAAACACGCGACCGCCGCTCCAGGGCGGATCAGCCTGCACCACCAGCGAAGGAGGTTCCGTGGGCAACACCGCTACGGCGTGGAAATGATCCGGCAGGCTGCCTCCACCGGCCAATGGCACCTGCGCCGGAACAGCCACCGGTGTGCCGCGGTGGCGTACCTGGAAGTCGCCGTAGACCTGCATCCGCCTTGCGCCTGCCTGGGAAACCAACTCTGCGAACCCGGTCGCGACTGCGTCGACTGCGAACGGGCCCAGGGTCTCGGAGCGCACGGGTTCGCTGCGGCGGAGAATGCGGAATCGATAGCGCAGCCCCTGCGGAAGCTCCGCTGCCGCGGGTGCGGCCCGCGGCAGCCACTCGCTCCAGCGGGTCTGCGCTTCGCCGGGAAACGCAGGTAACGGCACCAGGAACCCGTGCGTCTCGTCGCCGCCGGCGTCGAGCAACAGCAGGCGCCCGCCACGCGAGGTGAATATTTCCACCGCGGCCGGGACGATCAGTCGTCCGTCCTCGCTGTACGCATCGTCGGTCCAGACCGCACCGGCCTCGATGGCGCGAACGGTGCGCCCGGACAGCGAAGCCAGTTGAATGCGCCAGCCGGGGTCTGGCGAAGACAGCGGCAGCTGTGGTGCCTGCGCCAACGGCCAGGACAGCTCCACCTGCAACAGCAAGGCTTCTCCCCGGTAACGCGGTGGAACGTCCGCCAGCAACCGTGCCGTCACTCCGATCGCGGCGACGCACAGCACCGCCAGCAACGGCGCCATCCACAGTGCGCGGAGTCCACCACCGGGTTTCCGGGTGAGGAACAGACTGAGTCCGAAGCCCAGCACGAAGCCGACAACGAGCGCAAGCAGGATCATGAACACCACGAAATAGCCGGCCTGACCCTCCATGCCGGGAATGCGGTACCAGTCCGCGGCCAGGTCGGCCAGAAAGCCGCCGGGCAGCGCGGCAGCGATTGCGGTCACGATGCCCGTGCCTGTGGCAGCAAGGAGTCTGGCCAGCATTTCTCACCACCAATCTGGAGCGCCGATGCGGCGGGGTCGCCAGGGGAAACGCAATCCGGCGGCAAAGCGGTCGCGGCAACCCGCTCGCAGGGCGGGATTTCCCGGCGGTCTGGCCTGGTCCTGTTTCGCGCTGGTTTGAGGCGCTATGGATCCAGGCCGAATCTACGGGCCACGGGTGCCGCGCGATCCCTCCGATCGGCAGCCCGGTACAGTTCCACCAGACGCTCGGCGATCCTGCGGACGGAGGCATGTTCCTCGCCATGGAGTTCGACGGCAAGGTCCAGGGCCTCATGGTAGGTCCGGGCCGCCCGTACCGTTTCGCCGGCAGCGGCCAGAAGTTCGGCCTCGATCGTGATCCCGGTGAGGTGCACTTGCGGGTCGGTCGGAGGCGCGTTCCCGCGAGTGAAGATGAGAAGGTGTTCAAGGTCGATGTTGAACTGCTGCATTACACCGTCGCGCATTCCGGCAACGTCGTTGGTGGCGACCGCTTCAGGTAGTTCCGGTGGATGGTCGAGACCGGCAAGACGGGCCAGCGCGGACAGCTCCTGCAGACCGTGCGCCGTTCGCGCAGCTTCAAGCCCAAGCACTTCCGCGCGTAGCGCGACCATTTCCCGCCAGCGCTCGGCGATCGCAGCCAGGTCGCCCCGGCGCAAGGCGATCTCGACCCGCTGAAGCCGTGACTGCAGGTAGTTGAGGTCGGTGAAGCGCCGGTCGCCGGGTGTCGCCGTCACCGCGGCGGTGAAGTGCTCGTCGGCTTCGTCGAGCTTGCCCTGCCGCAGCAGGTTGATCGCCAGGTGGCGGTGGGACCTTGCAGTCATCCAGGCGCTGTCGCCGTAGATCGGGCGGTAGATCGAAAGGGTGCGGCGCCGGAGTGGCTCGGCCTCCCCGAAACGCCCGTCGCTTTCCAGAATGTCCGCGAGCAAGGAAGCGGTGGCGGCCACATCGTACTTGCTGAAGGCCTCGTGCGGTTCCGTACGCTCGACAATGGACAGCGCGTTTCGAAACAGGGCCTCGGCAGGCGCCGTGCGGCCGGCATCGAACTCCACCTCCCCTGCGTAGCGAAGGAACTTCACCAGTCGGGGGTCGTCGCTTTCAAGCACGCCCTGTGCCAGGCCATGGGCCTCGGTGTGGAGAACGGCGCTCTCCTCCAAACGTCTTGCCCGATCGGCGATGCGGGCGATCCCATGAAGCGCTTCCGCTCTGGCCAGACCTTCGCCCTCGCGCCCGGCGCGATCGGCCTCGGTTCGCAGCGCCCGTTCCGCACTGGCATCGTCGTTGCGCGAATCGAAAGCCTCGATGTAGTGGCGCAGGATGGCGGACTCCAATGAGGTGGGGTAACCCGGCGCATAGCGGGCTATGGTGTCCAGCATTTCGCCGTGGGTTCGCTGCATCGCCTCGGTCTCGCCGCGAACCTGGTGCAGGCGGGCCAGGAAGTCCTGGGCCGCGACAATGTCCGCCCAGCGTGGCGCCTGCGGACCATCCAAGCCTTGCTCGGCGGCCCGGATGGCACGCTCCCTGCTCAACTGGAAGTGACGTTCCGCCTCAGCGTAGCGCCCGGTCTGCATGTACACGGTGCCAAGCAGGTTGAGGCTTTCCTCGTGCATCGCATCCAGCGGATCGAGCATGCGTTCGCGGATGGCCATTCCCTCCAGGAGCAGCGGCTCGGCATCGGACCATGCACCCGCCAGCATGTGGATCTCGGCCAGCAACGTCAGGCTCTGTGCCGTACGGGCGTCCTCTCCGAACAACGCACGCGCGATTGTCACAGCCTTTTCGGCGGTTTCCTGGGCGGCCGCTATCTGCTGGGACGACGCCAGCCGGATGACTTCCTCATCCAGCATCGCCCATTGCGCCTCGTCGGCAGCGGCAACAGGAGGGGGGTGAGAAAGGACGGCGAGTGCCAGGAAAAGAAGCAGCACGCGCACGCTGGGCAGAAATCGATGCTCCGGCGGTGGCGCTTCCCGCAACGGTACAGGCTGCATGGTTCGGGTCAATGCAGACGCGCGCTCTTTCGCAGGCTTGCCGGGGCGGATCGGGTGCATGGTGTCGATTCCAGGTTTGCCATGGGATTCTCGGCAGAATCTATCGTAATGATGCGGAAAGGGCGGCCATCCGAAGCAGGGCGGAAGCTTGCGAGTCCTGAAGGCGCAGCGGCGCCGGTTCGCGAGGCCGGGGCCGTGGCCCGCGCGCCCGGTTGCCAAGCTGGTCGTACCGCCTGTAAGCTGTTTACTACCGTTCATGGTTATTTTCGGTGCAGGTCAGCGGGCTTTCCAACTCTGCCCGTCACGCCAGGCGCCATGGGGGAAGGTCGAGTGAGCATTCCAGTGCGGGTGGGGGTCGCGGTGGCATTGAGTCTGGCCGCAGTATCGGCGCATGCCGGCGGGCAGGGCTATGGCCGCTGCATCGAGGGCTTTTCGGATGACACGCGCGTCCAGACCGAGACGAGCGGCGAGAAGACGATCGGCGAGGTGCGTCTGAACGATCGCGTCTGGTCGTTCAACCAGATCATCGGCAAGCCGGGCTGGAGCAGGGTGGAGCGCCGGACCGAAGGCCCGCGTCACTACAGATTGTTCGTCGATTTCGTCGACCCTGATACCGATCTGACCTCCAAGGCCTGCTGGCTTATTCAGCGCGCCGGCTGAGCGTCGTCTTTTCGCGGAAGGCGATTGGCACCTGAGTCTTGCGCTGGACTCGGCGGTTCCGTCGAGCGGAAGATCCGTGCCCAGCCCATCAGGAGTCTGACGACTCATTCTTGATCACCGCTTGTGCGCAGCGTAGCGGGGTCGCGCGCTGCGCGAGCTTTCATCCACGTTCGGTTGGGTCCGTCTCTCCGGGCTGATCCGCGGTATTGACAGACCATCTGCACGGTGGTAAACGCGCCCTTGGGAGGTGCGCCAAGTTGCCCATTCCGGGCTCCAACGGCGCGAGGGATGAACGGAAGGAATGGTTCGGGAACGGACGGGGGTGCCGGAAGTCGTCGCGGATGGGATCCAGACGATGCGACGGGTGCCTGTGCCCGCAAAGCGCCGGCCAATTCGTCTGATTCCGCAGCAGCGGAATCCCGACGCCCATGCCCGATCGATGCGCGGCGCAGGCTGCTGGGCATGGCCGCGTCCACCCTTGTGCTGACCGCTTCCGCAGGCTTGGCAGGCTGCGAAAGGCTTCTGCGCGCGCTGGCAGCGTCGTGCCCGGAAGATCCGGACGAATCGGGCGGCGTGAACTGGATGCCGGACGTACTGCACCCGGTGTTCTACGGCTATCACGATGTCGGCGCCGCCGACGGCGCGCCGGGTCCCGTTCGCGTCTGGTACCCGACCTACGAGGGCTTCACCGACGGCCCGCCGATTCTCAAGTTGTGCCTTGTGCGCTGGCCGCTGGTGTTGTTCCTGCATGGCCAACCACCGTGCCCCGACGCCAACTACTACCGGCGCTGGAACACGCTGCCGGCGGTCCTTGCGCGCTGCGGCTACGTGGTCGCAGTTCCCCAGCACGCAGCCCAGCTTCCATCCGAAGCGGGATCGCCCGACGAGCGATACGCGTTGAGTGTGGTCGACTGGATGCGCAGCGGATGGGCTGAACGCAGGTGGCTCGACGCGCGCGCCTCGTCCACCGCGGTGGCAGGACATTCCTACGGCGCGCTGCTGGCTGCGCGGGTGGCGCAGGCGCGGCGAAGCATGTCCGCCTATGTCGGACTCAGCGGTCCCTGGACCGACCTCGGCAACCCGATTCCGCTGCTGCAGGGAATTGGCGCGCCGTCGTTCTTCATGTGGGCGGAAGGAAACCCGATCACCGCCGCCCTGGAGAGTATGGATGGTGGCGGCATGTGGGGCCAGGTGCCCGCGCCCAAACATGCGGCGGTGCTTCCCGGTGAGCACTTCGACTATCTGCGTCCCTGGTCGGGATGCAGCTTTCCACGTGGCGACTGCACGCTGGTCGAAGCCGTCGCCGCCGAACTGACCGCCCTGTTCCTGGCACGTCGCCTACCCGTAGGCACATCCGCGCCGCCGATTCCGGTGTCACTGGCGGTGCCCGACGTACCACGGACGACGCAGCAGCAATTCTTCGCCGGTGGCCACTTGAACGGACTTCATCAGATCGCAACGCGCAGCGGCTGCCGCGTGCGACTGCGCTGGCTCGAGGGCGCGGTCAGCGGCACGCGTCAGCTCGGGCTCTGATGCCGCTCGAAAACGGGCAGCCGCATTGCATAACAGGAAGTGAACTCAGTATCGAACACATCCATGCATGTCCTGGCAAACAAGGCCCGGCAGGTGAATCCGATGTCGGGCCGCCCTGCGTCCGATCGGCCGCGACGGCGCAGGCGCAGCAAGGGTCCGGCATCGCCGGGTTTGGATTCATGGGAAGCAGAAGGAGCAATACCGAAATGAGAGCGCGAGTGAGAAATGCCGCACTGGCGGCAATCATGGGTGGACTGGTGGCGCTGGTGTCGCCACACCAGGCGTCGGCGTTGTACGTCGGCATGTATGCGATCGGTGACTACACCAACACCTGCGGCGGAAACGATATTTCATCCTGGCCAGGCATGGCGCAGGCGTGGTGGAACGAGATGGGATCGCGCGGGCACTACCGGGGGCCCTCGACCAGCCAGTATCGCTATGTTGATGGCAACATGATTCTCCGTCGGTTCTGCGATCCCAGCTTCAACAGCGATTGCCGCGACTACCAGTCCACATCCCCGGCGGGCATGGACTGGATGGACGCTGCGATTCTGGCGACCCACGGCTGGGACAATGGCGACCACTGGGGTGGACTGATGCGCTGGTCCTGGAACGGTTCCTGCTCGATCACCGCAGGCGGAAGTTCCAACCAGGTCCGCTGGGGCGATGCCTGGCTCAAGTTCGCTCACATCTCCTCCTGCTTCAGCGCGGACAAGGACAACCTCGATGGGATCCGCTTCGCCATGGCCAAGGCCGGAGCGACGCGGCGCATGCATCAGTGGGACGGCTTTCACGGAATCATGTGGATCGGCTCGGGTTACAACAGCGACTACCGGAAAACCGCGTCGCACGGTCACAGTTCGAGCATCGCCCATGCCTGGGTTACCAACCACTACAAGAAGGGGAGCCAGGACTGCGCCTGGTACGACCCCTTCAACTGGTTCGGTACCTGTCGCGACCAGTGTCCGACTGCCTACTCCATCGGCACGTCCTCGTCGGATGCCCTGTCTCGGCTGAACAACGAACGCTACAACAACGTGCTGAGCAATCCGGGAGGAAACAACTGGTACGCATACATGTACTACGCGGGGTGCCACCCCGTGGGCGAGTCGGCGTGGTGACTGGCAACGAACCATCCCAAGGAGCAAGCACATGAAAACGAATCGAACGCCATTGCGTTTCGCAGCAATGCTTGGTGCGCTTGTGGTTGGCGCCTGTGCGCCACAGACTCGCACGCCGACCACTTCGCCCGAAGCGGTCGAGCCCGACCGTGGCCGCCTGGAACGGCTGGTCGAGCGCGGACTTCCGCCCGTCATCGGCGCCGACAACAGTGTCCTGGTGGAATCCATGCTCAAGGCCAGGATGGGTGAGCCGCTCAGCCGCAGATTCCACCTCGACGCCGCAGTCGACAGATCTCTGTCCGCAGGCGCAAGCAGCTACTCGAAGGACTGCGATGCGTACCGCAGCAAGGATCGCCAGGTGCAGAGTGGCAACTGCGTGGTCGAAAGCGGGGAGGAGATGGGTCTGGGTGCGTACGCGCGACTCGAGATCGAACGCAATCTCGCGTCCGGCAACATCGTCTTCATCTCCAGGCCAGCGGTTCGCGACCTTCACCCCGATGAGCTGAAGCCGGTTCGCATGAGCGATGGCGAGGTCCTGGAGAAAGCACGCGCTTTCCTGGACGGTGCCTTCGGCGTCGACCTGAGGGAGGTTCCGATGCCACCACAAGACGCCCGTACCCTGCCGGTAAGCAGTCTGAACATCGGAATCGGAAACGATGCTCGCATCGACGCCGTTCCGCCGATCACCGTGCAGAAGGTCGCGCACCTGCGGCGTGGCTTCGCGGTCGATGGCATCGTCGATCGCGCCAGCGGTCGTTCGCTGCCCTACCTGCCGGGGCCGGGCCGAGCCGTTGTTGCGATGGATGCGCAGGGTGTGGTGCATGCAGCGCTCGCGGACTGGCAGGAGCTGCGTGTCGACCCGCGCATGAGCGGACGCGACGCCAAGTCGCGCAACGAGCTGGTGACTGAGATCGCGGAGGATCTGGCCAGCGAGCAATGGACCGATCTGCACAGCATTTCGGTCACCCTGGTCATCGCCTCGGACTGGCGCGATACGCATGGATTTGTGCTCCCTTCCGTGGAAGTGCATGTGCTTCCGGTGCCGCGTGACCTGTCCCAGGCCGAGCAGCGCGCACTGGCGGGCAAGGGCACGGCGGGACTCGTCCGCCAGTACGCCCTTGTGCATCGCCGCCAGGAACACCTGGACAAGCGATGACGACGCAGTGAGCGAGACGGGCGGGCATACCGCAGGGTATGTCCGCCCGCAGGGTCGCGTGGCCAGCACCCTTCAGGCCTCAGGGCCGCCCGCCAACGACCAGCGCGACAGGCCTGGCCTTGACCTGGAAGCGGCTCTGGACCGTCCGAACGCGATCTTGCGTTCTCCCTTGCAAGGACCCGGCGAACGGCACCGGCTTGCTCGCCGAGCCCTGTCGCCCCTTGCTGATGTGGAGCACCACCATGATCGCCTTCGGACACGCCTTTATCCTGCGCGGCACGTGTGCACTGGTGCTGTCGCTACTGGCCACTGCGGCAAGCCCGCAGTCCTTCACCGGCAGCATGTCCGGTACCTGGTGGAATCCGGCGCGCAACGGCGAAGGCCAGTTCATCACCTTCGAGCAGCTTGGAGACCGCTCGGTGGTGGTGTTGGCCTATTTCACCTACGACGCCCACGGCAATGCGAGCTGGAAGGTCGGCAACACCGATTTCTCGCCCGGCACCACGAGTATTTCGTTTCCCACCGGGACTGGAAGCGGCCCGCGATTCGGTGTCGGGTTCCGCCCCGGCGACGCCTCGTTTGTCGATGGCGGCACGGTGACGCTGAGTTTCATCGCCTGTGATCGCCTCGGTTTTGCCTATGTCGACGAGACGGAGAGTTTCGCGTTCGAGATCCAGCGATTGGTTGGCCCGCTGGACGGCGAAGCCTGCGACGGCTCGGATACAGGGCCTGCGGCGAGCACCTTCATCGGCAGCCTGTCCGGCGGCTGGTGGGATCCTGAGCGCAGCGGCGAAGGCACCTTCATTGCCTTCGAGCGCGTCGGCGAGCGGCGCGTGGCATCGTTGTTCTATTTCACCTACGACGACCAAGGCCAACCCGGATGGCTGGTCGGCAACATCGACTATGGCGCCGATGCAACGCGTATCGAGATCCCGCTGATCAAGGGCTCCGGCGCACGTTTCGGCGAGGCCTTCGACACTGCTGACGTAAGGATCGATCTCGCCGGGCGCGCGACGATTGAAAACATGGGATGCGACGGAATGCGGTTCCGCTATACCGGCCACGTGACGTTCGGGCTCAACTTCAGTCGCCTGGTCGGCGATCTGATCGACACGCCCTGCACCCTCGAATCCGCGCCGCCGCTGTTTCTGGACAACCAGTTGCGGATGCTGATCGCAAGGGAGGGCCTGACCGGTGATCCCAGCCGTGGCCGCGAACTTCCGGGGATCGATGCGCCCCTCGCGCAGCTCGGTAAGCTGCTGTTCTTCAGCAAGACCCTGAGCGCAGAGTTCGATGTGTCCTGTGCGACCTGCCACCACCCTGCGCTCGGTGGCGGCGACGGCCTGGCGCTGTCGATCGGCGCAGGTGCCGTGGAGCCGGATGTTGTGGGTCCCGGGCGAAGACTCGCGGACAACAGCATTCTGGTGGGACGCAACGCCAACACCATCTTCAATATCGGACTCTATGACGCCAGCCTGTTCTGGGATTCACGAATCGAGAGCCTCGGCAGCGAACCTGGGCAGAACGGCGCCGCCAGTGGCATCCGCACGCCGGACACCACGGCAGGCGTCGCCGATCCGCAGGCGGGCGGCAATCTGGTGGCGGCGCAGGCACGCTTTCCGGGGGTTGGGCCGGCTGAAATGCTCGGTACCGGCTTTCCGGGCATGTCCGATGCGCAGATCCGCGCCCACCTTGCGGCACGCATCGGCAATTACGGCAGTGGCGCCGGACTGCTGCCGCCGAGTCAATGGCTGGAGCGGTTCCAGACGGCTTTCGACAGCGATGCCGGGCCCGAACAGCTCATCACCTTCGACAACATCGCCCTTGCGATCGGCGAGTACCAGCGCTCGGCGGTGTTTGTCGAGTCGCCCTGGGCGCGCTACGTTCGCGGCGACAACGCTGCCATCAGCCAGTCTGCCAAGGCCGGGGCGTTGTTCTTCTTCAGGCGGGTCGACGAAGGCGGCACGCAGTGCTCACAATGCCACAGCGGAGATTTCTTCACCGACGAGCGTCACCACGTGCTGGGATTCCCACAGGTCGGTCCTGGCATGGGCGACGGCGGCAACGGCGACTTCGGGCGCGGGCGCGAAACCGGATTGGACGCCGACCGGTTCGCATTTCGAACCCCAAGCCTGCTCAATATCGAGTTGGGCGCGCCATATGGGCACGCCGGTGCGTATGGCGACTTCCACACGGTATTGGACCACTACGCGGTCCCGCAGGACACCATTAACACCTTCCTGCTCGCACGCCGTTGGTGCACGCTGCCCCCGTTCAACAGCGATCCCAATTGCGCTGCCGCAGTGGGAAGTGTGCAGTCCAACACGCTGGCTGCCTTGGCGCGCATGGAGGCCATTCGCGCTTCGGACCCGGCCAACGGGATGCCGTTGATCAATATCGCGGCAGTGCCGATCTCTGCGGTTCCGCAGATGATCGACTTCATGCGCTCGCTCACCGATCCCTGCTTGCGCGACCGCGCCTGCTTTGGACGCTGGATTCCGACGCCCGGCGAGGCCCCGGACGCCTTTCAGCTCAATGCCGTCAACGGATCGGGCGAGCCGTGGTAGTGCGCGTGACCGAGGCCGCACCTGCATAGGTGCAGCGCTTGCAGGAGGGGCCTCGGTCCCGATACTTGCAGGAGCATGATGCCTGAAGTAGACCGACTTTCTTGACGGATCCGACAGCATGGAAAGTGTTACCCGCCATGTCGCTGGTGTAGTGGAGCAGTTTGGGCTTGGACGACTTGCCAGGCGTCGCTCCGCGGCATCGGCTCATGTCGATCCTGTCTGGTCATCCGGCCTTCAAGGGCCCGGCGACCTTGTACGTACTGAAGATGACGCCAGATGGCATTGCCTGTGAGCTGACGAGCTCGAATGTGCGCGCCGGGGTTTTCTCGGCGAAGAAGCGCTTCCCCGTGCCCAATAGAACTGGATAGACGATCAGCAGGACTTCATCGGCAAGTCCATGCTCGAGCAGCGGCGATATAAGCGTGGAGCTACCCCAGAGGATAAGGTCCGGGCCGTCCTGCGACTTGATGCGGCGTACGCCCCCCACAACGTCCGGTCCGAAGCCCTCGACCGGACCCCATTCAAGACTTTCCGGACGGTGAGTGGCGACATGTTTTGTTGCCGCATTGAGACTGTCCGCCATCGGACTGCTTGGTACCATTGGCCAGAAGCCCGACCAGATATCGTAGGTGCGACGGCCAAGCAGCAGGTCGAAGCGCTCGCCCTGCGCGGCCATGAGTGCGTCCCGGCCAGCGGGGGTCCGATAGGGCGTGGTCCAGTCGCTGTAGGGGAAATCGTCATCATCGGCGGAGTGCTGGATGACGCCGTCCAGCGAGATGTGTTCGATGATCTTCAGCTTTCTCATCTGCCTCTCCGGATTGTGGCGTCCTGGAAGGCCGATGTACGAACTCACGATGGGCATGCCAGGAGATCGAGTCATCCGAGCCAGCAAGATCGGAAATGGCGCAGGCCGTCAAGGCTCGACCGGAAGTGCATCCGGGTCGTTGCTGGCGAATGCCGGCAGGTTGCGCCAGGGGTCGGGCGGAAAGCTCAGCGCCGGATCGTATTGGAAGGTGTGGGTCGCCACGCCATAGTCGCAATCTCCGCCCACCCCCACGCAGGCGTTTTCGAGCAACTGCACCCGGGCGGCGCTTACCGCATCCGCGTTCAGCGCGTGCCAGGCGATGCGCCGCGCCTGCCAGCTCCGCCCCGCCTGCGAGGCATCGATGGAGGCGCCGAATGAAACCGGCGCATCGGGCAGCAGATATACCACCGGATCATGGACATACACATGGTCGGTCGTGGATCCGGAAAGCTGGGCGAAGGCGTCGTTGAGCAGCAGCCCGCCGCTGGTGAGCGTCGATTCGCGCATCCAGGTGCCGCCCTTGATGTACACGTAGTCCACCGGCGCATCGCCCATGCGCACCAGCTTGTGGAAGGAGACGCGCACGCTGTTGTCGATCAGCAGCAGGTTGTCGCCGCCGCCGAGGCGAAAGGCCCACGAGTTGCGGTTACCGGAGGTGACGATGTTGTTGTTGGCGAAAAACACGTTGCGCGCACCCGAGCTTATCTGTGCCGCACCATCGATCTCGGCACCGAAGGTCACCGGCAGCACGCGAATGAAGGAATTGACCACGGCGAAGCGATCGAGCACCTCGTCCGCCCCCGGTCCCGCCGGCATGTTGAAGCCGATGCCGGAGCGGTTCGCCGACGGCACAACGCCGTTGTTGATGGCGACGCCATCGAACACGATATCGGTCGACGGACCGATGGCCAGCACACTGCCGACCTGGCCGCCGCGGATGCGAATGCGGTGGCTGGGTGCATGCGTGGGACCCGGCAGGCTGCCGATCACCAGGAAGTCGATCACCACGGCGC
>DAOMOD010000069.1:0-19316 GCA_035444205.1 Lysobacteraceae bacterium
AAGCCGCCGGGAATACGGCCGCCGGCGTAGAACTTCTCGATGTAGTTGATGGTAAGCGGGAAGAAGTTGAGGTTCTCCTTCACCCGGCGGTCGGCGACGCAGGTCACCAGCACCACGGTGCCGCCCATCGACACCATCACCGCAGCGGTCGCCTGGCGGGCGATCTCGCCTGTTTCGAGGGTTACGTCATGGTTGCCGTAACGGAAGGTCTTGACGTGCTTGGTCATCGGGACGCCCCCGGTTGCCGCGGCGCTCAACGACGGAGCCCCAGACGTTCGATCAAAGCCTTGTAGCGGTCCTGGTCGCGCGACTTGAGGTAGCTCAGCAGGCGCCGGCGCTGATTGACCATCTTCAGCAGGCCACGGCGGGAATGATGATCCTTGCCGTGATTGGAGAAGTGGTCGGAGAGGTGCTGGATGCGCGCCGACAGGAGCGCCACCTGTACTTCGGGCGAGCCGGTATCGTTCGGCGCGCGTTTGAAATCGTCGATGATCTTGCTGGTATGTTCCACGGAAAGTGACATCTTCTAACCCTACAAAACAGTACGAGGCCGCGGTCCGTCCGACAGTGGACGGCTGGCTAGCCTCGTGGGATGGCCATTCGGTTCGTCAAAGAAAGCACAGTATTGTAGCCCGCAGACGCACCAGGCAACAAGCGTTCAGGCGCTCGGGGGACCTGACGTAACAGCCGGCAGAAACACGCGGGCGGCCTTGACCCCGCCCCCGGGCGCCTCCTCCAGCAGGGCGACAGCGCGGCCTGTCGAGTCCAGCGCGACCGCCACCGTTGCCGGGCCTCCGGGCAACGGCCGAGGCAGAAAGCGGCCGGCACGCAGCAGCGCGGCTTCGGCGTCGTCTACGCCCAGCACATCGAGATGGGCCAGGGCCGCGGACAGCGGCAGCAGCGACCGCGACAGGAAGGCCTCATCGCCCCGCTCGGCCGCTTCCTCCAGCGCGTCCAGCCCCACCATGACCGGCATCCGGAAGGGTTCGACCCACAGCCTGCGCAGCATCACCACGTGGGCACCGCAGCCCAGCGCCTCGCCGAGATCGCGCACCAGGGCGCGCACGTAGGTGCCGGAACCGCACTCCACGTACAGGCGCAGTCGATCCGGCACTTCGATGCCAATCAGCTCCAGTCGGCGCACCTCGACCTCACGTGCCGGCACCTCGACCGTCTCGCCGCGCCGAACGCGCCGGTACAGCGGCACCCCACCCTGCTTGAGCGCGGACAATGCCGGCGGCACCTGCCGGATGCGCCCTCTGAGCGGGGCCAGCGCCGCCTCAATGCGGTCCGCGTCCAGCGCCACAACGACCCGTCGCTCCAGCACCGAGCCCTCGGCGTCGGCACTGTCGGTGACAACGCCCAACTGGGCCACGGTCTCGTAGGCCTTGTCCGATCCGAGCAGGTGGGCGCTTGCCTTGGTGGCCTCGCCAAGGCAAATCGGCAGCAGGCCGGTGGCCAACGGGTCGAGGCTGCCGGTGTGCCCGGCCTTGCGTGCGCGCAAGGCACGGCGCACGCGCTGCAGGGCGGCGTTGGAACTCAGCCCCGCGGGTTTGTCCAGCAGCACCACTCCTTCGACATCGCGCCACTCGACACGAGGCCGTGGCGGCCTTCCGCGTTCACTCCTCGCCACCGGTCTCACGCGGCGGATTCTCGCGCAACAGCCGCTCGATGCGCTCGCCCTCGTCCACGGACGGGTCGTAGTGGAAGTGCAGCTCGGGGATCGACCGCATGCGCAGCATGCGTCCCAGCCGGTAGCGCAGCTCGCGCGCCAGCCCCTTCAACGCCTTGACGGCCAGCGGCGCCTCCTCCGGCAGCAAAGCCGTGACGAACACCTTGGCGTGGCCGAGATCGCGGCTCACCTCGACATCGGACACGCTGCACGAAGGCAGTCCATGCTCCCGCACCGCCTCGTGCACCAGCGCACCCAGCTCCCGGCGCAACTGGGCGGCGACACGGTCGGTGCGATGGAAGGATTTCTGGGAGGGCATGGCGGGTCGGGGGAAACGCGTAGTTCGGCTTTTGGGTGGTGTGTGTGGGGCTTAGGGCCTAGGGCTCAGGGCCAAGGGCCTAGGGTTCGCAAGACTGAAGCGCTTTGGCCATTCATGAAGCCTTCGAAACACCGCTGCGAAACACCGCATGAGAAGCGCACGCTGCTTGGCGGCTTTTCCCTAGGCCCTAGGCCCTAGGCCCTAGGCCCTAGGCCCTGAGCCCTAGGCCCTAACCAAGCCCTAGGCCCTGAGCCCTGAGACCGCCTCACAACGTCCTCGCCACCTCCACCCGCTCGTAGCATTCGATCTGGTCGCCCGGCTTGACGTCGTTGTACTGCTTGACGCCGATGCCGCATTCGGTACCGTGCTTGACCTCGTCGACGTTCTCCTTGTAGCGGCGCAGCGACTCCAGTTCGCCCTGGAAAATGACCACGTTGTCGCGCAGCACACGAATCGGCTTGCCGCGGCGGATGACACCCTCGGCCACCATGCAGCCGGCGATGGCGCCGAACTTGGACGAACGGAACACGTCGCGCACCTCGGCGGTGCCGATGATCTCCTCGCGCACCTCGGTGCCGAGCAGACCGGTGGCGACCTGCTTCACCTGGTCGATGACGTCGTAGATGATCGAGAAGTAGCGAATGTCGAGGTCGCTTTCCTGGATCACCTTGCGTGCCGATGCGTCGGCGCGCACGTTGAAGCCGATCAGGATGGCCTTGGACGCCGAGGCCAGGGTGGCATCGGACTCGGTGATGCCGCCGACACCCGATGCGATGACGTTGACCCTGACCAGCTCGTTGCTGAGGTTGGTGAGCGAATCGCGCAGCGCTTCCACCGAACCCTGCACGTCGGCCTTGATGACCAGGTTCAGGGACTGCTGCACGCCGCTTTCCATCTGCGTCATGATGTCTTCCATGCGTGCCGACTGCTGCTTGACCAGGCGCGCCTCGCGACGTTTCTGCTGGCGCTTCTGCGCCACGTCCTTGGCCAGGCGCTCGTCCTCGACCACGACGAAGTCGTCGCCCGCGTCGGGCACGCCGGAAAGGCCCAGCACCACCGCGGGAATCGACGGGCCAGCCTCCTGGATCGCCGCGCCGCCTTCGTCGAACATGGCGCGCACGCGGCCGAACTCGACCCCGCAAACCAGGAAGTCGCCCTTGCGCAGCGTCCCTTGCTGCACCAGCACGGTCGCCACCGGGCCACGACCCTTGTCCAGGGCCGATTCGACCACCACGCCGCTGCCCGGTGCGTCGGTGGGCGCCGTCAACTCCATCACCTCGGATTGCACGAGGATGGCATCGAGCAGGCTGTCGATGCCGTCGCCGGTCTTTGCCGATACCGGTACGAAGATGTTTTCGCCTCCCCACTCCTCGGGAATCACCTCGAGCTTGCCGAGTCCCTGCTTGACGTTGTCCGGATTGGCTTCGGGCTTGTCCATCTTGTTGATGGCAACGATGATCGGCACACCAGCGGCGCGCGCATGCTGCACCGCTTCTACCGTCTGCGGCATCACGCCGTCGTCGGCCGCTACCACCAGCACCACGATGTCGGTGAGCTTGGCACCGCGCGCACGCATGGAAGTGAAGGCCGCATGTCCTGGCGTGTCGAGGAACGAGATCACACCCTTGGCGGTGGTGACGTGATACGCGCCGATGTGCTGGGTGATGCCGCCGGCTTCGCCGGAGGCGACCTTGGTGCGACGGATGTAGTCGAGTAGCGAAGTCTTGCCGTGGTCGACGTGACCCATGATGGTGACCACTGGCGGACGCGTCACGCCCTCGCCGGATGCATCGGACCTGGCCAGCAGTTCGAGCTCGATGTCGTGGTCAGTGGCCTGCTTCGCAGTGTGGCCCATCTCCTCAACGACCAGGGCCGCGGTATCGTGGTCGAGCGGCTGGTTGATGGTGGCCATTACACCCATCTTCATCAGGGCCTTGATGACTTCACCGGCCTTGACCGCCATTCTCTGCGCCAGCTCGCCGACCTGGATCGACTCGCCGATCTCGATCTCGCGAACCACAGGCGCAGTGGGGCGGGAGAATGCATGCGGGCCGCCGGCCCCGGCCTTGACCGGTTCCGGCCCCCGTCGCGTGCGACGTTTGCTGCTGCGACGCGAACTTGCTTCCTTGGACAGGTGCAATTCGCCGCGTCCGAAGCGGCCTGAAGCATCGCCGTCGCCGCCACGCGGAGCAGGCTTGGCGCGGCGCGGTTCCTTGACTGGAGGCGGAACACGCACGGGTTCCTCGCTCTTGCGTGTTTCCCCCGCGAGTGCGCGGGCCTGTTCCTCGGCCTGCAGGCGCGCGTCGCGCTCGGCCTCGGCTTCCGCTTCGGCAGCAGCCTTGGCCCGTTCTTCCTCGGCGCGCTTGCGCTCCTCTTCGTGTTGCTTGCGCATCTCCTCTTCGGCCTTGCGCTTGCGTTCCTGTTCGGCGCGTGTCTGCTCCTCGGCTTCCTGGCGCTTGCGCGATTCGTCCAGCAGGCGGATCGCCTCTTCGCGCTCGGCGTCCGGCGCAGCGTCATCCTGGACCAGACTGCGCTTGACATAGGTGCGCTTGGCGCGCACCTCGATGTTGACGGTCTTGGCCTTGCCCGGACCGCTGCCCACGGTCACTTCCTGCACCGACCTGCGGCGCAGCGTGATTTTCTTCGGTGCCGACTCTTCCGACTCGCTGGCCTGCTTGCCGTGGCTGCGACGAAGGAAGCCGAGCAGCTTCATCTTCTCGGTGGAAGTCACCACCTGGTCGGCGCCGGAAAACTTCATGCCCGCCTCCGATAGCTGTTCGAGCAGCTTGTCGACCTGCAGGTTCAGCGCACTGGCCAGTTGCTTTACGGTCACGTCCGACATGATTCTGATTCTCCGACTTGCCTGATACGAGAAGACGAGCTCCAAACGGTGTCGAGGCCGTTCAGTCGCCCTGCTCCAGCCTTGCGATCATCGGCGCGCGCGCAGCCATGATCAGGGCCGCAGCCCGCTCCTCGTCCATGTTCTCGATATCGAGGATCTCGTCCACGGCCAACTCGGCGAGGTCTTCCTGGGTCGCCACTCCGCGCTGTGCCAGCGCGTAGGCGGTGGCGTCGTCCATGCCTTCCAGCGCGAGCAGGTCGTCGGCCGGCTTGTGCTCCTCCAACTTCTCCTCGGCCGCAATCATCTGGGTGAGCAGGGCATCGCGGGCGCGGGCACGCAGTTCCTCGACGATGTCCTCGTCGAAACCCTCCACCGCCAACAACTCGGCGGCGGGTACGTAGGCGATCTCTTCCACCGTGGAAAACCCTTCCTGGACCAGGATCAGCGCGATCTCATCGTCCACTTCCAGCTTTTCCATGAACACCTTGCGCGCTTCCTCCTGCTCGGATTCGCTCTTGGCGCGCACCTGGTCCTGGGTCATCACGTTGAGCTGCCATCCGGTCAGGCGACTGGCCAGCTTGACGTTCTGGCCGCCGCGACCGATCGCCTGAGACAGCTTTTCTTCGGGCACCGCCAGATCCATGGAATGCTTCTCCTCGTCGACGATGATCGAGGACACCTCGGCAGGCGCCATGGCGTTGATCACGAACTGCGCCGGATTCTCGTTCCACAGGATGATGTCGATGCGCTCGCCGTTCAGCTCGCCAGACACCGCCTGCACGCGCGAACCACGCATGCCGATGCATGCACCGATGGGGTCGGTGCGCGCATCGTGGCTGCGCACGGCGATCTTGGCGCGATCGCCGGCATCGCGTGCCGCACCCATGACTTCCACCAGACCCTGGCCGACCTCGGGCACCTCCAGCTTGAACAGCTCCATCATCATCTCGGGCGCGGTGCGCGAGATGAAAAGCTGCGGGCCGCGGATCTCCGAGCGCACTTCGTACAGGTAGCCGCGCAGGCGGTCACCAGGGCGTACGACCTCACGCGGGATCGCCTTGTCGCGCGGAATGAAGGCTTCGGCGTTGCCGCCAAGATCGAGGTAGATATTGCCGCGCTCGACGCGCTTGACCACCCCGGTCACCAGCTCGCCGACCCGATCCTTGAAGGCGTCCACGACCTGGGCGCGTTCGGCCTCGCGTACGCGCTGAACGATGACCTGCTTCGCAGCCTGCGCGGAAATGCGGCCGAATCCGGCGGACGCGACTTCCTCTTCGAGAAAATCCCCGACCTTCGCATCGGCCTTCTCGTCGATGGCATCCATCAGGCGGACTTGCCGGTGCGGCGATTCCATCACCACGTCGTCGGCCACCACCTCCCAGCGACGGAACGTGCGATAGTCGCCGGTCTTGCGGTCGATGGCCACGCGCAGCGAAACCTCCGCGGCGATCTCGCCATCGGGAAAATTCTTCTTGGCCGCCGAAGCCAACGCTGCTTCGAGCGCCTCGAAGATCACATCCTCGGGCACGCCCTTCTCGTTGGCTACCGCTTCGGCAATCAGCACCAGCTCTTTGCTCATCTCACCAGTCTCCGGGCGAACGACGTCGGGTCGTCCGCTATGTACGCTTTGCGGCCTGGGATTCGGCCATCAATTTCGCCCAGTCGGGCACCAGACGTGCCTTTTGCACGTCGCCGTGTTCGATCGCAACCTCGACGCCGTCGACATCGAGCACGACGCGGTCTCCTTCCACCGCGCGGATCGCACCCCGCAGGCGCCGCCGTCCATCGACAGGTGCCAGCAGGGTCACCGCCACGTTCTCGCCGAGAAAGCGCGCGAACTGCTCCGGCGTGAACAGGGGGCGGTCTACGCCCGGCGACGACACTTCCAGGGTGTAGTGCCCGGCGATGGGATCGTTGACGTCGAGCAGGGCTTCCACCTCGCGACTGACCGCCTCGCAATCCTCGACCACGATGCCCTCGGGCCGGTCGATGTAGATGCGAAGCAGGCTGGAACCGCGGCTCGGACTGTAGTCGATGCCCAGGCACTCGTAGCCCAGGGCGGCGACTGCCGGCTCGATCAGATCCATGAGTTTCTGCTGTTTCAACGATGCTCCCGACGCACAAACAAAAAATGGGCCTCGCGGCCCATCCGAATCATGCCGGCACCGTTGCCGATGGGTCGCCCCAACGGCCACGGAACCTTCGGATGCCTGGTCGCCAGACCTTTCGCACCAGCGTGCAAAGGGCCTGTGGCGTCCGGGCCATCAGGCAACAAAAAAGCCTCGCTGCGGAGGCTTTCTTGCTACCGGAACTGGTAGCGGGGGCAGGATTTGAACCTGCGACCTTCGGGTTATGAGCCCGACGAGCTGCCAGACTGCTCCACCCCGCATCAGCGAGACCGACACTATAGCGGTGCCTTCCCGCGCATGCAAGACCGAAAGCCTGGCCCGCACCTCTCACCACCCTCGCTCAGCGGGCTCCGATTCGCTCAGGTGAAGGCCCGCTGGCACAAGGACAACAGGGGTCCCCACACCACCAGCGCTGCCAACTGGAACAGCGCGCTCGCCGACAGCGCCCAACGCATCGGCGCATCCGAAGGCAGCACCGGAGGCTGGTCGTCGGCGGGGTTGTCGAAGTACATCAGCTTGATGATGCGCAGATAGTAGTAGGCCCCGATCACCGCAAACACCACGGCTGCGATCGCCAGCCAGATCAGTCCCGCTTCGACCGCCGCCTTCAGTACCAGGAACTTGGCGAAGAAGCCCACCAGCGGCGGGAAACCGGCCAATGAGGCCATCAGCAGCAGCATCATCAGCGCGTACCAGGGCTGGCGCCGGCTCAGGCCCTTGAAGTCCTCGATCTCCTCGGCTTCGAACCCCTTGTGCGAAAGCAGGATGATCATTCCGAACGCACCGGCCGCCATCAGCGCATACAGGATCACGTAGGCCATGGCCGCGGCAAAGCCTTCGGCACTTCCCGATGCCAGGCCCACGAACAGGAAACCCACGTGCGAGATGGTCGAGTAGGCGAGCATGCGCTTCAGATTGGTCTGCGCCAACGCCACCACGTTGCCGATCGCCAGCGACGCCACCGCGAGCAGCGCCAGCATCGACTGCCACTGCTCGCCGACGCCGGCCATGCCGCCATCGAGCAGTCGCCACGCCATGCCGAATGCGGCCAGCTTCGGCACCGAGCCGATGAACAGGGTGATCGCGGTCGGCGAGCCCTGATAGACGTCGGGCACCCACATGTGGAACGGCGCAGCGCCGAACTTGAAGGCGACGCCGATAACCACGAAAACCAGACCGAAGCTCAGCAGGATCGCACTGTCGCCCAGGCCGGCGGTTGCGCCACGAATGGTCGCCAGATCGAGGCTTCCGGTGGCGCCGTAGACCATCGACATGCCGTACAGCAGCATGCCCGATGCCAGCGCCCCCAGCACGAAGTACTTCATGGCCGCCTCGGAACTCAGCGTCGAATCGCGGTTCAGCGCGACCAGGGCATAGGTGCTGAGAGCCAGCAGCTCCAGGCCAAGGTAGACGGTGATCAGGCTGCCGGCCGACACCAGCACCATCATGCCGAGCAGGGCGGTCAGGCACAGCACGTAGAACTCGCCGGAAAGCAGCCCGCGCTCGGACAGGTATTCGCGCGAGTACACGAATACCAGCGCAAGAACACCGTACATCGCCACCTTCAGGATGTCGCTCACGCCATCGCGCAGGAACATGCCGTCGAAGGCCGACTGCGGCGGCGCATCGATGGAGAAGGCGCGCAAGGTGATGATGGCGGTGAAGGCCAGGATCATCAGGGCCAGGAAGTGGGTGAATCCACGATGCTCCTGCGGCACGTACAGGTCGGCCAGCAGCAGCACGCAGATCATGCCGAGCAGGAAGACTTCCGGCAGCAGCGGCAGCAATTCGCTCCAGGAGTGGATCATGTCGGTTCTGCCGTCCTCACAGCTTGGTGGTGGCGATCTGCGCGACCAGTTTCATCACGGACGCGTCCATCAGTTCGACCAGCGGCGCCGGCCACACCCCGACCAGCAGCACGGCGCCGGCGAAGCCGACCAGCACGATGGTCTCGCGGGCATCGATGTCCTTCAGCTTTGCCACGTTGTCGTTGGCGACTTCGCCGAAGATCACGCGCTTGACCAGCCACAGGGTGTAGGCGGCACCGATGATCAGGGTCAATGCGGCGACTGCGGCCAGCCAGGGCGAGCTCTGGAAAGCTGCGAGGATCACCATGAATTCGCCGACGAAGCCCGAGGTGCCCGGCAGCCCGGCATTGGCCATGGCGAACAGTACGAACAGCGCGGCGAACCAGGGCATGGTGTTCACCACGCCGCCGTAGTCGCCGATCATGCGGCTGTGCACGCGGTCGTACATCACACCGACGCAGGAGAACAGCGCCGCCGAAATGAAGCCGTGCGAAACCATCTGCACCATCGCACCCTGCAAGCCGAGTGCCGCGGCGTCGGAGTTGTCGGTCGTACGCACCAGCGCGAATGCGATGAAGAGGCCCAGGGTGACGAAACCCATATGGCTGATCGACGAATAGGCGATCAGCTTCTTCATGTCCTGCTGCACCAGCGCGACGAAGCCGATGTAGACGACCGCGACAAGGCTCAGCGCGATGACCAGCCAGGCCCACTCGGCCGAGGCGTCCGGCGTCATCGGCAGCGAGAAGCGCAGGAAGCCGTAGCCGCCTACCTTGAGCATGATGGCGGCCAGGATCACCGAACCGCCGGTCGGCGCCTCCACGTGCGCATCGGGCAGCCAGGTATGCACCGGGAACATCGGGATCTTGACGGCGAACGCCACCAGGAAGGCGAAGAACAGCCACATCTGCTCGGTGGCACTGAGCTTGAGCGCGACCAGATCGGCCAGGGCGAAACTGCCGGCCTGGCTGTACAGGTAGATCAACCCGATCAGCATGAACACCGATCCGAGGAAGGTGTACAGGAAGAACTTCAGACTGGCGTAGACGCGCTGCGGACCGCCCCAGATGCCGATGATGATGAACATCGGGATCAGCATGCCTTCGAAAAACACGTAGAACAGCACCGCGTCCATGGCGCAGAACACGCCGATCATGAGGCCCTCGAGAATGAGGAAGGCGGCGAAGTACGGCCCGGCGCGATCCTGGACCGAGCCCCATGCGCCCACCAGGACCAGCACCGAAGTGAAGGCCGTGAGCAGGATCAGCGCCACCGAGATGCCATCCACGCCCAGGTGGTAGTAGATGTCGAAACCGGCCACCCACACCACGCGCTCCACGAACTGCATGTCGGCCGAGGCCGCATCGAGTCCGGCGTACAACGGCACGCAAAGCGCCAACGTCGCCAGGGCGACGATCAGACCGGTCCAGCGCGCCAAGGACGCCCGGTGCTGGCGCATGGTGAGCAGCAGGAACCCGCCCACGATCGGCAGCCAGATCAGAAGACTCAGCAAAGGCCAGTGCGATTCCATCAAGTCGGTTCCGGAATGTCGTTGGTCCGCCTCAGCCGCGCAGGAAGATCGCGAGCAGCACGATCAGGCCGACGATCATGGCGAAGGCGTAGTGATAGAGGTAGCCCGACTGCATCCAGCGCACGATGCCGGCGATACGGTCGATCAGGGTGGCCGATCCGTCGACGAAGACGCCGTCGATCACCGCCGTGTCGCCGCCCTTCCATAGACCCTTGCCCAGCTTGAGGCTGCCGCGCGCAAACACCGCCTGGTACAGCTCGTCGAAGAAGTACTTCTTCTCGAGCACGCGGTAAGGCAACTTGAGGACGGCGGCGATGCGATCGGCCAGTCCGGGCTTGAGAAGATAGACGAAGGTGGCCACCGCGAATCCGCCCAGCGCCAGCCAGAATGCCGGCGTCACCAGGCCGTGCAGGGCGAAACCGACCGGGCCGGTGAAGTCCTCGCCAAGTCGCCTCAGTACGTCGTTGGCCTCGTGCACGACGATGGCACCGTCGAAAAAGCCGCCGAACAGCATGGGGCCAACGGTCAGGTAACCGATGGCGATGGAGGGAATGGCCAGAAGCACCAGCGGCAGCGTGACCACCCAGGGCGATTCGTGAGGCGTGACGTCATGGTGATGATGCCCGTGGCCGGAGGCATCGTGGGCATCGGCGTGCCCGCGGAAACGCTCCTCGCCGTGGAAGGTCAGGTACAGCAGGCGGAAGCTGTACAGGGCGGTGACGAATACGCCGAGCAGCACGCACACATAGGCGAATCCGGCACCTGCCCGGTCGGAAAGATGCACCGCTTCGATGATTGCGTCCTTGGAATAGAACCCGGAGAAGAATGGCGTACCGACCAGCGCAAGCGAACCGACCCAGCAGGTGATGAAGGTGATCCGCATGTAGCGGCCCAGGCCGCCCATCTTCTGCATGTTCTGCTGGTGATGCAGTCCGATGATCACGCTGCCGGCCGCCAGGAACAGCAGCGCCTTGAAGAACGCATGCGTCATCAGGTGGAAGATGCCCGCCGCGTAGGCGCTGGAGCCGAGCGCTACCGTCATGTAGCCGAGCTGCGACAGTGTCGAGTAAGCCACCACGCGCTTGATGTCGTTCTGCACCAGGCCGATCAGCCCGGTGAACAGGGCAGTGATCGCGCCAATCACCAGCACGAAGCTCAGTGCCGCATCGGACCACTCGAACAGCGGGCTCATGCGCGCGACCATGAAGATGCCGGCGGTAACCATGGTGGCGGCGTGAATCAGCGCCGAGATCGGGGTCGGGCCTTCCATCGAATCGGGCAGCCACACGTGCAGCGGCACCTGTGCCGACTTGCCCATGGCACCGATGAACAGGCACACGCAGATGAACGTGGCCACTTCCCAGGGCATGCCGGGCAGGATCTCGACGGTCTGTCCCGACAGGGTATCGGCGCGTGCGAAGGCGGTGGCGTAGTCGAGCGTACCGAGCCAGAACAGCACCCCCGCGACACCGAGCAGGAAGCCGAAATCGCCGACGCGGTTGACGATGAAGGCCTTGAGGTTGGCAAAGATCGCGGTAGGCCGGCTGTACCAGAAACCGATCAGCAAATAGGACACCAGACCCACCGCTTCCCAGCCGAAGAACAGCTGCAGGAAGTTGTTGCTCATCACCAGCATCAGCATGCTGAAGGTGAACAGCGAGATGTACGCGAAGAAGCGCTGGTAGCCCGGGTCGTCGGCCATGTAGCCGATGGTGTAGATGTGCACCAGCAGCGAGATGAAGGTGACCACCACCATCATCACCGCGGTCAGATTGTCGACCAGGAAGCCGACGTGCGCGCTGATGCCGCCCACCTCGAACCAGGTGTAGATGTTCTCGTTGAACACCGGGTGGCCGTCGAACGCCATCAGCTTGAGCACGTAGAAGCTGAGCGCGGTCGACAGGCCGACGCCGAGGATGGTGACCCAGTGCGCTCCGGCACGGCCGATCTGGCGGCCGAACAGGCCGGCGACGATGGCTCCCGCCAGTGGCGCCAGGGCGATGATCAGCAGGATGCTCTTCAGTTCCATCGATCAGCCCTTCATCGAATTCATCTCGGCCACGTTGATGGTCGAGCGGTTGCGGAACAGCACCACCAGGATGGCCAGGCCGATGGCGGCCTCGGCCGCGGCCACGGTGAGAATGAAGAACACGAACACCTGGCCCGCCGGATCGCCGAGAAAGCGCGAAAAGGCAACGAAATTCATGTTCACGGCGAGCAGCATCAACTCGATCGCCATCAGCAGGATGATGACGTTCTTGCGATTGATGAAGATGCCTGCAACGCTGATGCAGAACAGCGCCGAACCCAGCACCAGAAAGTGGCCAAGAGTGATCATGCCTGGTCCCTCCCCGCCTCGGCCGGCATCTTCACGATGCGCAGACGGTCGCCCTTGCGCGCCAGTACCTGACGTGCCGGATCCTGCTTCCTGGTGCCCTCGCGCTTGCGCAGCGTCAGTGCGATGGCAGCGATGATGGCCACAGTCAGAATCACGCCGGCGATCTCGAACGGATACAGGTACTCGCCGAACAACGCACGTCCGAGCCACTCGGTATTGCTCATGCCCGCCGCAGCCGCCGGATCGGGGGGGGCATCCATCGAGAACACGCCCCTGACCGTCAGCACGGCGAACATCTGTATCGCCATCAGCACAGCCACGAACAACCCGACCGGCAGATAGCGCATGAATCCTTCGCGCAGCGGCTCGCTGCGAATGTCGAGCATCATGACCACGAACAGGAACAGCACCATCACCGCGCCGACATAGACCAGCACCAGCACCAGGGCCAGGAACTCGGCCTCGGCCAGCAGCCAGATGCAGGCACTGGTGAAGAACGTGAGCACCAGCAGCAGTACCGCATGCACTGGATTGCGGACGCTGATGACGCCTATGGCCGCGGCCAGCATCAGCCCGCCGAAGGCGTAGAAAACAATGGCTTCGAAGCTCATTCCCATCACTCTCGTCTGGCCGCCCGCTTGTGCGCGTGCCGCCGGCTCCGGCCGGCGGGTCTCCGCGCTTCAGCGATAGGCGGCATCCTGCGCGCGGTTAGCCGCGATTTCCTTCTCGAACCTGTCGCCAATGGCCAGCAACTGCGCCTTGTTGACGATATTTTCCCCCTGGTTCTCGAAGTGGTATTCGTAAATATGCGTCTCCACGATGGAGTCGACCGGACAGGACTCCTCGCAAAACCCGCAGTAGATGCACTTGAACAGATCGATGTCATAGCGCGTGGTGCGGCGGCTGCCGTCGGCGCGCTGTTCGGAATCGATGGTGATGGCGAGCGCAGGGCACACCGCCTCGCACAGCTTGCAGGCGATGCAGCGCTCCTCGCCATTGGGGTAGCGACGCAAGGCGTGCAGACCGCGGAACCTGTTCGACTGCGGAATCTTCTCCTGCGGGTAGCGCACCGTGTACTTGGGACTGAGGAAGTAGCGCCAGGTGACCGCAAGGCCACGCAGCAGCTCGATCAGCAGCAGACTCCTGACATAGTGGAATGCGCGCCTCATGCCGCAGCCTCCGGACCGATCCAGCCGGCGTAGGCCATGCCCGCCGCCACCATGATCCAGACGATGGTGATCGGGATGAACACCTTCCAACCGAGGCGCATGATCTGGTCATAGCGGTAACGCGGGAAGGTGGCGCGGAACCACAGGAACAGGAACATGAAGAACACGGCCTTGATCGCCAGCCACCACCAGCCCGGCTCGGACAGCCAGCCCATGCCGAGCCCCTGGAATGGGGACAGCCAGCCGCCCGCGAACAGCACCGCGTTCAGGAACGAGACCAGGATCATGTTGGCGTACTCGGCGAGAAAGAACACCGCGAACGACGATCCCGAATACTCGACGTGGAAACCGGCGACGATCTCGGACTCGCCCTCGGCGACGTCGAACGGCGCGCGATTGGTCTCGGCCAGGCCGGACAGGAAGAAGATCACGAACAGCGGCAGCAGCGGCAACCAGAACCAGTTGAGCGGCCCGTAGTTGCCGCCCTGCGCCAGCACGATCTCGGACAGGTTGAGCGAGCCCGCCGCCACCAGCACGCCGACCAGCGCGAACCCCATGCAGATCTCGTAGGACACCACCTGCGCCGCCGAACGCATGGCGCCCAGGAATGCGTACTTGGAGTTGGAGGCCCAGCCGGCAAGGATGATGCCGTACACGCTCATCGAGGTCATCGCCAGCAGGAACAGCAGGCCGGCATTGACGTCGGCCAGCACCACGCCCTGGTCGAACGGGATCACTGCCCAGGCGGCGAATGCCGGTGCCAGCGCCAGCACCGGCGCAAGGTAGAACAGGAAACGGTTGGCGTTGGTCGGCACCACCACTTCCTTGAGCAGCAGCTTGACCACATCGGCGAACGGCTGCAGCAGTCCGAACGGACCGATGTAGACCGGCCCCCTGCGCTCCTGCATGTAGCCAATGACCCGGCGCTCCATCAGCGTGTAGAAAGCGACCGCAATGGTCAGCGGCAGCACGATGGCGATGATCTTCGCCAGGATCCAGGCCACCGCGATGAGATCGTCCAGCATCAGCCGGCACTCCCGTCGATCTTCTCCACAAGCACCCGTGCAGCGGCGCCGATGGGTGCGGCATCCACACAAGCCGCCGGTATCCACACGGCGCCACGCGGCACCGCGCCATGTACACGAAACGGCAACTCGACGGCGGCATCGCCGTCGCTCACCCTCGCCACACCGTCCTGGCCAAGACCAAGCGCGAGCGCGTCCTCAGGATGCAGGACGACCTCGGCACGCACACCCAAGGGCGTCGCTTGCAGTGCGGCAGATCGGCGCACTACGGCGTCGACGGCATAGGTCGGCACGGTGGCGATGCGCTCCAGCCCCTCACCAGCGGGCGCAGCGGCAGCCTGTGGGACGAATTCGGCCGGGCGGGCGGACACACCGTCGAGCGCCTGTGCCATCAGGCCACGAAGGCCCGCCAGGTCCAGGAAGTCGAAACCCGGCACGCCGAGCTCTCCGCCCAGGGCGCGCAGCACACGCCAGCCCGCGCGCGCATGACCTGGCGCCTTGGCGCCGGCGGCCACGCTCTGCGTTCTTCCATCGAGATTCACCAGGGTGGCGTCGATCTCGGGCAGTAAGCCGATGGGCAGGACGATATCGGCATGCTGCCGCAGCGCATCGCCAAGGAAGGCGCTGAAGGCCACGACGTGAGGCGCCGCTTCCAGAGCGCGCAAAGCCAGGCCACCATGAGCGAAATCTTCCGGCGCCTCGGCACCGTACAGCACCAGGGCGTGTGGAGGATTGTCCAGCATGTCGGCGGCATGGCGTCCGGTGTTGCCCATCGGTGCACCGCCGGGCCCGCGATGCGGTACCGCGCCGTAGCGCCAGGCGCCTGCGGCGTTGGCGCCGGCGGGAATCTCGTTGTAGGCCGCGCCGGTAGCTGAAGCCAGCGCGCGCGCAAGGTGGCGCAGCAACGCAGCTTGCGGATGCTGCGCGGCAAGGTCGCCAAACAGGATGGTGGCGGCAGTGCCTGCCTTCAGGCCCTCGGCCACGCGCCGCGCCGCCTGGTCCATGTCCGGCCTGACCGCGGCGGGCACAGGGCCGCCGGCCAGTTCCAGCACACCGGCCAGCAGCCCGGGCAGGCGCGAGGGCAGCGCAACGATCTCTGCCGCGTGTTCGTAGTGGGTCGGCTGCGACAGCGCGTTCAGCGCGAAGATCCTGGCACCGTTGCGCCAGGCCTTGCGTATGCGATGGCCGAGCAGCGGCTGATCGAGACGCGGATGACCCCCGATGACAAGGATGGCGTCGCTGTACTCGACCTCGGCCAGGGCGCGTTCGAATCGGGGTTCCGCAGGCCACGCGTCCTGGTCGGAAAAATCGAGCTGACGCAGGCGGTGGTCGATGCTGTTCGAGCCGAGCCCGCGCAGCAATCCCTGCAACAGGTACATCTCCTCGCAACTGGCCGAGGGGGACACCAGCGCGCCGATCTCGATACCGGCTTCGCGCAGTGCCGCGGCCGTTGCCGCCAAGGCGTCGTCCCAGCTCACCTCGCGCAACCGCCCGTCCTGGCGCAGCATGGGTGTGGCCAGGCGGTCCCCGACATGGAGTCCGGTGTGACTCCAGCGGTCGCGGTCGGACAGCCAGGTTTCGTTGATCTGCTCGTTTTCGCGCGGCACGCAGCGCAGCACCTCGCCGCGGCGGGTGTGCAGGTACAGGTTGGAGCCCAGCGCATCGTGGTAACCGATGGACTCGCGCGCGATCAGCTCCCAGGCCCTTGCGCGGAAGCGGAACGGCTTGTTGGTAAGGGCGCCGACCGGGCAGATATCGATGATATTGCCCTGTAGTTCCGACTCCAGCGACTTGCCGATGTAGGTGCCGATCTCCAGGTGCTCGCCGCGGTTCATGCCGCCGAACTCGTGGGTCCCGGCAATCTCGTCGAGGAAGCGCACGCAACGCGTGCACTGGATGCAGCGCGTCATCTCGGTGGCGACCAGCGAGCCGAGATCCTCATCCGGCACCACCCGCTTGCGCTCGACAAACCGGCTGACCGAGCGTCCGTAGCCCAGGGAAAGATCCTGCAGTTCGCACTCGCCTCCCTGGTCGCAGATCGGGCAGTCCAGCGGGTGATTGATCAACAGGAACTCCATCACCCCACGCTGCGCGTCCAGCGCTCGGCGCGATTGCGTATATACGCGCATGCCGTCCATCACCGGCGTCGCACAGGCCGGCATCGGCTTGGGCGCCTTCTCCACGTCGACCAGGCACATGCGACAGTTCGCCGCGATGGACAACTTCTCGTGGTAGCAGAAACGCGGAATCGGAATGCCGGCCTTGTCCGCGGCCTGGATGATCATGGCGCCCTTGGGCACCTGCATCGCCTGACCGTCGATCTCGATATTGACGAGGTCAGGGGCGGTGTTGTTGGTGGGTTGGGCGCTCATGCCTTTTCCCTCCAAGAATGCCGATCCTCGTCAGTGCACCGGAGGCTGAGTTGCGCGCCTCCCGTATTCGTTCGGGTCCCGGGACCCGGAGAAGCACGGCCATGACGAAGCGTAACCGCCTGCTTGTGGGCGACCGTGGAATGGCAGAGCCAGGACAGCGCGACCAGGTCGAGGATGGCTACCCGGGTCCCGGGTCCCGGGTCCCGGGTCCCGACTTTTCATCGAATTCATGCCGCCACCTCCACAGCACCGTCCACCATTGAACGACCATGCTTCACGAAATGCTCGAACTCTTCCCAGAAGTGACGCAGCATGCCCTGCACCGGCCATGCGGCGGCTTCGCCGAAGGCGCATATGGTGTGCCCTTCGATCTGGCCGGCGGCGCTCTTCAGGAGGTTGAGGTCCTCCAGCGTGGCCCTGCCCTCGACGATGCGGGTCAGCACCCGGTACATCCAACCGGTACCCTCGCGGCAGGGCGTGCACTGACCGCAGCTCTCGGCGTAGTAGAAGCGCGCGATGCGCTGGCAGGCTCGCACCATGCATGTGGTCTCGTCCATCACGATCACCGCGCCGGACCCGAGCCCGGAGCCGGCTTTCTGCAGGCTGTCGTAATCCATGGTGCAGCCCATGATCACGTCGCCTGGCAATATCGGCATGGAGGAGCCGCCCGGGATCACGCCTTTCAGCCTGCGCCCGCCGCGCACGCCGCCGGCCATCTGCAAGAGCTCGCTGAAGGGGGTTCCGAGACGCACCTCGTAGTTGCCGGGCTTGTTGACGTGACCCGACACCGAGAAAACCTTCGGTCCACCGTTGTTGGGCTTGCCCAGCTCCAGGAACCACTCCGGACCGTTCCTCAGGATGGCCGGCACCGAGGCATAGGTCTCGGTATTGTTGATCGTGGTGGGCATGCCGTACAGACCGAAGTTGGCCGGAAACGGCGGCTTGAATCGGGGCTGCCCCTTCTTGCCCTCCAGCGATTCCATCAGCGCGGTTTCCTCGCCGCAGATGTAGGCGCCGGCACCGAGGACGTTGTGGATGTCGACGTCGATGCCGCTGCCCTGGATATCACGACCCAACCAGCCATGCTCGCGCGCTTCCCGGAGCGCTTGCTCCATGCGCTCGAATGGCTCGTGGTGGAACTCTCCGCGCATGTAGTTGTAGGCCACCGTGGACCCGGTGGCGTAGCAGGCGATGGCCATGCCCTCCAGCACCGAATGTGGGTTGTAGCGCAGGATGTCACGGTCCTTGCATGTGCCCGGCTCGGACTCGTCGGAGTTGCACAGGATGTATTTCTGTCCGGGCGCACTGCGCGGCATAAACGACCACTTGAGGCCGGTGGGGAACCCGGCCCCCCCGCGCCCGCGCAGGGCGCTGGCCTTGACCATGTCGACGATGGTCGCCGGGTCGGGCCTTTCGCTCAGGATCTTCTTCCACGCCTGCCATCCGCCGGCCTTGAGATAGTTCTCATAGGTCCATGGATGTTCGAAGTGCAACGTCGTGTTGACGACGTTGTGGGCCTGGGGTGCGGGTCCGTAGGACATGTCGTTCGATATCTCTTCGCGTCGTCGCTCAGTCGAGTCCATCCAGCAGCTTGTCCACCTTCTCCGCGGTCAGCTGCTCGTGATAATGGCCGTCGATCACCATCATCGGAGCGCCGCAGCAGGCCGCCAGGCATTCCTCTTCCTTCTTCAGGTAGATGCGTCCGTCCGCAGTGCTCTCGCCCAGCTTCACACCGAGCCTGTTCTCGCAGTGGCGCACGATGTCCTCGGCGCCATTCAGCCAGCAGGAAATGTTGGTGCAGATGGCCACGTTGTGGCGTCCGACCGGCTTCAGCTCGAACATCGAGTAGAACGTCGCCACCTCATAGGCCCACACCGGCGGAATGCCGAGGTACTTGGCCACCGCGGCGATGATTTCGTCGCTCAACCAGCCGCCATTCTGCTCCTGCGCCGCAAACAGCCCCTGGATCACCGCCGAGCGCTTGCGCTCCGGCGGGAACTTGGAAGCCCAGTGGTCGATGTGGCTGCGCGTGTGCTCGTTGAGGACCACCATCGGGTCCACGTCCTTCACCGCTTGGAAATTGCCTGTTGCTTTCATACTTCTTTCCTCGC
>DAOMOD010000070.1:0-19272 GCA_035444205.1 Lysobacteraceae bacterium
AGGTGGCGGTGAAGGCGCGCGCGCCGTTCCAGCCGGCGCCGATCACCATGCCGATGGAGGCGATCTCGTCCTCGGCCTGGACGATGGCGTAGCGGCGCTTGCCGGTCTCCGGGTCCACCCGCAGCTTCTGGCAGTACTTCTCGAATGCCTCGGCCATCGAGGACGAGGGCGTGATCGGATACCAGGCGCAGACCGTGGCGCCGCCATACACCATGCCCAGGCCGGCGGCCGAGTTGCCGTCGATGAAGATGCGGTCGCCCACCTTGTCGGCCCTGGCGATGGCAAGGCCGAGGGCATCGGGAAAATGCTCCGCAGCGTAATCGCGGCCGATGTGCAGCGCCTGCACGTTGGCATCCAGCAGCTTCTGCTTGGCCTTGTACTGCTCGCCGATCAGCGTCTCCAGCACCTCGGCGTCGATGCCGAGCATGGCCGAGAGCGCGCCCACATAGATGATGTTCTTGAACAACTGGCGCTCGCGCGCGCCGGTGTAGGTGGCGTTGCAGATCGCCGTGATCGGCATCGCGAGCACGCTGATGTCGTCGCGGAACTTCGACTTCGGCAGCGGCCGGGTGCTGTCGTAGAAAAGGTAGCCGCCCGGGGAGATCTCGGCGATGTCGGCGTCCCAGGTCTGCGGATTCATCGCCACCATCAGGTCGACGCCGCCGCGACGGCCGAGGTAACCCTTTTCGGTGACCCGAACCTCGTACCAGGTGGGCAGGCCCTGGATGTTGGACGGGAAGATGTTGCGCGGGCTGACCGGCACGCCCATGCGCAGGATGCTCTTGGCGAACAGCTCGTTGGCCGAGGCCGAACCCGAACCGTTGACGTTGGCGAACTTCACCACGAAGTCGTTGATGGCTTCGATGCGCTTCATGCGGCCACCCTGGAGGAATGCATGGGTCCGCGAAGATCGCAAAGGAAAGATACGAACGACGTAGGTTGGGGTAAGCGCAGCGCACCCCAACATGTCCGCCATGACCGCCATGCACGCGTTGGGGTTCCTGCGTCACCCCAACCTACGGTGCGGCGCGCGCATACAATTTCCGCGCTCTTCCTTTGCGCTCTTTGCGTCCTTTGCGGACCGATCATGCTCTCGACGTTCATGCAACCACCGGCTCCTTGCGCGAGCAGGCCCGCGCATCGGCTGCGTGCGTCATCTCGATCAACGACTTGCGCATGTCCCAGGCGCCCGTGGGGCAGCGCTCGGCGCACAGGCCGCAGTGCAGGCAGACATCCTCGTCCTTCACCATCACGCGGCCGGTCTTGAGCAGGTCCGAGACGTACAGATCCTGGTCGAGGTTCTTCGCGGGCGCCATCAGCCGCTGGCGCAGGTCGTCCTCCTCGCCGTTGGCGGTGAAGGTGATGCAGTCCATCGGACAGATGTCGACGCAGGCATCGCACTCGATGCACAGCTCGCGCGCGAACACCGTCTGCACGTCGCAGTTCAGGCAGCGCTGCGCCTCCTTCCAGGCCAGCTCGGGGTCGAAGCCGAGTTCGACCTCCACCTTCATGCTGGTCAGGGTCTTTTCCGGCGGCGCCCACGGCACCTTGTAGCGCAGGTCGGGGGCGATGTCGTTGTCGTAGCTCCACTCGTGGATGCCCATCTTCTGCGACATCAGGCGCATCAGCGGCAGCGGGCGCTCGCTGATGTCCTCGTCGTTCAGCATGCGATCGATGGACAGCGCCGCCTCGTGGCCGTGTGCCACCGCCCAGATGATGTTCTTCGGGCCGAATGCGGCGTCGCCGCCAAAGAACACCTTCGGGTGGGTGGAGCGGAAGGTGGTCTCGTCCACCACCGGCATGTCCCACTCGTTGAACTCGATGCCGATGTCGCGCTCGATCCACGGGAAAGCGTTCTCCTGGCCGACCGCAATCAGCACCTCGTCGCAAGGCACCAGCTCGTCGGGTTCGCCGGTGGGAATCAGCTTGCGGCGGCCGCGTTCGTCATATTCGGCGCGCACCTTCTGGAAGGTCATGCCGGTCAAGCGTCCGTTGTCGTGCTCGAAGGTCTTCGGCACGCGGTAGTCGAGGATGGGGATGCCCTCGTGCATGGCATCCTCCTTCTCCCAGGGGCTGGCTTTCATTTCGTCGAAGCCGGAGCGGACGATGACCTTGACCTCCTCGCCGCCCATGCGCCGCGCCGAGCGGCAGCAGTCCATGGCGGTGTTGCCGCCACCGAGGACGATCACGCGCTTGCCGACCTTCTCGATGTGGCCGAAGTACACCGAGGCCAGCCAGTCGATGCCGACGCTGATGTGCTTGGCCGCCTCCTGCCTGCCGGGAATGTCGAGGTCGCGCCCGCGCGGGGCGCCGCAGCCGACGAACACCGCGTCATAGCCTTCGTCCAGCACCGCTTTCAGCGAATCGATGCGGCGTTTGCCGATGAACTCGACATCCATGCCGAGGATGTAGCCGACCTCCTCGTCGATCACCTCCTCGGGCAGGCGGAAGCGCGGCACCTGGGTGCGCATGAAGCCGCCGGCCTTGGGGTCCTGGTCGAATACGGTGATCGAGTAGCCGAGCGGCGCGAGATCGCGCGCCACCGTCAACGAAGCGGGCCCGGCGCCGATGCAGGCAATGCGGAAACCGTTCTTCTCCTTCGGTGCCACCGGCAGCCGGTGGGTGATGTCGTCCTTGTAGTCCGCGGTGACGCGCTTCAGGCGGCAGATCGCCACCGGCTCGGGCTTCTCGGCGTTGGCCTCCTCCACCCGCCCACGCCGGCAGGCCGGCTCGCAGGGACGGTCGCAGGTGCGGCCGAGGATGCCGGGAAAGACATTGCTCTTCCAGTTCACCATGTAGGCATCGGAATAACGCCCCGCCGCGATCAGGCGGATGTATTCGGGCACCGGCGTATGCGCCGGACAGGCCCACTGGCAGTCGACCACCTTGTGGAAGTAGTCGGGGTGGCTGGCATCGGTTGGCTTCAAGCTACGCTCCCGGATACGGCCGCGGCCCAACGTGAGCCGCTCCCTCGCAGTCTAGACCGCGCGCGGGTCGGGCGGAAGGGAGAACAGGACACGATTCGCCCTGCGCGAACAGAATCCTGTGCCTTTGCCCGGGCGAACGGCCACAAAGCCTCACCGGGGTGCCAGCGCGATCTCGACGCGTCTGTTGCGCTTGCCCTGGTTGCTGATCCTGACCACGCGGATGGCGCCGATCTCGCCGATACTGCGCACGTGGGTGCCGCCGCAGGGCTGCAGGTCGATATCGGGAATCCTGAGCAGCCGCACCCGCCCTGCCCCGCGTGGCGGAGCCACGCTCATGGTCTTGACCAGCTCCGGACGCGCTTCGAGTTCCTCGTCGGTGATCCACACGGTCTCGGTATCTACCCCTCGGGCGATCAGGGCGTTGGTCTCGCGCTCGATGCGCTCCGCATCGAGCAGGGCGGGATCGATATCGAAATCCAGCCGCGCACGATCCTCGCCGATGTTGCCACCGGTGACCGGTGCCACGATCACGCAGGACATGACATGCAGGGCGGTGTGCAGGCGCATCAGCGTGTAGCGCCGCTCCCAGTCCAGCTCCAGAATCACCTCGGTACCGGGCACCGGCAACTCCGTGCCGGGCTCCAGCATGTGGCGGACACGGTTCGGCGATTCGCCCTTGCGCGTGTCCTGCACAACCAGACGTGTGCCATCGTGCAGGCGCAACCAGCCGCGATCGCCCGGCTGGCCGCCACCGAGTGGATAGAAGATGGTGCGGTCGAATTCCACCGCACCCTCGCCCGTCGCGGTCACGACGGCATTCGCCTGCCTCAGGTAGGCGTCTTCGCGGAACAGAAGTTCGGTCATGGTGGCCAAGGATAACTGCTAGCACGACACCCGGCGGCCGGAATCGTCCATCGAGCAAGGCGGGCATCCGATCGAACAGGTGGTCGCACGCCCCGGCGTGGGCGCGCGTCACGCCGGCGTCTCGGCGCTCTCGCTGCTGGGCGCGATGAGTGACGGGGGCTAGCGACCCGACGACAGCCGCGCCGCCAACTGCTCCGGTGGCAAATAGGTGGGAATCAGCTCGCCGGCCTCGGTGATCAGCATCGGCGTGCCATTCAGACGCAGCTTGCGGGCAAGCTCGAAATCCTCGGCGATGGGATCGTCGCATGTCGCGCCCTGCGGCTCCTGACCGGCCATGGCTGCATCCAGGGTCGCACGTGGATCGTCGGCGCACCAGGCGAAGGCTGCCTTGCGATGCGAGTGCGAACCAATGCCGGCACGCGGCAGGAAGCGGTAGTCGATGGCGATGCCGAGCGCGTTGTACTCGGGAATCTGCTGATGCAGGCGACGGCAGTAACCGCAATCGATGTCGGTAAAGACGATCACGCGATGCGTGATCTCGGCAGGCGCATAGAGCATGCGTGCATCGCGTGGCGCCTGTGCCAGCAGATCCTGCCGAAGTTCCGCACGCCGCAATTCGGCAAGTTCGACACCGGTATGGGCATCATGCACAGCGCCATTGATCACGTAGCGGCCGTTGCTGCTGACGTAGACCACGGCGTTGTCCACAACCACCTCGAGCAGTTCCGATCCGGGGACGGCGCGCACACCCTGGATGTCCGCGTCGGGCACCAGCACGCGCAACGTCTTCAGCGCGGCGGCATGATCTTCACTGGCGAGAGCCGGAAGCATCAGGCAGGAAGCGAAGATCGAGCAAAGGAAGTGGCGCATTGTCGGTAACCGTCGTGCGGAAGGCCCTTTGACGGTCGCAACGGCAATTGGTTCCCGCGCCGAAATCGACGTCTGCCTCGGCGCGGCGGCGTGCGACGCGGTCAACGTCTACGGTATGGGAGTCGATGACGACTCAAGCGGATGGCAGAACGTGGCAGCGTCAATGCATGGCGCTTGTCACTGCGTCCTGCCACGGCCGCAGGTGCGCACCCGCTCACTGAGTTCATCCAGTTCGGGTGGACGCAGGCCGGTACGCTTCGCCGCGGCAAGGGCGCGGCACGCGGCGCGGCGGTGGCCGGCGGCATGCTCGGCCTCGGCCAGCAGCAGCCAGGCCATGACATCCTGCCGGTGGCTCAGGTTGAGCCGGGCCAGCGCCAGGGCAGGCTCGGTCTCATCGCGTTCGAGATGGAAGGCAGCCGCATGATCGGCGAAAGCGGCCGGGTGCCGCGCCAGCAGGGATTGGTAGCCTTCCCGCGCACGCCGCAGGGACGCCTCGGCCGCTTCCAGGTCGCCCAGTTCGGCTTCGACTTCGGCCAGCGCGGCATGGAACGCTGGGTTGTCCGTTTGTGCAACGACCAGGCGGTAGAGCTCACGTGCGCGTTCGGGCCGGCCCAGCAGGAACTCGGTCTCGGCCAGGTGCTCTGCCGCAAGGTAGTACTGCGGCAACCTCAGGTGTGCCGCCTCGAAGAAGCGCTGCGCACGCTCGATGTCGCCGAATCGCAGCCAGGCGATACCCTGCTGGGTGTGCAGCCAGGCCAGAGGTAGCGGGCTCACGTCGCGATAGCGGAACTGCGCCTGGCGGAACCAGTGCTCCGCCTGTGCTGCATCGCCCTGCTGGACAGCCAGATTGCCGCGCAGGGCAAGGTCGTACAGACCTTCGGCGGAAGTGTCACGCCCTGCCAGGCGTTCGGCCAGTGCGTGGTGCCCGCCGCTGGCCAGATCCAGTTCGTCCAATGCGCGTTGCGCGGCGGGCTCGCTGCGCAACGCCCGCTCGATATCCTGGCGTGCCTCGACAAAGCGATGGAAAGTGCCGCGCAGGTTGCCGCGCAGCAGCAGGGCCTCGGCGTCGTCGGGCGATTGCACCATGTAGCCTTGCACCAGCTCGAGGGCCGCCTCGGCATCGCCGAGCCGCCCGAGAATGCTGTACCGGTAAGCCAGCAGTGCGGCACGATCACGCTGTGCCAGCGGATCATCGCGCCTGGCAAGGGCATCGATGCGGCCGTCGAGATTGCCGAGGTAGATATCCGCACGCGTGGTGCGGACCAGGTCAGGTCCAGCCGGCCAAGGGGGCCCACCATGACGCGCCTCGAGCGCCGCCAGGATGCTGTGTGCGGACGTTGGCACGGTCGCCTCGGCGACCGCGTCGTTGTCGCGATCCCGGGTGGTCTGACAGGCGGCCAGCGCAAGCGCGCCGGCCGCCATCAGAAACCACGCCCTGAACCCGCTGGTCGGTTCTGTCACGTGTTCAGAGAATGGGCGGCCCAAGGTACGGGAAGTCTTCCAGGAACACGCTGTCGTTGCCCACGCAATCGCTGACGCCGGGGCCGACCGCGGCACTCAGCGTATCGTCGATGACGTCGCGTTCGAGCGTGCGCCCACCGCAGTCGTTGGCCACGTTGAGTTCGACCGCGAGGTACTGATCGCACATTGGCTTCGACGTGTCGATGCGCAACCGGTCATCTACCAGCACCGAGGCCAGCGTGGCCGGCGGCAGCAGCACGTTGCCCGGATTCCCGTCGAGACCGGCCAGGATGCTCAGGTTCTCGGTCATCTCGTCGGTGAACAGTTGCGCCCACTGGGCCGGATTGTCGGCCTGGTTGTAGGCATCCTTCAGCGCGTTGCCCGCGGCGCTTGGAATCAGGCCGATGGTGGCGGGATTGATGGCGGGGCGCCCGGCGCGGTCCACCTGGCCACCGACGAAGAAATCGCAGGCGAGCTGGTCGATGGTGGTGAGCCTGCCGATGGGCACGCTGAACGAGATCGAGCCGTCCTCGGAATGCGCGCTCATCGTCCCGGCTTCGCAGCTTTCGAACTCGAAGACGAGGGTGCCCCATGCTTCCACGTCCACACTGCCGGGATCGAAATCGATGCCGGGGACCCCGCCGCCACTGGCGCGCACTGCGGTCATGGCCGCAGTGGATCCGGCAGTGTCGAAGAATCCTGTGCCGATCACCCAGAACTGCTCTCCGTTGCCTTCGGGCGTGTCGGGGAAGAAGGCGCCCACGTTCAGACGTGGCCCCAACTGCGGCTCCGCCACCGACGGCGACGCATATTGCACGAAAGCACCGAAGCCGGGCTGGGCCAGATCGAACCAGGAGCCGCTGATCCCCGGGCCGACACCCAGGTCGCCTACGCGCCGCGTGGACAGCCACATCGACAGCACCGGATTGGCGCCGTTATTGGTCAGCTGCGCCGAACGCACACCGACCACCACAGCCAGCACGTTGCCGGTGAAGGTGTTCTGGCCCGGCATGCAGAACTGCGGCTGGCCGGTAGCACGCGTGGCGTTGAAGGCCGCTCCGTCGAAGAAGAACGGATCGTCGCGCAGGCCGGCCCACACGCGCATGTCTCCGTTGGTTTCGGTCCGCCCCAACTGGCCTGAAACCGACAGATCGTTCGGCCCGGTGCACTGCACGCGTCCGGGCGTCGGAAACAGGCATAGAATCTCGCTGTCGCCAGCGCCATTGTCGATATGGAACCGGTACTCCACGGCATCCGAGAACTGTGAGGTGAAGCCGGCGTTGTTGAACGTCGTCATGACCAGGATCGTTTCACCCGGATCGACGGGATTGACGAAGGCATACAGGTCGAGCAGGTCGGCAGCGGGATCGCGCACGGTGATCGGCGAGTCCGCATGGTCCGCGGCCATCGCCGCTCCGCCCAGCAACAAGGCCGCCAGGGTCAGCGGCAGGTATTTCGGTGTCATGACACTCCTCCCATGTCTGTGACGGCAAGCCGTTTTCGAGCCTTCCCGTCCTCGGAACGCGCACGCGACACCCCCTGGTCGCGACCACACTCCGGCCATTGCGGGACGACCCGAAATCGACCGGAGCACTATACGCCTTATAGGCCGGAATCCGTCACGACGGTGTGAGCAGTCGGCTCGTTAGCCGATCAATGGGACGGGTCTGCTCGCAGCCCGTGTTTTCCGCCACGCCTGCCGGCTGACGCCCGGAAAGTCACTGCCATGGAACGTCGTGAGCATCCGAATGGCGCCTACATTCGCGTCGTCATGCCTGCGAACGCCGGCATCCAGTGCCCTCCGATCCATTGAAACGGACTGAAGGCGCTGGGTTCCAGCGTTCGCTGGAGCGACGGATTCCTTGCGGTTTCGGGGCTGGAACCGGCGCAACGCGACCCCGATGCGCCGGCGCAGGCGCTCATGTACGCGGGCATCGGCCACGCTGCCGTTCGCCAGCAGCGCCCACAACGTACCGTCGCGCTCGCGTACCAGCAGTGCAGTGCTGCCTGGCAGGTCGCCGGAATGCCAGTAGCGATACCCGCCGTGCGCCACATCCCAGCCGAGCGCGTAATGTCTGCCGCCCGGCACGCGTGGAAATGGTGGCGTCAGCATTTCCCGGTAGCGCGCGGCAGTCAGCAATGGTCTGTCGGCCTTGCCCTCAAGTGCTTCGGCAAGACGCACCAGTTCGGCCGCCGTGGCCAGCCACCCGCCGTGCGCATCCATGGATTCGATCGCGAACCCGCCGTCGGGCAGCGGCACGCGCCTGGAGGCGTCGAAGACCGAGGGCACCATGCGCGCATCGTGATATCGGGGCTCGTCGGGTGCTCGCTCCGCGGGCAGCGACGCTGCGAGACGCATGTCGGGGACGCCGGCGGGTCGCAGCACCAGCGCATGCACCGCCTGCCCATAGTCCTGTCCGGTGACCGCCTCGATGACGCGGCCAAGCACGGCGTAGCCGAGATTGGAGTAGACGCAGCGCGAGCCGGGTGGAAAATCAGGAGGTCGCGACAGGGCCCAAACGACAATGGCCTCGACCGGCGGTGGCGACGGCACACCGAGGCGCTGCCCCATGCGCCGCGCGTTCAGCATGGGGTCGGGACCCTGACCGTGATCGAAGCCGCCACAGTGCGCGAGCAGATGGCGCGTGCTCAGACCGGCGAAACCGGCATGCGGCTGGAACCCTTCGGGCAGGCGCGCGGCGAGCGGTTCGAGCACCGGGACGTCCAGATCCAGCCGTCCCTGCTCCGCCAAGCGAAGCAGCGCGATGGCGGTGATCGGCTTGGAGACGCTGGCGATGCGCATGCGCGCATGCGGCGAGAGCGCAGCGTCATGATCGGCATCGGCCACGCCGTGGGCACGCAGATGCACGATTTCGCCGCCACGGAGCACTGCGAACGTGGCTCCGGGCAGACCCGCACGCGCGACCTCGGTTGCCACACGACGATCGAGCGCAGCAACCGGGTCGCCGTCGGCCGGAAACGGCGGCAGCCTCGTACAGGCGCCGACAAGCAGCACGACCAGAATTGCAGGCCCGCATGGGAGAATGCGCCGTCGCATTCCGTGCAGACTAGCAGCCTGTCAGCCCAATCATGCTCCCTTCGTCACCCCTTTCCGAACCGGTGTTGCTGCTCGATGAACCGCGCGTGCGGCGCAACATCAAGCGCATGGCCGACCGCGCCCATCAGGGCGGCGTACGCTTGCGACCGCACTTCAAGACCCACCAGAGCCGCGAAATCGGACGCTGGTTCCGCGACTTTGGCGTCGAGACCATCACCGTGTCCTCGCTGGCCATGGCCGAGTATTTCGCCGATGACGGCTGGACCGACATCACCCTGGCCTTTCCCTTCCACCGTGGGATGCAGCGGCGTATCGATGCGCTGGCCGCAAGCCTGCGCATCGGCATCACGCTGGCCGATGCGGACGCCCTTGAGGGCGTGCGATTCCGTGCGCCCGTCGACGCCTGGATCAAGATCGACGTGGGCTCGCATCGCACCGGCCTCGATGCGGGGGACCCGGACGGCCTGCGCGGTCTGGCTGGGGTCTGGGCAGGGCGCGATGACCTGAGACTGCGCGGTCTGCTTGCCCATGCCGGCCACAGCTACGCCGCACGCGGCATTGACGGCATCGCCGCCGTCCACGCCGAAAGCCAGCGCCTTCTCGACAAACTACGTGAGGATATCTCCTCAACTATTGGAAATATCGAGATTTCCATCGGCGACACACCCACCTGCTCGCGAGCCTCCGCGTTCCCCGGCGTGGACGAGATCCGGCCCGGCAATTTCGTCTTCTACGATCTGTCGCAATGGCAGATCGGCGCCTGCACCGTCGACGATATCGCCCTGGCCATGGCCTGTCCCATCGTGGCGCGGCACCCGCAGCGGAATCAACTGGTGGTGCACGGCGGTGCAGTGCATTTCTCCAAGGATTCGATGACGATCGACGGCCAACGCGTGTTCGGGATGGCCGTGGATGTCGACGCTCATGCCTGGGGCCCATTGCGCACGGATATCCGGCTGGTGGCGCTGTCCCAGGAGCACGGCATCGTCGAGGCGCCACGCGAGTTCATCGAGAATGCCCGACTGGGCGACGCCCTGCACTTTCTGCCCGTGCACTCCTGCCTCACCGCCGACACCATGGGCCGCTACTGCACTCTCGACGGTCGCCGGCTTTCGAGCATGCGCCGATCCTGACGGCCGGGTTCGACCGGTATCGGCAAACTCGCCAACCGGCCTCAGGCTGCACCCACTGCAGAGCGGGAGCGGGTGTCGAAATCCACCGGCAGGATGCGTCCGGCGGCCAGCATCGCCAGCACCGTTTTTCGATCGAGTTCGACGCACTTCAATCCGCGCCCGTCGACAAACAGGTAGCGCGCGCCCTGCTTGCCGATCCAGGACAGCTTGATGCGACAGGGACGGCCATCGTCCTGAACCATGTCGAAGACGCGCCCCGGCAGCAAATCGTCGAGATCGAGCACAGGCGGTTCGTGCCCGACAGCGCAATCGTCGCCGCGCAAAGGCTGGTGGATCCGGGAGCGGTCGTGCCCAGGTGCGGGCCGGGTTCGCCAGGCCTGGAATACGCGGCAGTATCGATCCACTTCATCCCGGTGACCGCCGGTGGCGAGCACACCGCGGGTCAACACGTTGGCATCGAGCGCCTGCGGCCCACGGCCTGCCACGCTCGCGGCGAGATCTGCGAGCAATGAAACCGCCTCATGCCAGGGCAGGCCGGTCGGGCCATGACGCAGACTGAGCAGCACCAGGTAGCGCGGCCAGCGGGAAAGCGCCAGTTCGCCAAGTTCGGCGGGTAGTTGCAGCAACTCGGGCCAGCCGGATACCAGTTCGGCAACCTTCCCTTCGGCGTCGGCGAGCCGCGCCTTGCCCTGCGCCGCCTCGCGCGCGCGACGCTCGACCAGCTGCGCACGGCGCAACTGTTCTGCGGCCGAACGCTCCATGAATCTTGCCTCGGCGTCGAAGAATCCAAGGCGCGCATGGATGTCGCCCTCCGCCAGCGCATGCACGGCACCGAGGCGCTTCAGCAGAATGGCATCGGACGGTGGGTGACGACCCCAGCGTCGCGTCCAGCGCGCGAGCTCGGTCAGAAACCTGCGTACCGGGTGTTCGGCGTCACTGAACAAGGCCGGCTGCGCCATGGCCACCCGGATGACGGGCACCTGCAGACGCCCGATGGCGGCTTCCAGCTGCGGCGCCTCGTCGAAGACCATGCCGGACGTCTCGAACAGGCGCTGCACCGCGTCTGCCACCACCAGCGTGCGGGTTGTCTCGACATCCGCCGCCTCTGCGCGTTCCGGCCCACTGTCGACGTTCGCTCGGGCAGCACCAGATCTGCTTGTGCTCACGGCCATACGGCCGGCGCCCGAACCGCGAACCGGCACGACCGCCGGAGCGATCCTGGCGCGCCCCGGTGACGCTGCTGCACCGACCGTTCCGGCTGTCGCGGAGGTCGCTTGTTGCGGTCCAGCTCCGACCGCGTGTGGCACGCGTCGATGGCCATCCGGTTCGGACCTGCGTAGCAGCGGCGATCCGATCGAAAGGAACTCGGTCACGCGCCTGTAGGTCTCCGGAAGCGCGCCCAGGACTTCACATTCGAAACACTCCAGCAGCACAAGACGCGCCTTCAACGATACATCGACAGGACCCAAGGCGTCGCGCATCGCTTCAGCGAGACCTCTGGGTCCAATGGCACAGTCCACTGCATTCAGCCCGCGTCCCAGCCGGGCACTCAGGCATGCCTGCAGCTCGGCAAGGGCAAGCCCCATGGCCACCTCGCTGCGAGCGACGATGCCGTCGATCGCAAGGCGCTGCTCAAGCTCCTCCTCGGAAACCAGTTCCAGCGCCATGCCATCGGGCGTCGCGGCCTGCCGGGCGCCCGCCGCGCGCATGGTCGACTGGACCCGCCAGGCGGCGGCCACCTGCTCACGGAACCGCTCGATGATGACGCCCCTGCGAAGACGCAGCAGGCGCATGCCGTCGAAGTACCGGTGCTGTCCCTGGTCGTTGCCGGCCGCACAGGCCAGATCGAACATCACCTCATCGGCACGGTCGAACGTCCTGCACAGGCCGGGGCCGATGGCTTCGAGTACCTTGTCCGCCATTGCGAGAACCTGCGGCAAAGGCTGGGCGGACGACGCATTGTCGAAAGGCACACGAAGGCTCACCCATCCATCTCCGCTTCGACGCTGCCGTGGTCCGGCAACAGTGGACGACAAACGGTAGTTTCATACCGATGCGCGGCAGATTAGCACAGGTGCTCCAGAAACGACGACAGCCCGCGTGGGCGGGCTGTCGATCGAGACACGGAACGGAGTTTCCGGTCAGGCCGCTAGGCTGCTGACCCGATGGATGATGGTTCCACGCTGGCGGGGCCTTTCGCGCCTTCCGCCCCTGCCGACTCGGCGGCGGGCGGCGCATGTCCACCATCCTTGCGGCTGCGCAGGCGGCTGAGGATGGCATCCAGGGCGCGGTTGACCAGGGCAGCTTCCTCAAGGATCACGGCGCGCTGACGGTGCAGCTCCTGGGCCAGTTCGCCAGCGGTCTTTTCGGCGATCTTCAGGCCGTTGCGATTGACGAACAGGTACAGGGCGCGAATGGTGCTGATCCACAGCAGCTTGGCACGTTCGCGGCTGCCGTCGTCCTTCAGGAACTCGAACCACGTGCCGGCCTTGAGCTGGCGCGCCACTTCGATCCACTCCTTGGCTGCATCGTCGAGATCTTCCTGGGTGACTTCGGACGTTTCATCGAGTGACTTGTCGTCGAGCACGACTTCCTCGCCGCTGCCACCGGAGGCGAAGCGCACCGCAATCTCGTCATTGGCCGCTTCCTGATCGGGCAGCGTGATCACGCGCGGGCGCTCGCCGGCCGTGCCCAGGTGATGATCGACGATCTGCTCCAGCCCGTTCCAGACAGCCTCGATATCCTGTTCGTGCACGCCGGTGGCGGCCAAACCCTTGCGCAGCGTCCATTCCAGCGCGGGCTTGAGGCCACGCAGGCGGGCGCGCGCGCTTTCTTCGGCCGGCGGATGCAGGGCCTGCACCACGTTGTCGACGAAGTTCTCGGCCAGCTTCCACTCGTCCGAATCCGGCCCGTGGCGCAGGTAGGTGAACACCAGGTAGTTCGACCAGCGGTCGGTGAGCAGGCTGCGCACCTGCTCCGGCATCAGCTTGCCGGATACGCGACGGATCACCGCGCGTGCCGCCATGCGCTGAGCGGTATCCAGCTTCTCGCGGCCACGCGCCGTTTCGGCTGCGCGCCGCTCGGCCAGTTCCGTACGTTTGCGGTTCTGGCTCAGGAAGCCGTCGAACTCCTGGCTCAGACGATCGAAAACGCCTACATCGTCGTGAAAGTCCTGGAGGACGGTCGAGACCATCTCCTGAACCTTGTCGTACAGGCGGTGATCGCGGTCGGATTCTTCGCTCCAGCCGATGCATGCCTCGGACATGCGGTCGAGGAGCTGCCGGGCGGGGTGGTCCGGATTGGCAATGAAGTCGCGATCCATCAGCGCGACCTTGAGATAGGGGATTTGCAGGCGGCCCAGCATGGCCTGGATCGGCGCCGGCAGGTTGCGGTCCTGAACCGCGTAGTCGAACACCATGCCGACCAGGTCGAGGGCATCCTCGCTCGGACCCAGACGCGCCAGGCGGGTGCCGGTTGCGTCCATGCCGCCGACCTTGCGCAGCAGGCTCTCCTTCACACTGCGCAGCGAAGGCGTTGCCAGCGGGCCCGGTTCCGCCGGCGCGTGCGCCTGACGGCTCAGGTCGAGCTGCATGTAGGTCAGGGCTTCCAGCAGGTCCTCGTCCTTGACCGCAGGCAGCGCACTCTCGCTGATGCCCTGGGGCAGACGGATGCTGCGCTGGCGCTGAGCCGCGAGCAGGCTGCGCAGTTCGTCCACCACCTGCAGGATGCGCGCGCGGGTGTCAGACCCGCCGGTATCGGTCGCGGACTCGTCCGCAGGTTCGAACTCCTCCTTCGGCACCGGCTTGGGGCGGTCCTTGCGAATGATTTCGTGGCGCAACTGGGGCAGTACGCCGGCACGGGCCAGGGCATTGTTGATCTGGTCGATCAGGGCTTCCAGCGCATGCAGGACATGGCGCTCGAACAGCTTGAGCACGATCAGACGGACTTCCACCGTGATGTCCAGCGCGTCGGCGGACTCGGAGAAAGCCTCGCACAGGCGCCGCGGGCCCATGGGATTGCCGGCATTGTCGACGCGGTCGGGGGCACCGACCAGAACGCCGAAGCGCTGGTTGAGCGCCCACAGCGGCTGGGTGTGCTGGCCTTCGATGCGAGTCGCCATGGCGTCGATCGCGACCGAAAGCTCCACTTCGGCCGAGTCCATCAGCTTCAGTTGAGCGCGCGGCGTGGGCGCACCGTCCGCATGCTGCACGCCTTGCAACCGCAGCATGCGCAGATCGGCAAAGCCCTGACGCACAAGACGCAGAAATTCCTGATGCATCGGCTGGCGCTTGCGCCGGATCTCGCGCATGCCCTGGAAAAAGTCGCCCTGGTTGTTCTGCGCGGTGCGGTCGGCGAGATCGAAAAGCGCGTCGTCCACGCTGTCGAAAAGCTTGTTCAGCGGGCCTTCGAGTTGCGTGCAGACATGGGCCTCCAGCGACTCCAGAAGTTTCTGCGGTGTCTGGCGGGAAGCGGGCTTGGCGGCGGTCATTTCACGATCTCTACTGTCCGATGCCGGCTGGGTCTCCCTGGTACCCAAATACGGCAGTTGGGATTTCGTAGGTCACAAGTGTAACGACTTTTTCCGCTCTGTCTAGCCCCCCAACGGCACAAGATGACGCTGTGCGTCAGTTTTTTATGGCGGCGCGTCAGTCCAATCGAGTCATCGAGCGACGGGGCCCTTGCAGCGATCACCTGGGTCGCCCAAAAAAACATGTTTTGTCAACGGTTTACAGCTCCATTCCGAGCACTTCCCAAGGCTCGGGTGGCTTGGCAGCGAAAAACGACGCCAGAATCAACGGCAGCAAATGGCAGACGAACGGTGCATCGATTTCAGCTCGATCGCGTCCGCAGCCAGGCATCGATCCCCGGCGCTACCTCGCGCTGCGCCCTGCCGGAGACGTAGATGCCGATATGGCCGCCGCGAAAGGCCAGTTCGCTATAGTCGCCGCTGCCCACCACCTTCCCGAGCGCACGCGACGCGTCCGGCGGCACCAGGTGATCCTGCTCGGCGTAGATGTTCAGCACCGGCAGTCGGAGCGTGCCAAGGTCGACGCGGCGACCGCCGATTTCCACTTCGCCGGCGGCCAGCTTGTTGCCCTGGTAGAAATCCTTGATGAACTGGCGGAAGGCCTCGCCCGCCTGGTCGGGGGAGTCGAAGATCCATTTCTCCATGCGCAGGAAGTTTTCCACCTCTTCCTTGTTGTCGAGGATGTCGACCAGACCCACGTACTTCTGCGCATTCAGCCGGTACGGCTTGAGCGTGAGATAGCAGAAGTTCATCAGGTCGGCTGGGACGTTGCCCAGGGTGTCGACGAACAGATCGACATCCATCTTGCGGGTCCAGTGCGAGAGCATGTTGTCCGGCGTATGGAAATCCACCGGCGTGACCATGGTGATGAGGTTCTCCACGCGCTGCGGATGCAGAGCGGTGTAGCACAGGCTGAAGGTGCCACCCTGGCAAATGCCGAGCAGGTTGATCTTCTTCAGTCCGTGCCGCTCGGCCACCTGCACTGCGCACCGCTCGATGTAGCCATTGATGTAGTCGTCGAGCGAAAGGAAGCGGTCGGACAGGTCCGGGTAGCCCCAGTCGATCAGGTATACCTCGTGGCCCAGCGCCTGCAGGTTGCGCACCAGAGAACGGTCGGCCTGCAGGTCGACCATGTAGGGGCGGTTGACCAGGGCATAGACGATCAGTATCGGCACCTTGCGAGTGGCCTTGCTGTCGCGCTGGAAGCGGTACAGCACCAGCTTGTCCTCGCTGTACACCGCTTCCTTTCCGGTGGCGCCGAAGGTGACGTCGTCGAGCCTGCGCAGGGTGTCGAGACCGGCGGCGAGCTTCTGGCTGTAGCGCATCGCCTCGTGCAGGGCAACATCGGGGGTGATTCGGATCGGTCCCATGACTTACCTCGACAGCTTGCGTTTGCGCGCGGCGGCGGCGCCTTTGGCGGATGCGCGGGAAGGCCCGGGCTTGCGATTGCTGGCGGTGGATCTGGCGGCGGGCCGCGCCGCCTTGGCCTTCGTTGCCGTCTTCTTTCCGGCTGAAGGTTTCCCGGCAGCAACCGTGGATTTCCTGGACGTGCGTGGCTTCGACGACTTGGCGGTCGTCTTGTCCGGTTCCTTTCCGTCATCCAGTTGCGCACGCAGACGCGCGACTTCGGCCTGGAGTTCAGCGAGTGCGTCCGCGTCGACGTTTCCGCGCTTCAATGCCGCCAGCTTGCGGTGCACACTGTTCACTTCACTGCGTGTCGGCATGCCAAGCGCGGCGGTCAGGCGTTCCACCTGATCCTGCAGCAACTGGCGCACACGCATCTGCGTATTGACCAGTGCGCCGTACGCGTCCTGGAAGTCCTCCGAAAGCGCCACCTCGGCATAGCCTTCCTCGGCGGCATCGATCCACAGGTCGTACAGTGCTTTCGGCGATTCGATGTGACGGCCGGGCTCGCTGCGGTCGGCCAGCTTGCCTTCGAAGTTCTCGATTCCGCGCTCCAGAGACCTCGTCAGCAGTGCCTGGTAACGCGCACTGGCCTGCTGGTAGTCGAGCACGGCCGAAGCCAGCGCCTGCTGGCGCTCCTGATGTTCTCGCGCCATGCCGAAAGGCTGCACCCCGAGCAGAGCCCTCGCTTCGCCAAGGAACGCCGACAGCACGGGTTCGATATCGGCCATCATCTGCTCGACGCCGCGGGCGCCGTGAATGTTCGCGCTGCGCAGCGCTTCGAATCCGCTTGCGCCGACGCCAGGCAGCGCGCCCTTCATCATTTCGGTGAAGGTCGCCGCCCAATCCTGCGTGCCGACCTGCCCGGGCGGCTGCGCAGCCAGCGAGCCCACGCGCTGAATCATGTCCAGGTAGGCCTTGCCGTGCGCCAGGGCGCGTTCGACCAGTTCGCCATGACCATTTCGGCCACCCTGGAAGGCCCGCGACCAGATTTCCAGGCCCTCGTGCCATTTCGGCATGTCTGCAGGGCGCAGCTTCCCGGCCTGATCGGCCGCCTTGCGCGCCATCTCGCCCATCGACGTCCAGTAGCGCTGCTGCAGCGCCTGCCAGTCGCCGAGCCAGTCGGCACCGGTCTTCTTTTCGGCCATTCTGATCACCCTCCGGATTCGGCGCGGATGCTAGCACCCGCATTGTTGCGTCACAACAAAAAAGGCGGGCCCGAGGCCCGCCTTTCGGAGCATCGCATTGACGAAACGCGATCAGGCGTCGGCCTTCTCGTGCTCCTGCTCCAGTACCGCCTTCATCGACAGGCGAATACGGCCCTGCTTGTCCACCTCCAGAACCTTGACGCGAACGATGTCGCCTTCGCTGAGCTTGTCGCTGACCTTGTCCACGCGCTCGTGGGAAATCTGCGACACGTGCACCAGTCCGTCGCGGCCGGGCAGGATGGTGACGAAGGCGCCAAAGTCCATCAGCTTGGCCACGCGGCCCTCGTAGATGGTGCCCGGCTCGACGTCGGCGGTGATCAGCTCGATACGCTTCTTCGCCGCTTCCGCCGCCTCGCGGTTGACCGAGGCGATGGTCACGGTGCCGTCGTCCTGGATGTCGATCTGGGTGCCGGTCTCCTCGGTGATGGAGCGGATCACCACACCACCCTTTCCGATCACGTCGCGGATCTTGTCCGGATGGATGCGGATGGTGAGCAGGCGCGGCGCATACTCGGACATCTCCTGACGCGGTGCATCGATGACCTTGGCCATCTCGCCGAGGATGTGCAGGCGACCGTCGCGTGCCTGCGCCAGGGCGATCTTCATGATCTCCTCGGTGATGCCGTCGATCTTGATATCCATTTGCAGCGCGGAAATGCCTTCCGACGTTCCAGCCACCTTGAAGTCCATGTCGCCGAGGTGATCCTCGTCGCCGAGGATGTCGGAAAGCACGGCGAACTCGTCACCTTCCTTGATCAGGCCCATGGCGATGCCGGCCACAGGCGCCTTGATCGGCACGCCGGCATCCATCAGTGCAAGCGAGGAACCGCACACGGAAGCCATCGAGCTCGAACCGTTCGACTCGGTGATCTCGGAGACCACGCGGATCACGTAGGGGAACTCCTCCATGCTCGGCATCACCGCCTGCACGCCGCGCTTGGCGAGCCGGCCGTGGCCGATCTCGCGGCGCTTCGGCGCCAGCATGAAGCTGATCTCACCGACGCAGAACGGCGGGAAGTTGTAATGGAACAGGAAGGTGTCCTTGGATTCGCCCTCGATGGCGTCGATGATCTGCGCATCGCGGCCGGTACCCAGCGTGGTGGTGACGATGGCCTGGGTTTCCCCGCGGGTGAACAACGACGAACCGTGGGTGCGCGGCAGGGCGCCCACACGCACGCTGATCGGGCGCACGGTCACCAGGTCGCGCCCATCGACGCGGGACCTGGTGTTCAGCACCTGGCGGCGCATCACGTTGTACTCGAGTTCGCCGAACTGTTCGGAGATCACCGCCGCGGTCCAACCCTTGGCCTCGTCGGTCAAGGCCTCGACCACCTGCTTGCGCAGGTTGGACAGGGCTTCGCGGCGCTCCGGCTTGATGCGGATCCCGTAGGCCTTCTCGATGCCGTCCCTGGCAGCGGTCGCCACGGCGGCGACCAGCGCTTCGTCCACGGCTGGTGCTTCCCATCCGAACGGCGTCACGCCGACTTCGGCGGCGAACTCGCGGATCGTGTCGATGACCGTCTGCATCTGCTGGTGCCCGAAGGTGACCGCACCCAGCATCACTTCTTCGGAGAGCAGCTTGGCCTCCGATTCCACCATGTTCACCGCATTGGCGGTGCCGGCCACCACCAGGTCGAGCTTCGAATCCTTGAGCTCGGTGGAGTTCGGGTTGAGCACGTACTTGCCGTCGATGTAGCCGACGCGTGCCGCGCCGATCGGGCCCTTGAACGGCAGCCCGGACAGGGTCAGTGCGGCGGAGGCGCCGATCAGGGCGAGGATGTCGGATTCGACATCCGGATTCATGGACATGACCGTGGCC
>DAOMOD010000071.1:0-19231 GCA_035444205.1 Lysobacteraceae bacterium
GTGGCCATCCCGGCGTTGATGTTCTACCGCTACTTCCGCGGCCTGGTGGCGGCCTACGTGGTGGACATGGAGAAGCAGGCGATCTCCCTGATCGATACGCTGGAATCGCACAGCGCCAGCCCGCCGCGCACACGCAAATGAGACTCGCCGGACCACGCACCGAGGAGCCCGAGATCAGCCTGACCGCGCTGATCGACGTGGTGTTCACGCTGATCATCTTCTTCGTGGTCACCACCACCTTCGACGAGCGTGCCCAGCTCTCGGTCGATCTGCCGCGTGCCGGCGAGCCGACCGCGCAGATCGACCAGGATCCGCTGGTCATCGTGGTCAATCGCGAGGGCCGCTACTTCATCGGTCCGAACGAAGTGCTGGGGACCGACAGCGAGACCCTGATGGCGGCCATCGGCCAGGCCGCCGGCGAGGATCGCAGCCGCCGCGTGGTACTGCGCGCCGATGCCCAGGCCCAGCACCAGTCGGTGGTCACCGCCATGGATGCGCTGGGGAGGCTTGGATTCTCCAACCTGTCCATCGCCACCATCCCGGAAGGGGCGCAGTGAGCGGAACCCGGGCGATCTATCGACGCCTGCTCGGATACGCCTGGCGCTACTGGCCGCTGCTGGCCGTGGCGGCCGTCGGCATGGTGTTCGAGGCCGCCTCCGCGGGCGCGTTCACCTGGCTGATGAAGCCGATGGTGAACGAGACCTTCGTGGCGCGCAATCCCGATGTCCGTTACACCCTGCCGCTGATCATCGTGGCCCTGTTCGTGGTGCGCGGCATCGCCACCTTCGTGGTCGGGTACGGCATGGCGCGCACCGGTCGCAGTGTGGTGCGCGACCTGCGTCGTGCGCTGATGGCCAAGTATCTGCGCCTGCCCAGCAGCCATTTCGACATCGAACCGGTGCCGGCCCTGGTGTCGCGCCTCAACTACGACACCGAGCAGGTGGCGCACGCCAGTTCGGAAGCGCTCAAGATCATGCTCACCGACACGCTGACCATCGTGGTCCTGCTCGGCGTGATGCTGAGCCAGAGCGTGCGCGTGACCCTGGCCATGCTGGTGGTGGCGCCGCTGATCGGGTTGATTTCGCTGCTGGTGTCCAAACGTTATCGCCGCATCAACCGCGGCATCCAGGAAGGCGTGGCGGATATGGCGCAGCGGGCCGAGCAGGCGCTGGCGGCGCAGCAGGATGTGAAGATCTACGCAGCGCAGGGAGCCGAGGTGGAGCGCTTCGGTGCCTTCGCCGACCGCAACCTGCGCCTCAACGTGAAGGTGGAAGCGACCCGGGCCCTGGCTTCGTCCACGGTGCAGTTGCTCGCCGCCGTGGCGCTGGCGGTGATCCTGGTGCTGGCGGGACGCGAGGCCCTGGAAGGGCGCATGGATGCCGGCCAGTTCGTGGCGCTGATGACGGCGATGATGGCCATGCTGCCGTCGCTGAAACGCATCACCAACGTACACGCGCTGATCGGCCGCGGCGTGGCCGCGGCCGAGCGCCTGTTCTCCATCCTGGACGCCGCGGAGGAACGCGACCACGGAACCCGGCCGTTGCAGCGCGCGCGCGGCGAAATCGTGTTCCGCGATGTGTCCCTGCGCTACGCGGACCAGGAATCGAGGGCACTGGAGGGGCTGAGTTTCAGTGCGCGTCCCGGCACGGTCACCGCCATCGTCGGCCGCAGCGGCAGCGGCAAGTCGACCCTGGTGCGCCTGATTCCGCGCTTCTACGAGCCGGAAGCGGGCGAGGTGCTGCTGGACGGCGTGGCGCTGTCCGATTACGCGCTGGCCGACCTGCGCCGGCAGATTGCCCTGGTCGGGCAGCGGGTGATGCTGTTCGACGACAGCGTCACCGCCAACATCGCTTACGGCGCTGCCTCGGCGATCGACATGGATGCCATCCGCCGTGCCGCTGCCGATGCCAATGCACTGGAGTTCATCGAGCGCCTGCCGCAGGGCTTCGATACCCGCATCGGCGAGAACGGAGCATTGCTTTCGGGCGGCCAGCGCCAGCGTCTGGCCATCGCCCGAGCCTTTCTCAAGAATGCACCCATCCTCATTCTCGACGAGGCCACCGCGGCGCTCGACAGCGAGTCGGAAGGTCAGGTGCAGCAGGCCCTGCAGCGCCTGATCCCGGATCGCACCACGCTGGTCATCGCGCATCGCCTGAGTACGGTGGAACACGCCGACCAGATCCTGGTGCTGGACCAGGGAAGGCTGGTGGAATGCGGCAGCCACGCCGAGCTGCTGCGTCAGGACCGTCTGTATGCCCGCCTGCATCGCATGCAGTTCCGTGAGAGCGCCACCGCGTGAGCGGCACGGCGCGCTGGCTGCACGCGCGCTGGTACGAAGGTGCCGGGGTGCCCTGGTGGCTGGCTGTGCTGGAGGCCGCATTCGTGGCTGTTTCGGGTATGCGGCGCTGGCTGTACCGGCACCGGGTGTTTCGAAGCGGACACCCCGGTGTGCCGGTGGTGGTGGTCGGCAACCTGGTGGCGGGCGGCAGCGGCAAGACGCCACTGGTCATCGCCCTGGTGCGCATTCTGGTGCAGGCCGGCCGGCGTCCGGGCGTGGTCAGTCGCGGCTACGGTCGACGCGCCCGCGGCCTGCACGTGGTCGGGCCTGCAAGCGACGCCGATCATGCCGGTGACGAGCCCATCGAGATCTATCGCGCCACAGGTGTCCCGGTGGCGGTCGCACGCGACCGGTTGCAGGCAGCGCGTGCCCTCGTCGAGCATGCCGGTGTCGACTGCATCGTCGCCGACGACGGCCTGCAGCACTATCGGCTGCGACGCGATATCGAGATCGTGAGCGTGGATGGCGAGCGTGGACTCGGCAACCGTCGATGTCTTCCGGCAGGGCCGCTGCGCGAAGCACCGGCGCGGCTGCAAACGGTGGATCTGGTGTTGACACGCAATGGCAGCGACGAACACGCCTGGTCGCTGCAGGCGCAGGGCTTGCGCCGTGTGGATGACGACGCACCGCTTGAACCGGTACAGGACTGGCAGGGCAGGGCGGTGAACGCGGTTGCCGGGCTGGCGCATCCCGAGCGTTTCTTCGAAACCCTGCGCGCGCTCGGCCTCGACCTGCGCCAAACGCGTGCACTGCCCGATCATCACCGCTTCAGCGCGGCCGATCTCGACTTCGACGAGCCGCTGCCGGTAATCATGACCGGCAAGGATGCGGCCAAGTGTCGCGACTTCGCACGGTCCGGCGTCCGCGTGCTGGAAGTGCGCGCGCACTTGCCGGAATCGGTCGGGAAGTGGATTCTCGAACGGCTCGAAGAGGCAGCCACCGAATGACAGACTTCGTCGTCGCCATACCGGCCCGCTTTGCGGCGCAACGTCTTCCCGGGAAGCCGCTGTGCGAGCTGCAGGGCCGGCCGTTGATCGCCCACGTGGTCGATCGTGCCCTGGAGGCAGGGGCCAACCGGGTGGTGGTGGCTACCGATGACGTGCGCATCGCCGAAGCGGTCGCCGCCCTGAAGGTCGAAGTGGTGATGACATCGGCCGAACACCCTTCCGGCACCGACCGACTTGCCGAAGTGGCGCGCAAGCTGGCCTTGCCCGAGGGCATGATCGTGGTCAACCTGCAGGGCGACGAACCCCTTGCGCCGCCCTCCGGCATCCGCACCGCCGTAGCCGCGCTGCGCACAAGCGACGCCCCCATGGCGACACTGGCCACACCGATCGAATGCGCCCGGGAACTGTTCGACCCCCATTGCGTCAAGGTCGTGGTCGACACGCACGGTCGCGCCCTGTATTTCAGCCGTGCCCCGATCCCGTGGGCACGCGAACATTTCCGCCGCGACCAGATCGGATTGCCGCCATCGACGCGGCCGTGGCTGCGTCATATCGGCCTGTATGCCTATCGCGCCGGTTTCCTGGAAACCTTCACGCGGCTGCCGCGCAGCCCGCTGGAGGATATCGAGGCGCTGGAGCAGTTACGGGTGCTCGACGCCGGCTACCGCATCGCCGTTGCGATCGCACCGGAGGCGTTTCCGGCGGGTGTCGACACCCCCGAGGATCTGGCGCGCGTGGCTGCGATCATGGCCGCATGCAAACTCGATCAGACATGAGTAATGTTGGATAAGCCACTGACAAACATACTTTTTGTTTGCCTGGGCAATATCTGTCGCTCGCCCATGGCCGAAGGTATCTTCCGGCTGCGACTGGAACAGGCCGGTTTGGCCGGACGCTTCCGCCTGGACTCGGCGGGCACCGGTGCCTGGCATGTCGGGCAACCACCCGATCGCCGCGCCCAGGCCGCGGCGGCAAGGCTCGGTGCCGACCTTTCGGCACTGCGTGCACGCCAGTTCCAGCGCGCCGACCTCGAGCACTTCGATCTGGTGCTGGCGATGGACCGCGACAACCTGACCACCCTCAGTCGGCATCCGGGAGCGGCCGATCGCGTCCACCTGACCCTGCCCTGGCTCGGCATCGAAACGCCACAGGATGTTCCCGATCCCTACTACGGTGGGGCGGAGGACTTCGCCCTGGTGGCGGAACTGCTGGACGATGCTGCGCGCAGGTTTCTGGAGCGCGTTGCACACAAGGGCCGTGGATGATCGGCACGCTTGGTGCCGGTCTCGACGCCGGTGCGGGAAGCGACGCGAGAAATGGAGGCATAATCCGGACATGATGCTCGTGTCCGTATCATGATCGGTGCCACTTCCAGATCGGATCGTGTCTCGATTCCCGCGCCGTCGCAGCGCTCCGCCGCGTTCGAGATCCCGGCGCATCTGCAGTGGATCAACAGCAATGCGCCGATCACGCTCGGTTCGCTGCATCGTCGCGTGGTGCTGCTCGACTTCTGGTCATCCAGCGGCGTCCACTGTGCCCATCACGTGGCCGACATGCGCTACCTGCAGGATCGTTTCAACGAGGGCGTCACCGTGGTCGGCATCCACGTGCCCAAGTTCGAGCATGAGCGGCAGGCGCCGGTCGTGGCCGCAGCAGTCCGTCGTCTGCAAGTCCGCCATCCGGTGGCGAACGACCCCGATTTCGTGCTGTGGCAGCATTACGGTATCCGCTCCTGGCCGACCGCGGTGGTCATCGACGCAGCCGGCCGCATGGTCGTGCAACTCGCCGGCGACGGTAGCCGCGAGCAGCTCGTCGACGTGATCGAACGACTGTTGGAGGAGGCCGTGGACACGGACCTGCGTGCCTTCGCCGCCGCCGACGTTTTTCGAGCTCTGGAACCGCGATCGGTCCTGTCCTTTCCCGCGCGCATCGCCGCCGACGTGCGCCGGCTGTACGTGGCAGATACCGGGCACAACCGGGTGCTGGAATGCAGTCACGATGGCCGTGTGCTGCGAACGTTCGGCAACGGCAACCCGGATCTCGTCGACGGCAGGGGACATCAGGCCTCGCTGCATGCTCCGCACGGACTGGCCCTGGCCCAGGATGCGCTTTACGTCGCCGACACGGGTAACCATGCCATTCGCCGCATCCGTCTTCCAAGCGGCGAGGTGGAGACCGTGGCTGGCCTTGGGCACCGCGGCCATGCCGGCAGCCGGCGCATGATGCGGCCCCGGGAAAGCGCACTGAGCGGCCCCATCGACCTGGCCGTGTCTCGCGACCACCTGTATATCGCCATGAGCGGCTGCCACCAGGTGTGGAGCCTCGATCTCGTCGATCACACGCTGCAGGTGCTTGCCGGCAGCGGACGCCTGGGGGCCGGCGACGGAGCACCCATGAGCGCAAGCCTTGCCCAGCCGAGCGGGCTGGCCATGGCCGGCCGGTCGTTGGTGGTGGCCGACGCCGATGCCTCGGCACTGCGCACGATTGCGCTGGACGGAGGCGGTGAAGTCGCTACCCTGATCGGGGCCGGCCTGTTCGAGTTCGGTTACGTGGACGGGCACCGCGCGAACGCGCGCATGCAGTTTCCGCAGGGGCTGTGCAGCGATCCACGCGGCCAGCAGATCCATGTCGCCGACAGCTACAACCATGCGATCCGTGTGTTCCAGATGCGCAGCGGCGAACTGCGCACCCTCGCCCTACCGACTGTGCGAGCCGGTCGGTGTGGCGCTGGCATCGGGGGCGTTGTGGATCGCCAACAGCGGCGCCCACGAGGTGGTCCGCTACGACCTTTCCAAGGCCAGCGCCAGCCGCATTGCCGTCGGTGACTGAAGCCAGCATCTTCGATGGCCGCCGCCTGGCCCGTGGCCTGAGCGAAGGCCCCGGCGTCTACCGCATGCTCGACGTGTCCGGCACCGTGCTTTACGTGGGCAAGGCGGCCAACCTGCGCAAGCGCGTGGCGAGCTACTTCGGGCGTGCTCCGGGCGACCCGCGCCTTGCCAGCATGCTGGCCCGCGTCGCCGATGTGCAGGTCACGCTCACCCGCACCGAGGGCGAGGCCCTCCTGCTGGAGAATCAGCTGATCAAGAGTGAGCGCCCGCGCTACAACATCCTGCTGCGCGACGACAAGAGCTACCCCTACATTCACCTGAGCAGCGACCAGGCTTTCCCCCGGCTGAGCTTCCACCGCGGCGCGCGCAAGGGCAAGGGGCGCTACTTCGGCCCCTATCCGGGCGTCACGGCGGTACGCGAAACGCTCAACCTGATGCAGAAGCTGTTCGGCATCCGTCAGTGCGAGGACTCGGTGTTCAGAAACCGCAGCCGGCCCTGCCTGCAGCACCAGATCGGCCGCTGCAGCGCGCCCTGCGTGGGCCTGATCGAGGAACACGACTACCGCCAGGACGTGGCCCGCGCCGAGCGCTTCCTGGAGGGTCGTGGCGAAAGTCTCAGCGAGGAACTGGCGCAGGACATGGATGCCGCCGCCGCGCGCCTGGACTTCGAGCGCGCGGCGCGCCTGCGCGACCTGATTGCGCACTTGCGCACGGTGCAGGCGAAGCGCTTCGTCGACGGCGGCAGCGGCGATTTCGACGTGGTCGCCTGCCGCATCGCCGGTGACCACGCCTGCGTGCAACTGCTGTTCTTCCGCAATGGCGTCAATCTGGGTGGTCGCGCCTACTTTCCCCGATTGCCGGCCAGTGTCAGCGAAATCGAAGTGCTGGATGCCTTCCTGCCACAGTACTACCTGGGCCGAAGCGTGCCCGACGAGATTCTGCTCAGCCACGCACCGTCCGAACGCGGTGTGCTGGAACAGGTGCTGGGTGAGCGCCGCGGACGTGCGCTGGCCCTGAAGCATCGCCTGCGCGGCGACCGTGCGCGATTCCTCGACCTCGCCCTGCGCAATGCCGACTCGGCATTGGCGACGGCGCTTGGCAGCAGCCAGGCGCAATCGGCGCGCATCGAGGCACTGCGAGAACTGCTCGAGATCGACGAGTCGCCGACACGCATGGAGTGCTTCGACATCAGCCACACCGGCGGCGAAGGCACCGTGGCCTCCTGCGTGGTGTTCGACGCCAGCGGTCCGCAGCGCGCACTCTACCGTCGCTTCAACATTCGCGACGTGACGCCAGGCGACGACTACGCGGCCATGGCGCAGGCGCTGACCAGACGCTACCGGCGCATCCAGGCGGGGGAGGGCATGCTGCCTGATATCCTGTTCATCGACGGCGGCAAGGGCCAGTTGGCACGCGCCCGCGCCGCGCTGGCGGAACTGGGAGTGGAAGGCGTGACAATGGTTGGCGTGGCCAAGGGCGAAGCCCGGCGGCCCGGGGAAGAACAGCTCATCCTGGAAGGCGGACGCAGCCTGCGTCCGGGGCCGGCGTCGCCGGCCCTGCACCTGATCCAGCAGATCCGCGATGAAGCCCATCGCTTTGCCATCGGTGGCCATCGCCAGCGCCGAGAGAGGCGCCGCCAGGGCAGCGTGCTCGATGACATCGAAGGTGTGGGACCGAAGCGTCGCGCCGCCCTGCTGCGCCATTTCGGTGGTCTGGCCGGCGTCGAGGCGGCCGGCGTCGAGGAGCTGTGCCGGGTCAGGGGCATCCAGCGCGACATCGCCGAGCGCATCTACGCCGCACTGCATGGAGGCACGGCCACGTGACGCTCAATACCGCCACGCTGCTCACGCTGTTCCGCATTGCCCTGATTCCGGTACTGGTGGTCGTGTTCTTCCTGCCCTACGCATGGGCGCCCATCGCCGCCGCTGCCGTGTTCGCCGGCGCTGCCATCACCGACTGGCTGGATGGCTGGGTCGCGCGCCGCTTCCATCAGACTTCGCCCTTCGGCGCCTTCCTTGATCCGGTCGCCGACAAGCTCACCGTGGTGGTCGCCCTGTTCCTGCTGGTGCAGGCCGACCCCAGCGCGCTGATGGCGGTGGTCGGCGCCATCATCGTCGGTCGTGAGATCACCGTTTCCGCCCTGCGCGAATGGATGTCGGAGCTGGGCGAGCGGGCGCGGGTGAAGGTGGCCGGCATCGGCAAGATCAAGACCATCGTGCAGATGGTGGCGCTGGTCATGGCACTGTATCGCCTGCCGTTGTTCGGACTGCCGATCTACGAAATCGGTCAGGTACTGCTGGTGGCGGCGGCCGGCCTTACCCTGTGGTCGGGCCTGGTGTACATCCGCGCCGCCTGGCCGGTGGTCATGGCCAGCGGCAATGATGGTAAACTTCCGCCTGAAGCTTGACAGCGCGCGGCCGGTTCGTAGAATGCGCGGTCTCCTGCGGGAATAGCTCAGTTGGTAGAGCACGACCTTGCCAAGGTCGGGGTCGCGAGTTCGAGTCTCGTTTCCCGCTCCAGATGTCTGCAAAACCCCGCTCGCGGGGTTTTGCCTTTTCAGGGCCCGGCGCTATGCTGACGGGTCTGCACGTCAAGTCACCGGCCAGGTGGCAGAGTGGTCATGCAGCGGCCTGCAAAGCCGTGTACGCCGGTTCGATTCCGACCCTGGCCTCCACATGTCTGAAGCGATGGATCGGGCTCCTGCCCGACCATCGCCTCGCGACCAGCGCCGCATACGGCGCGATGCGACAAGGCGGCCCCAGTGGCGCTCTGTAGGAGCGCACCTTGTGCGCGACCGTCCCGTCACATCCTGCGTCGCCCCTGTCGCCCACGAGTGGGCTCCTTCAGAACTGCGTCGGGCGCGATTCGACCAGGCGGTCACCGTGACGCTCCTGTAGGAGCGCACCCTGTGCGCGACCGTCCCGTCACATCCTGCGTCGCCCCTGTCGCCCACAAGGTGGGCTCCTACAGTGCGCAGCTTCCTGCGCTCAAGCACGGCGGTGCGCCACAAGGTGCAGGTGCCGAGCCCTTCAAGTCCTGAACCCCGTCGAAGGGCTCGGCACCATCAAGGCGGGCAGGGCGGCGGCGAGACAGTACACTTGCCCGCATGCCTCGCCGCCCGGGTGGCGAAACAGGTAGACGCAGGAGACTTAAAATCTTCCGGCCGCAAGGCCATGCCGGTTCGACTCCGGCCCCGGGCACCATCCGTCCATCGCTTCTCAACTGCCCGACTCGAATCCGCTGGCGAACAGCACGCTCCGCTCAAGGCGCTCGTCGGCGCCGGCGTCGGCGGTACGACCGGGCCCGGCATCCGGCATATTGGGGTCGTCGTGGGGGCGCGGGTCGCCGTCGGCGTCGATGCTGGACGAAGCCAGCGGCAGGCAGAAATCGATGGCCGGCGAGTTCGCCTTGAGGTGCAGGCCATCATCGTCGATGCCGGGATCGTCGGTCTGAAGGATGTAGAGTCCGGACCAGGGCTGGTCGATGACCACGCATTCGAGGCCGGGTGCGCCGGTCAGGGTGAAGGGAAAGCCGCGCGAGGCGCCCTCGACGATGGAATTCTTCACCCGGAAGACCGGTGTAGTCGGTGTGGACGGATCGTCGTCGATGATCTCGACCTGGGCGCGACCGGAAATCAGATCGTTGCCGTGCATGCTGACGTGCTCAAGGTGCAGCGTGTGGTTGTCGCCGCGGAAGTGGATGATCTTCTCAAGGGCCGTGTTAGCCGTGAACGAGCTGTTGTATGCCAGCAGGTAGCTATGCCGCGAATCGATCAGCTGGGTCCGTGCGGCGCCGACGTTATTGGCGAGCATGGTCTGCGCCAACACCATGACGCTGCTGTTTCTGAGCGAGATCATCGTATGATCGGCACTCATCTGGTGACCTGAAAAGGCCGAGCAGATGGCCTCGCTGGAGCTCGCGGTGAACCGCGTGCAGGAACGTCCCTCCATGCTGACGAAACTGCTGTATGCCCACAGGGCATGTCCGAAAACGCTGCGATTGGAAAGGAACTTGACATCCTCCAGATAGGCATCTGCGTTGGACAGGAGCAGCGCGCCCCCTGTATCAGCGGCATCATTGCTGCGGAACTGCGTGCGCCTGGCAAAGAGCCGGGTGCGCGGGCTGGATCCGGATCCGGTGCTGTAGATGGCTCCACCCAGCCTCGTTCTGTTGTGCACGAACAGACTGTCGTGGATGTCAACTTCGCAGGTGTTGGCATGGATGGCGCCGCCCCTGTCGGCACTGCGTCCGTTGCTGATGGTGCTGCGGCGTAGCGTGACGTTGCCAGCGGCACAGTGGATGCCGCCGCCGTCCTGCTCCGACGATGCGTTGGTGATGAGCGAATCCTCCAGGGTGACGCTGGGTACACCGGACGGCAAGGACAGCATGGTGATCGCGCCACCGGGCTGGGATGCGTGCACGAACTCCAGGGAGCTGTTGCGCAGGGTGACGTCCACAGGGCCCCGCACCACCACCCCGCCGGCAATGCCACCGGGCGGATCGTCTCCGTTCCAGTATCGATTGCCGGAAAAGCTGATGTTCTCGATCAGCACCTGGCGGCGATCGTCGGCGGCGCCATCGATCACCAGCGTGCGGTTGTCGGGGTTGAGCAACCCGCTGCGTACGCCGCTGGCAGGCGTCGGCGCGGTGCAGCTCGAGTATCCGCCGCGCAGGGTCAGGCTGCGGCTGATGAACTGGCGCGAGGTGGTGTGGGTGCCGATCAGCAGCCGGATTTCGGCAGCAGGGTCCTCGGCGGAGGCGGCAAGCGCATCCGCAAGCGTCGGGTAGCACTCGGCGCCGACGCCCACGTAGTAGTTGGCGGCCGACGCCAGCGGCCCGGTCAGCAGCAGCGTGAACAGGGCGGCGAGGCGGGCAATGGTGTGCCTGCCGGTGCGGTTGCAGTGCCGCTCGCGTCGAAAGTCGACGGTCGGCGAGGGGAAACAGCAGGTGGGATCCTTCATGGTCTTGTTCTCCGGGCAATTGGAAGTCGGGTGGCCGTGCGCTGTCGCCGCCGGCGAGAGGAAATGCCTGGCCAGCCGCTGCGGCAGGGGCATAGCGAGAGCGTGCAGCAGGGGCGCGGCCAGGCGCGCAGCGGCGATGCGATTCACGGGTGGATCCTCGGATGTGGGTGGGGCAGGGCGGGCGGCGCGTCTCCGCGCCGCCGCTGGCGGGGGAGTGCGTTCAGCCGGCCTGCGACTGGACGCTTGCAGTACCGGAACCCAGTCGCGGCACCAGCATCGGCACCTGTCGGCGGTACTCCGCGTACTCCGGATGGGCGTCCATCAGATCGCGCTCCTCGAGCTGGATAGCGACCAGGATGTAGGCCGTGGTCATCACCGCGAACACCAGGTGGGCGGCGGTCATGGTCGGCGTGGCCCAGAAGGCGAACAGCCAGCCGACATAGAGGGGGTGGCGCACCAGGCGGTAGGGTCCGGGTGTGCGGAAGGCCAGCGGCGTGTAGGGACGGCCGCGGAACGCAAGCCACACCTGGCGCAGGCCGAACAGGTCGAAATGGTTGATCAGGCAGGTGCTGACGAACACCAGCGCCCAGCCGAAGGCGAACAGCGTATACAGCACTGCCTGGCCGGCCGGTGAGGCGACGTCCCAGATCACTCCGCCCATGGGTTGCCAGAAGGCGAACAGGGCGATCATTGCCAGCGAGGAAGCGAGCACATAGGTGCTGCGCTCGGCCGGCTCGGGCACGATGCGCGTGAGCCAGCGCTTGAACGCCGGTCGCGCCATCACGCTGTGCTGGATGGCGAATACGGCGAGCAGGCCCAGATTGACCAGCAGCGCGGTGACGAAGGGTGTGGCCGGGGCCGAATCGATGGATTTCGGCACAAGAATATTGCCGACGAAGCCGACCGCGTACAGGAATACCGCAAAGAACACGGCGTAGCTGACGATGCCGTATAGCAGGATGGACAGGCGTTTCATGATGGTCTCCGAAAGTGCGTGACATGCGGCGCATGCCGCGGCGCGCACTGTGGGGGTTCCACCTTCAGCGGTCTTGACCGGCCTCCGACCAGTGTCGGACCGTGCATGACCGATTCATGACCTTACTTGTCAATCAAGCAGTTACGCTTCATTCGGCGTCAGGAGAACGGGCCGGTGTGGCGGTCGCGAGGCGCTCCACCTCGCGCAATTGTGCTTCGTCACGCGCACTCCAGCGTTGTCGGGCGTGTTCCCGGGCATCCACCAGTGCCGCCCATGCGGCTGCGGTGTCGCCTCGTGCAAGCGCAAGCTCCGCCACGGCCTTGGACCGTTCGTGGCGCTGGAAGAGTTGACCCTCGGCATCGGCCAGCAGGTCCGCCGCCTCGTCGAGGCGGGACAACGCGACCAGCGCGCGTGCCCGGGCGATTCGAAGCGACGCGAGGCTGCTGCGATCGTCCTGGTCCGCGATCAGTGCGAATCCCGTTTCGGCGTGTTCCAGCGCGCCTTCGCCGTCGCCGAGGTCCAGCCGGATACGCGTAAGCGCCAGGTGGGCCCGCGATGCCAGATTGGCGTTGGCGCCATCGGTGGCCTCGTCCAGTACCTTCTGCGCACGTGAGCCAGCGCCATGCGGGTCGCCGCGGGCAAGCTCCAGTTCGGCCATGGCGAGTTCCGTGTTGTGCAGGTTTCCCCATTCGCTGGCCGACCGGTACAGCTCCATGGCTTCGGTCAGGCCGGACCCGGCACGTTCCAGGTCGCCACGATCGAGCGCGATCTCCGCCAGACGCCGCCGCGTATCGGCCCGGTAGGGCAGGTCGCCCAACGACTCGGCGGCGTCGAGCGCCTCGCGAGCATGTGTCTCGGCGAGGTCGAGGTGACCATCCGCGTGCGCGCTGAGCGACAGTCCGAGCAGCGTCGAGATGAGCCCCCGCCTTTCGCCCGTGGCTCGGTGCAGCGCCAGGGCCTGATGGCCGAGATCGGTCGCAAGCGCTGCATTGCCTTCCCGCCGTGCAAGCCGTGCCAGGCTGTTCAGCGTGATGGCCTCGCCGCGACGGTCGCCGATCAGGCGGAATGCCTCGACGGCGCGCTCGGTGTATGTCCTGCCGTCGCCGAGGCGGCCTTCGCTGAGCGCGATCTGGCCAAGCGCGTTCAACAGGTTGCCGGATGGGTGCATCAGGCCGGCACGTTCGTAGACGGCCAGCGCCTGTTCGGCGGCCTGCCTTGCCGCGGCCAGGTCACCGCGCCTTCGCGCAATGATCGACTGGTTGGCGAGGACGGTGCCGACCGCCTCGGCGTCGCCCAGGGTGCGCGACGCGACAAGCGCCTCATCGAGCAGCACGGAAGCCTCGTCGAGCGCACCCGCGTGCATTCTGGCGATCGCCAGTGAATTGGCCGCCGCGCGCACCTGCGCAGGACTGCCGTCGCGTCGTCCCTGCTCCAGCAGCGCAGCCAGCATGCGCTCCGCCACTTCGCGATCACCCAGGTCGCGGCGTGTCAGTGCATGCTCGTAGCGCGGCCAGAATGCCTCGGGTGCCTGTTCCGATGCGAGCCGGAACATCTCGTCCGCCTGCTGCAGTTCGCCCTGCACGCGCAGGGCGCGCCCGCGCAGGTAGGTCTCGTCGACGAAGTCGTCCATCGATACCGCGACATCCGCGCGGTGCCCCAGCAGGATCAACAGGTCCACGCCCATGCCGCGCGCCAGTGCCTCGATGTCCGCCCCGATCAGGCTGCGCCGCCGCTGCCGGCCGTCCGGACCGTGGACGACGTAGGAGACGCGGTAGTTTCCCTGCCCCTTGTGCAACTCGGCCGCGACCACGTGGCTGACCCGGAAGCGCTCACGCAGGGTGGTGACGGCCTCTGGCGGCAGCGGGTCATCGCCGGAGACCGGAACCAGGTCCAGCACCTGGGTGGCCGACAGCGTGGCCAGATTGCCCCCAACGCTGAGGATCTGCGCGACCGCGCTCATCAATCCGAGTTGCATCCAGTCGCGCGTCGCATCGCCGGTGAGGTTGCGTACCGGCAGCACCGCTACCCGGGTATCGCCAGCGGCGATCGCGAAGTCGCCGTCGCGTTCGCCGCGCCACAGCCAGACCAGCATCGTGGCCAGCAGCAGCAGGGCAGCGGCCATGCCCAGCCAGCGCAGGGTCGACGGCGGACGGAACGACGCATCCGGGCGCATCGGCGCGCCGGCTACCGTAATGCCCGGTGCGCACTCCGCCGCAACCGGCGGCACGGCGGGAGCAGGCGCGACGGTGGCGACCGATACCCCAACCTGCGGGCGCAGCACCTCGACCGGCGCGACGAAACGGTAGCCGCGGCTGTGCACGGTACGGATCATGCGCTGGCGGTCGGCATCGTCGTCGAGCACCTTGCGCGCCTTCATGACAGCGCGCGTCAGCGCGGTCTCGGTAATCACCTGGCGCGGCCAGATCCCGTCCAGCATCTCGTCCTTGTCCACCACACGGTCGCGCTGTTCGATCAGGAATACGATGAGGTCGAACACCTTGGGCTGGACATCCAGGCGGATGCCGTGGCGGAACAGTTCGCGGGTCGCCAGTCGCAACTCGAAAGGGCCGCTGCGATAGGCAGCGGGCGATGGAGAATGCAAGGTTGTGGTTCTGTCCCGCATATTGCTTCGATAGCACGGCAGCGGCCGCTTTGGCCAGCGCGGACCGATACACGCAACCATCCTGCCGCCTTCTGTCGTGTACCCTGAGCGGGATGACCGGCAAGGACGTACCAGCGGGAATGCGTGAATCGGTACGACGCGCGGCCCGATGCGAGTGCGACCCGGCCTCGTTTCGCAGCTCCTGGAACCAGCAACGTGTGGCATCCGCTTCCGCCTGAACGTGCCGATATCCTTCGAGAGGCGCCACAGGGCCTTGCTGCCGAGGAGGTCGAGCGACGCCGCGCCAGGTTCGGCAGCAACGACATCCTTGCCGAGTCGGGCGCGGGATGGCGGGACCTGCTTCGCGATACGGCACGCGATCCGATGCTCTGGTTCCTGCTGGCGGCAGCGTTGCTGTTCTGGATGCTTGGCGACCGGATCGAGGCGATGGTTCTCGGTGTCGCACTGCTGCCGATCGCGGGCATGGATCTGTACCTGCATCGGCGTACTCAGGCCAGCCGTGAGAGTCTGGCTGGCCGCCTTGCCGCATACGCATGGGCGGTGCGCGACGGCAGGCGCCAACACATCGCAGCCATCGATCTGGTGCCTGGCGACCTGGTCGAGACCGCCGCAGCGCAATCGCTGCCAGCCGACGGTGTGCTGGTGGAGGCCGAGGGCTTGCAGATCGACGAGTCCGCGCTCACCGGCGAATCGTTGCCGGTCCGCAAGCGCGCGTTCGCGCTTGCGGCCGATGCCCAGGCCGTGCCCGACGAGAGCTGGGTCTCCGCAGGGACGCGAGTTCTCGCCGGCCGTGGGCGAATGCTGGTCCTGTTCACCGGCGCCGAGACCCTCTACGGTGGTCTCATCCGCTCGGTGCATGCAGGCGACCGCACGCCACTGCAGCAGGCTTTATCCGCGCTTGTCGCCATGCTGCTGGTCGCGGCGCTGGTCCTATGCCTGGGACTGGCGGCGACGCGCTATGCACAGGGGCATGGCTGGCTCGATGCACTGCTGAGCGCAGTAACCCTGGCGGTGGCGGCCTTGCCCGAGGAATTCCCGGTGGCGCTGGCCTTCTTCCTCGGCGTTGGCGTCTACAGGCTGGCACGCCGCAAGGCTCTGGTCAGGCGTGCGGTGGCGGTCGAAAACATCGGCCGTACCACCTGCATCTGTTCCGACAAGACCGGAACGCTCACCGAGGGACGTCTGCACCTGGAACATCTGGAGCCGGCGAGCGGAGTCACCCGTTCGATGCTGCTGGAGGTCGCAGCGCTGGCGTCGCGCGAAAGTAGCGAAGATCCGCTGGATCGGGCCATCCTTGAAAAGGTGCTCACACCAACCGTCAAGCCTGTGGCTGTTTTCCCGTTCACCGAGGACCGGCTTCGCGAGGTGGCCGTAGTGTCACTCGCCGACGGGCATCGGGCGTTCATGAAGGGTGCGCCCGAGGCCGTCCTGGAGATGTGCGACATGGGCCCGGAGCAGCGTAGGCAATATCTGTCGCGAGCAGCCGAACTTGCCAGCGAAGGGCACAAGGTGATCGCCTGCGCCGATCGCATCGTGACGGCCTGGGATGGGTCGGAGCCGGTTACGGGATTTCTCCTGATAGGGCTTCTGGCCTTCGAGGATCCACTCCGCGACGGCGTGGTCGACGCGGTGAGGGCGGCGCGCGAGGCCGGTATTCACGTCATCATGGTCACCGGAGATCACCCGGGTGCCGCAGGCATGATCGCTGCGGAACTCGGGCTTGGCGGGGGAACGCCGCGGGTGGTGCTGGGTAACGAACTGGAGTCGCTCGATCGCATCGAGGCGCACTCGCTGGACGTGGTGGCGCGCTGCCTGCCATTGCAGAAGCTGGCCCTGGTCACCGCGCTCAGGCGGGAAGGCGAATGTGTGGCGGTCACTGGCGACGGCGTCAACGACGTGCCGGCCCTGCAGGGCGCCGACATCGGAATCGCCATGGGTGAGCGTGGCACGCGCGCGGCACGTGAGGCGGCCGACATCGTGCTCCTCGACGACAACTTCCGCACCATCGTCGCCGCGATTGCAGAAGGGCGACAACTGTTCGCAAACCTCAGGTTGTGTTTCGCCTATCTTCTGGTAGTGCATATCCCGTTGGTGCTGACCGCAGCGCTCATCCCGTTTGCCGGATTTCCACTGCTGTACCTGCCGGCACACATCGTCTGGCTGGAACTGGTGATCCATCCTACTGCGCTGCTGGTGTTCCAGGCGCCGGCCGATGGCGGCGGCCTGCGGATGCAACGCTTCGAGAGCAGATTGCGTTTTTTCGACGCTGGCGCCTGGAGCCTGATCGGCATTTTCGGGTTGCTTTCCACGTTGGCCGTGGGGGCTGCCTTTCTGGTCGCGCAGGCCGATGGCGCGAACGCCCCGCAGGCGCGCGGCCTGGCGCTCTTGATACTGCTCGGAGTCGCCGCAGGCGCCGCGCTCGGACTGGGTGGATTGCGTCATCGGGCGGCCTGGGTCTCCGCCATCCTCACATGCGCCTCGGCAGTCGTGGTCCTGCAGACGCCTGGTCTGGGAGCGCTACTGCATGTCGCGCCGCAGAGCACGGAGGCCTTTGCTCTTGCACTGCTGGTGCTTGCGCTCTCCGCCGCGCTTGCGCGCCGACTGGTACAGCGACTGGCAGGTTCCTGATCGCGTCGGCGGCCGAACCCGTCCGGATCCCACGCCCACCCTGCAGGAAACACCTGCTGAAGGATCGCAGGACGAACGACGCGATGGGGCACGCGCTGCCAGTTTGACGGTTGTCAATACGCGCGATTGCCGTGGGCGTACAAGAATACGGCGCGATTGGCGTGGGTGTGTCTGGGAGCTTGCCATGCGTCGGGTATTTGGCTTCATTCCATGGTCGATCGGCGCCCCGTCGTCTGCCACGGTCCAAGCCAGTGAACAGGACTGACCCCAACGGCAAGGGGGTTGAACGCATCGAGCCCAGATTTTTCCGCCTGCCGCCCCTTGGCCTCGACGGCGTGCTGCGGCTTCCTCCGTCCCCTGTCGGAACGGTGGTGTTCGCCCACGGAAGCGGCAGCAGCCGGACCAGCCGGCGCAACAACCGGGTGGCGGAATTTCTGGGGGCCTCCAGCATCGCCACTCTGCTGTTCGATCTGCTGGATGCGAGCGAGGCGCTGGACCGCCACAACGTGTTCGACATTTCGCTGCTGGCCGGGCGACTGGAGGACGCAATCGAATGGGTGATGCACGACGAGCACCAGGCATCACTGCCGATCGGCCTGTTCGGAGCCAGTACCGGCGCCGCCGCGGCGCTGGTGGCGGCAGTCGCGTATCCGAAAGACATCGCGGCGCTGGTCTCACGCGGCGGTCGTCCCGATCTGGCGGGCGATGCGCTGCCAGAGGTGCGCGCTCCGACTCTGCTCATCGTCGGTGGGCACGACCACCAGGTACTCGAACTGAATCGACAGGCACGCGTACGTATGCGTTGCGAAACCGACCTGCAGATCGTCCCCGGCGCCACCCACTTGTTCGAGGAGCCCGGTGCACTGGAAGCGGTCGCGCAGCTCAGCCGCGACTGGTTCCTGCGGCACTTTTCAGCACAGCGTATGGCGGCGCGCTGACCTTTGCGGCATGATGGACCCGCCGGGGGAGAGCTTCACGTTCCGGTGGATGGACTGAACATGGGTTCCACGTACGCGGACGCGTTCGAGCCGGCAAGCTTGCGGCAGGCCTGCACGGACTGTGGCATCTATGAGTTGTGCCTGCCCGCCGGCATCGCCGGCGAAGACCTTCGCCGGCTTGACTCCATTCTTCGCGACAGGCGCCCGGTCGAGACCGGACACGCGCTGTTTCATGCCGGCAGCCCTTGCAACGCGCTTCACATGGTGCGCTCCGGCAGCCTGATGAGCGTGCTGACGACCGCCATGGGCGATTCGCAAGTCATCGGCTTCCATCTTCCCGGCGAAATCGTCGGACTGGACGGCATCGGAACGCTCGTCCACGGATGCACGACGGTCGCTCTGGAACGCAGCCGCGTATGTGAGCTGCCGTTGCCGCGCCTGAACGAACTGGCCGGCAAGGTGCCAGCAGTCAGGGAATCGCTGAACCGGCTTGTCAGTCGCGAACTGGCCGGCGAGCACGCTCACATCGCCCTGATGGGCAGGCGCCTTGCGCACGAACGCTTCGCTGCCTTCCTGCTCAGCCTGTCGCTGCGTTACCAGCGCCTGCACCGTGACCCGAATGTGCTGCGGCTCGGGATGACACGCAACGACATCGCGAGCTTCCTGGGTCTGGCCGTGGAGACGGTAAGCCGGCTGTTCACCAGGTTCCACGATCTGGGAATGCTGCGCGTGCAACGCCGCGTCGTCCGGATCCTCGATCCAGCCGGTCTGGAGGCCATCTGCATGGGCACACAGCCGGAGGACGTCGAGCAAGCCGATATCAGGCAGGCGGGAGGCGCTGGCCTCTCGTAGAGCGTAGCTTGGTGCGCACAGGCGTTGCAGTGTGCGGCGATGGGTGGGTGCCGAGCAGGCTCGGCACTACAGGAAGCAAAGGCTCGCCGGCTTGTTGAGGCTCTAGGGAACCTCTGAACAAGTCCTCGCACGTCGCGTTG
>DAOMOD010000072.1:0-7451 GCA_035444205.1 Lysobacteraceae bacterium
CGGTTTTCGCCCCGGTCCTCGCCCCGTCGCAAGTAGCAGACTCTCTTTTGGTTACGTTTCTCTGGACGAGCAGAGAAAAGTAACCCGGCCGCCGGGAGGCGGACGGAACCCCGTCATGGACGACACAACCATCCGCGCCGCAGGCGCACCGAACAAGGACCGTGAAACATCGAAACGTAGTGGTCGCAGCTTTCGCTGTTCGGCTGCTGCGCAGCTACGCCGGGCTGCCCCCGGACCTACAGAAGGACACGAGCACGTCGAAGTGACCCGTCCGCAGGGAGGCGGACCGAACCCAAGTCATGGACGACAGGACAAGCAGCGCCGCAGGCGTACTGACTAGACGGACGCCACACCCCCCATGCGTCCCGGCAACCAGGTCACGATCCCGGGAAACACCACAATCACCACGATCGCCAGCAGCATGAGCACAAAGAACGGCAACGCCGCCCGCGCGATGGAAAGTATGTCCTGGCCGGTCAGTCCCTGGATCACGAACAGGTTGAAGCCGATCGGTGGGGTGATCTGCGCCATTTCCACCACCAGCACCAGATAGATGCCGAACCACAGCGGGTCGATGCCGGCCTCGACGACCACCGGGAGCAGCACGGAGGTGGTCAGTACGACCAGCGAGATGCCGTCGAGAAAACAGCCGAGCAGCAGGAACAGCAGGGTCAGCAGCACCAGCAGCCATATCGGCGACAGGCCCATGGTGGTGACGCCTTCCACCAGTGCGCGCGGAATGCCGGTAAAGCCCATGGCGACGGTGAGCAGGGCGGCGCCGGCCAGGATGAAGGCGATCATGCAACTGGTGCGCGTTGCCGCCATCAGGCTTTGCGTGAACGTGCCCCGATTCAGGGCACGACCGAAAGCAGCCAGCAACAGTGCGCCGACCACACCCAGCGCGGCGGCTTCGGTGGCGGTGGCGAGGCCGCCGTAGATGGCACCGATGACGAAGGCGATCAACGCCAGCACCGGAAGCAGGCGCGCCAATGCCTTGATGCGCGCGGCCCAGGGCACGCGGGCCTCGGCCGCGGCCGGCGGATGACGCAGCGACCACAGCAGGGTGAAGGCCATGAACAACGCGATCAGCAGCAGTCCCGGCAGCACGCCGGCCACGAACAGGCGCGCGATCGATACCTGCGCCGCCACGCCGTAGACGATCAGGATCAGCGACGGCGGGATCAGCAAACCCAGCGTCGCCGAGCCGGCCAGTGTGCCGATGGCAAGCCGCCGGTCGTAGCCACGGCGCTCCAGTTCCGGCAGCGTCATGCGGCCGATGGTGGCGCAGGTGGCGGCCGAGGAACCGGATACCGCGGCGAACACACCGCAGCCCAGGATGTTGGCGTGCAGCAGTCCGCCGGGCAGCCGCCCCAGCCACGGCGAGAGCCCGCGGAACAGGTCTTCGGCCAGGCGCGTACGGAACAGGATCTCGCCCATCCACACGAACAGCGGCAGCGCGGCCAGTGTCCACGCCGAGCTCGCGCCCCAGGTGGTGGTGGCCATGATGGCGCCGATGGCGCCAGCGTCGGCAAGCCACAGGCCGACGGCCGCCACCAGGAACAGCGCCACCGCCACCCAAACGCCTGCGGCCAGCAGCAGCAGAAGCAGGGCAGCGAGCAGGGCCAGCGCGGTGAGCGGCTCCATGCCTCAGTCCGACCGCGTTCGCAGCAGATGCGTCATGGCAGTGTCCAGCAGCGCCAGCGCGAACACGGCGATGCCGAGCGCCATCGGCAATTGCGGCAGCCACATCGGCACCGCCACATGACCGCTCGACACTTCAGCGAAGGACCAGGACTCGAACACCATCACGCCGGCATGCCAGGCAGCCCAGAGGGCGAAGGCCAGCGCCACCAGCAGCACGATGCCTTCGACGAAGGACCGGACCGCGGCCGGAAGGCGCGCACTGACCAGTTCGACGCGGATGTGCGCGCCCTCGCGCAACGCATGGGCGAGGGCGAGAAACGTCGCGGCCGCCAGCAGATAGCCGGCGAAATCCTCGGCCGAGGGTACCAGCACGCCGAACCAGCGCCCGACGATCTGCGCCAGCACCAGCACGGCGATGCCGGCGAGACAGGCGGCGGCAAGGACGCCAGCGCCGTAGTAGAGGCGGTCGAGCGCGGTGCGCAGCCGGCTCGTCTTCATTTCGGCGTCCGTTATGGCCCCTCTCCCGATGGGAGAAGGGTGCCCGTCGCATCGTCCAGCGCATCCAGCACCACCTGGCCACGCGTGCCGACTTCCTGAAGCCACTCCTCGAGCAGGGTGCGGCCGATCGCGCGCAGGCCGGCTTCGAGTTGCGGCGACGGCTGCGTGACCTGGATGCCGTGGGTGGCAAGTTCGGCGGTGCGCCGCGCCGTGTCCTCCTCGGCCATGGTCCAGCCGCGTGCCTCAGCGCGCGCCGCGGCGGCCAGCAGCGCCTGGCGCTGCGATTCCGGCAGGCGCTGGAACGCGCGCCGGTTGAGGATGACCATGTTCTTCGGAATCCAGGCGCGGGTGTCGGTGTAATGGCCGACGAAGTCCCAGGCCTGACTGCTGACGCCGGTGGCGGCGGACGTGATCATGGCGTCGATCATGCCGGTGCCGAAGGCCTGGGCGATCTCCGGCACCTGCACCGTGGTCGGGGTGGCATCGAGCAGCACGGCGAGGCGCGAAGTCAGCGGACTGTAGGCGCGCATACGGGTGCCGCGCAACTCGTCGACGCTGGTGACCGGCGTCTTGGTATACAGACCCTGCGGCGGCCACGGGACCGCGAACAGCAGCACCAGTCCCTGTTTCTCCAGTGCTTCTTCCATGGGCGTGCGTGTGACCTGCCACAGCCTGCGCGCGGACTCGAAATCGCTGGCGATGAAGGGCAGGTTGTCGGCCTTGAACAGCGGATCATCGTTGCCGAGCAGACCGATGAGCATCTCGCCGATCGGCACCTGCCCGCTGCGCACGGCGCGGTGGATGGCCTCGTGGCGGAACAGGGTGCCGTTGGCATGCACCACGATGTCCAGGTCGCCACCGGTGGCCTCGCGCACGTCATCGGCGAACAGGCGGATGTTGCGCGTGTGGTGCTCGCCCTCGGGGTAGGGCGTGGGCATGTTCCAGCGTGCTGCCAGCGCCGTGGGCGCCGGCAGAATCAGCAGCCAGGCGATGAGCAGCCACGCGGGTCGTTGCATTGTGATCGGTCCGGGCAGTGCCTAGGTCGACGTCGGGCTCTCGCTCGGAGCCCCTTCATCGTCGCTCATGCCGGCGTCGGGATCCTCGTAGGCAAGCTCGTCCAGTTCGCCCTCCCACTTGGCCACCACGGTGGTGACCATGGCGTCGCCGGTGATGTTGACGGCGGTACGCACCATGTCCAGCAGGCGGTCGATGCCGATGATGAATCCGATCGCTTCCGGTGGCAGCCCGACCTGGACCAGAACCATGCCGAGCATGATCATGCCGACGCCGGGGACGCCCGCGGTACCGACCGAGGCCAGCGTCGCCATCAATACCACCATCAGGATCTGCGCGAGGTTGAGGTCCATGCCGTAGACCTGGGCCAGGAACACCACGGCGACACCTTGCATGATGGCGGTGCCGTCCATGTTGATGGTGGCCCCGAGGGGCACCGTGAAACTGGCCACCGAGTTGTGCACGCCGATGTTCCTCTCGACCGTGCGCAGTGTCACCGGGATGGTGGCGTTGCTGCTGGCGGTGGAGAACGCGAACAGTTGCGGCGTGCGCATCTTGCGCAGGAAGATCAGCGGATTCAGGCCCGACAACGCCTTGAGCAGCAGCGGATAGGTCACGAAGGCGTGCAGCAGCAGTGCACTCAGAACCAGCAGGAAGTACGCAAGCAGCGGCTTGAACGAGGCCAGTCCGGTCTCGGCGGCGAGCTTGGCGATCAGGGCGAACACGCCGTAGGGCGCGAGCTTCATGACGATGCCGACCAGCTTCATCACGATCTCGTTCCAGTCCTCGAACTGCGCCGATACCCTGCGCCCGGTTTCGCCGGCCAGCACCAGCGCCAGTCCGACCAGAATCGAGAAGACGATGATCTGCAGCATGTTTCCATCGGCCATCGCCTGCACCGGATTGCGCGGCACCAGTCCGATCAGCACCTCCATCAGGGAAGGCGCGGCGCGTGGCGTGTACTCGGCCAGCGGCAGGTCGGCGCCCTTGCCGGGATCGAACAGCAGTGCGAGCGACAGCGCGAAGGTCACGGCGATGGCGGTGGTCGCCAGGTAGAGAGCGAGCGTACGCAGCCCCAGGCGGCCCAGCCGTTTGGGATCGCTGAGCTTGCTGGTGCCGGTGACCAGCGACAGGAACACCAGCGGCACGACCAGCATCATCAGGGCGGCGATGAAGAGCTGGCCGACCACATGGAACAGTCCCTCGGTCAGCCATGCGTGCACGGCAGGCTGCGCCTGTCCGGCCAGATTGACGAGGGCGCCCACCACCGCGCCGGCCGCCAGTCCTATGATGATCTGGGCGCTGAGCGACGTGGGTCGCCTGGAGGTCTCGGTCATGCCGGATTCCCTGCTGATGGAGTGCGGCGATTATAGGCGCTGCGCTGCCGTGCGCCCGGCGTCATGGATTTCCACGCGATTGCGGCCGCGGCGCTTGGCCGCGTACAGGGCGAGGTCGGCGTGCCTTACCAGGTCGGTGCTGTCGGCGCCGGGCACGGGCAGCGCCGCACAGACGCCGGCACCGATGGTGATGGCGATTGGCTCGCGCACCTGTTCGACGCGCATCGCCATCGTCGCAACTTCCACGCGCATGCGTTCCGCCAGTGCCACGGCGGTCGGAAGGTCGCCCTGAGGCAGCACCACTGCGAACTCCTCTCCGCCGAAACGCGCCAGCAGGTCGCCGCTGCGGTGCATGCAGCGAGTGAGGGCTGCGGCAATCCTCTGAAGGCAGGCATCGCCGGCCAGGTGGCCGTGCGCGTCGTTGAATTCCTTGAAGTGATCGACATCCAGCAGGATCACCGACAACGGTTCTCCCAGCCGTTCCATACGCCGCCATTCCGCATCCAGTACCTGTTCGAAACGGCGTCGGTTGGCGACACCGGTGAGGCTGTCGACGTGGCTCAACTCTTCCAGCTGCAGATTGGCCTGGCGCAAGCGGCGGTTGGCCGACTCCGCTTCCTCGCGAGCGAGCTCCACCCGCGACTTTTCGGCTGCAAGCTCGGCCGTACGGGCGTCGACCTCGCGTTCGAGCTGTTCGCGGGATCGCATCTCGATCTCCAGTTTCTCGCGCCTCAAAAGATTGATGCGGTCGCCCAGGGCGAACGCCAGCAGCAGCATCTCCAGGGCCGAACCGATCTGTGCGCCGTAGACCGTCACGAACACCCGCGGCAGCAAGCCGAAGTAGGTCAACACATAGGCAATGATGCCGAGAATCAATGCCGAGCAGGCAATCAGATAGAAGCGCGCCGGCTTGTAGCCGCGACGCAGCGCGAGGACGCCTGCCGGCAGGTAGACGATGCTGGCCAGCAGGGCGGCAAGTGCCATCGTGTTGCTGGCCGCGGACCACCTGCCGATCGCGCCAAGTATCGCTGCCACAAGAACGATCGCCGAGGCGCCATGCAGGGCGAGGTGCGCGGCGGGCACGTTGCGCTTCAGATCGAGAAACACCTGCACGAAGCGGTTGCCCGACAGCACCGCCGCCCCGATGAGCATGAAACTGCTGTGGGTGTTCCACCACAGGGCGTTTGGCCACAGCAGCTCGAAGCCGATTCCAGCGCGCGCCACCCAGATCATGCCGAAGGTGCCGGCGTACAGTACATACCAGAAATAGACCCGGTCGCGCACGGCGAAGCCGAGGAACAGGTGGAACAACGCCAGCGCCAGGATCAGCCCCGCGTAGACGCCGTTCAGCAGTTCGACGCGACGCAGCCAGGAATCGAAATCGGCCCGCGTCTCCACGGCATCCAGGAACCGGATGGGGAAGAGATAGCCGTCGAACGTACCCTCGAAACGCAGCAGCACCGGGCCATGCACATGGGCAGGCAAGGGCAGCGCGAGGTGATCGCTGGGCAGACTGCGCTGGTCGCGGCGCAGTCCGGAACCGGTGCGGGCAAGCTGTGAACCGTCCGCGGCAAAGGCCTCGACGCCTTGCCAGAAGCGTCCAGGCCTCAGTACCAGGGGTTGCGACGTATCGAGTCCGTCGAGATCGAGCCAGCCCCACCAGACGCGCACCGGCTCGCCTCGGCCGAGGGACGGCGGCACGGTGCTGTTGGGCGGCGGACGACCCGACAGATCGATGATGTCGAAAAGCGCAGCGGGATCCGCCAGCACCCGCAGCCGCTGCTGGCTGGCATCGGCATCCAATGGCTGAGCTGCCGCTGCACACGCGACGATGCCAAGCAGCAGCACGAACAGAAGCCGCAGATCGGTCAAGGTGTGCCCGGCTCTGGAACGGCACCGATCAGCGCAAGCACGGCCTCCGGCGGCCGGCCGATCACGGCAGTATCACCTGCCGCGACGATCGGTCGCTGCAGCAGATGCGGATGCGCGGCGATGGCTTCGAGGATGCGTGAATCGGCACAGTCCGGGTCGTCGAGGCCGAGGGCGGCGCGCTCCGGCCCGTCGCTGCGCAGCATGTCGCGGGCCGGACAGCCAAGCGCGGCATGCAGGTCGCGCAATGCGTCGAGATCGAGAGGTGTCGCCAGATAGTCGACGACTGCGGGCTCGACACCGCGGCTGCGCAGCAGCGCCAATGTGGCGCGCGACTTGGAGCAGCGGGGATTGTGGTAGATGACGAACACGCTGGTTCAGACCCGGCAAAGGGCATCTGTCGGAGCGAGCCAGACCCGCACGAAAGGCGGGCCGACCAGCACGGACACCAGATCGTCGAAAAACTGGGCCAGCGTACGCATGGGCAAGGCTCGCGACGGGTCGACGCCTAATGCTAACGCACCAGTTAGACTCGCGACATGGTTGCACTGGTAGACAGTCACTGCCACCTGGACGTCGCGGAGTTCGATGCCGACCGTGACCAGGTGCTGGCGCGGGCGCGCGCGGCGGGTGTCGCGGTACAGATCGTCCCGGCGATCGAACGTGCCACGTGGCCGGGGCTGCGCGAACTGTGCCGGCACGAGACCGGGCTGTACCCGGCCTATGGCCTGCATCCGATGTTCATGGACGCGCATCGCGATGAGGACATCGACGCGCTGGCCACGTGGCTGCGCGAGGAGCGCCCGGTGGCCGTCGGCGAGTGCGGCCTCGACTTCTACATCGAGGATGCGCAGCCTGAGCGCCAGCAGCGCCTGTTCGAAGCGCAGCTCGAACTGGCGCGCGAGCACGAGCTGCCGGTGATCCTGCACGCGCGGCGCGCACTGGACGCGGTGACCGGTTCGCTGCGCCGCATCGGGGGTCTGCGTGGCGTGGTGCACAGCTTCAGCGGCAGTGCCGAGCAGGCCGCGCAGCTCTGGCGCATCGGATTCCACGTCGGCATCGGCGGTCCGGTCACCTACGACCGGGCCC
>DAOMOD010000072.1:7504-19164 GCA_035444205.1 Lysobacteraceae bacterium
CAACTCCTGTTGGAAACCGATGCCCCCGACCAGCCGCTGGCCGCGTACAGGGGGCAGCGCAACGAGCCGTGCCGGCTGCCGGAGGTGCTGGCCGAAGTCGCGAAGTTGAGAAGCACGTCCACGGAGATGCTGGCCGAGCAGTTGTGGCGCAATGCGCGCGACCTGTTCGGCGTTACCGATCCTGCGGGATAGGTCCCGGGCGGCGGGGCTTCGTCGCGAAACGGCCGAGTTCAGCCGCGGGCGACTCGGGTTGGAATCGAACCGGGAAAGCGGTCGCGCACAAGGTGCGCTCCTACACGGCGCATGCCGTTCGTAGGAGCCCACCCTGTGGGCGACAGATGCATGTCACCGATGCGAGGTTGCGGTCGCGCACGAGGTGCGCTCCTACGAAGAGCATGTCTTTCGTAGGAGCCCACCCTGTGGGCGACAGAGGCGTGGCATCGAAACGAGGTTGCGGTCGCGCACGAGGTGCGCTCCTGTCGGTGCGCGCGTGCCAAGGGTAGGAGCGGCGACAGCCGCGATTGGACGTCCCGTCCGGAGCGTCCTCCCCCTGCCCCCAGTCTCGTTTCTCTACCAGTGAATCCCCCGCATCAACGCGGCGAACGCCATCTGCTCGTTGGACGGCTCCACCATTTCGGCTCCCTTCTCGCCCTTGGCGGCGGCGGAATCGGGGAACAGGCGGAAGGCGGTGTTCATCATCACCTCCCAGATCTTCGGCGCCAGCGCATAAAGCACGGCGGCAAAGATGCCGAGGCGGGTGGCAATGCGCCCGGGGCGTTCGATGATGGCGCGCACCACCAGGTCGGCAGCCTCGTCCGGGCTCAGCGTGGGCACGCTCTGGTAGATCTTGGTGGGCGCGATCATCGGTGTGCGCACCAGCGGCATGTTGATGGTGGTAAAGGCGATGTTGTTGTCGGAGAACTCGGCCTGGGCGCAGCGCGAAAAGGCATCCAGCGCGGCCTTGGAGGCCACGTAGGCGGAGAAGCGCGGGGCGTTCGACAACACGCCGATGGAGGAAATGTTGATGATGTGGCCGGCACGCCGCGCGGTCATCGACGGCAGGCAGCCCATGATCAGACGCAGCGAGCCGAAGTAGTTGAGCTGCATGGTGCGTTCGAAGTCGTGGAAGCGGTCGTAGCTCAGCGCAATCGACCGGCGGATGGAGCGACCGGCGTTGTTGACCAGGATGTCGACCTGGCCATGGTCCTTCAATACCCGGGCGATCAGTTCGTCGCAGCTCGACATCTCGGCAAGGTCGGCACTGTAGGTGAAGGCGGTGCCGCCCAGCGCCTCGACCTCGGCACGGGTGGCGTCGAGATCCTCCTGCTTGCGCGCGACGATGACGGTTTTCGCGCCGGCCTGGGCCAGCTTGAGCACGGTCGCCTTGCCGATACCGCTGGTACCGCCGGTGACAATCACCACTTTTCCCCTGACCCGTCCTGCCAGGCTGCGATCGGCATGCAGGTCGGGATCGAGATGGCGCTCCCAATAGTCCCACAGCCGCCAGGCATAGTCCTCCAGGCGCGGCACCGCGATCTTCGAGCCCTTGAGGGCGCGCTCGACTTCACGGGTGTCGAATCGGGTGGGGTAGGTGATGAAGCGCAGCACGTCGCGCGGGATGCGGTACTCGCGCAGCAGCATGGCGATCAGGCGCCGGACCGGCGGCAGATTGCCCACCGCCTGCTTCACCATCGGCGGCACGAAGGCGAACATGCGCGCATCCACACGCATGGTCATCAGTGGCGCATGTCCGGCGCTGGCGAAGGTGTTCAGCACCTCGCCCACGCGCATCGGCTGCGGATCGACCAGGTGGAAGCAGCCGCCATCGAGTCCAGGCTTGTGTGCGATGTGGTCCATGGCGTCGGCTACGAAATCGACCGGCACGATGTTGATGCGACTGCCCTCGATACCGATGGTCGGCATCCACGGCGGCAGCATCTCGCGCATGCGCTTGATCAGCGTGAAGAAGTAGTAGGGGCCGTCGATCTTGTCCATTTCGCCGGTCCTTGAATGACCGACCACGATGCCCGGACGGTAGATGCGGAACGGTCGCTTGCAGTCGTTGCGGACAATGCCTTCCGAGTCGTGCTTGGTGCGGAAGTACGGATTGTCGAGGCCCTCGGCCTCGTCGAACATGTCCTCGCGGAACATGCCTGGGTAAAGACCCGCGGCGGCGATGGAGCTGACGTGGTGGAAGCAGCCGGCATTCAGCGCCTCGGCCAGTTGTACGGCATGGCGGGTGCCCTCGACATTGGCCACCATCTGGCTTTCGGCGTCGGCTTCCAGGTTGTAGATCGCGGCCAGATGGAAGAAATGGCGGATCTTGCCCTTGAGTGCTTTCAGATTGGCCGCGGTCAGGCCGAGCTTCGGCTTGCCCAGATCGCCGCTGATGCCGACCAGTCGCTTGGCGTCGGTGCCCAGTCGCTGACGCAGGGCATCGAGCTTCTTCTGCGAACCGCGCCGCACCAGCACGTAGATCGTGCCCTTGCGCTTCAGCAGGTTGGCGATCAGGTGGCGGCCGATGAAACCGGTGCCGCCAGTGACGAAATAGTTCATGGGAACTCCCCCGCGGGTGGATGCAGCGCTAAGATAGCTGCCGCGCAGCACGCTGCCTAGCAGTCGGGGATTCTTCGACCTGCATGTTTCTTGAGTCCGCGCGATGATCGCGAAGGCAGCATCGCGTTGACCCTCGCCGCGACGCCGTGCTAGAAACAGCGCGGGCGCAGTGGGCGCCATCACGCCACTTTTGGAGAGCGGGACATGTCGGATCTGAAGACCCAGTTCGAGGAAGCCGCCAAGAAGGCCATGAATCTCGCCGAGCGTCCCGACAACGATACCCTGCTCAGGCTTTACGCGCTGTACAAGCAGGGTTCGGCCGGGGATGTGTCGGGACCCAAGCCCGGCTTCTTCGACTTCGTCGGCAGCGCCAAGTACGAGGCCTGGGCCAAGCTGGCCGGCACCTCGCAGGAAGAGGCGATGAAGAAGTACGTCGACCTGGTGTCCAAGCTGGCCGGCTGAGCCTGTCCGGTCGCCTGCGATCAGGCCGCGATGCCCCGCCATGCAGGCCACCAATACCCGGCAGCGCATCCTCGATACCAGCCTCGCACTGTTCAACGAGCAGGGCGAGCCCAACGTCACCACCAATCACATCGCCGATGAGCTGGAGATCAGCCCCGGCAACCTGTACTACCACTTCCGCAACAAGGACGACATCGTCCAGCACCTGTTCGCCGGCTACGAGGCGCGCATGGACGAGGTGCTCGTGGTACCGGACGACCGACTACCCAACCTTGAGGATATCTGGCTGCAGTTGCACCTGGTGTTCGAGTGCATGTGGGAGTACCGCTTCGTCTATCGCGACCTGGTCGACATTCTCAGCCGCAACCGCAGGCTCAGAATGCATTTCGGACGCATCCTGCGACGCGCGGCGGGAAATGCGCGGCAGGTGCTGAGCGGTCTGGCTGCGGCCGGAATCCTGCGTGCCAGCCCGGCAGAGATCGATGCCACCGCGGACAACATCCTGCTGATCGCCACTTTCTGGCTCAATTTCGACGCCGTACGCCAGGCACGCAGCGGCCATGTCGACATCGATCTGAGGGGCGGCATCTTCCAGGTGATGATGCTGCTCGCCCCGCTGCTGCGCGACGCCGAACGCGTCCATTTGCACCACCTGGCCGCGGCCTACCGAGCCTGAACCTGCTTTGGCGTTGCCGGTGAGCTCGCGTGCGTCGGTCCGCGTTCCCTGACTGCGATAGACTGTGGCACCTCCCGGACCCGCGAGGCATTGAATGACGCAGAATGGGGGGCACGCGATGATCAGGTCAGGATTGAGCACCGGATTCTGGTGCCTTGCAGTCGCGACGGTCTTGCTCGGCTGGCAGAACATGACTTTCGCAGGCGATACCGTCACGGGAGATGGGCCGCTCGGGCCCTGGGTGGAAGTTTCCGCAGCGCCCGCCGCAGTGTCGCGCCCCGCGGGCGCGGTTGTCGATGGATTGTTCTTCGTGATCGGAGGTGAGTCGACGGGAGGCGGGCGACTCGGCCTAGTGCAGATTTACGATCCGGATGCCGACGAATGGGACAGTGTGAGTGCGCCGGCCATGCCGATGCCGGCCTCCAATCTCTGTGCGGGGGTTGTCGATGGAAGGATCTATGTGCCGGGCGGCTGGACCGGTTCGGTCGTTCTGGACAGCTTGCAGGTACTCGATGTCGCCACGTTGACCTGGGAAGTCGTGGCATCGGATCCGATGCCGGGTGCGCGTTATGGGGCCGGATGCGCGGCTCACGAGGGCCGTCTTTACGTCTTCGGCGGTTGGGACGGTAGCGCAGGCACGGCCACCACATACGTCTACGACCCGACAGCCAGCAGCGGCAGTCGATGGACGACCATGCAGAGTTCAGGGTTCGCCCACGTCTACACAGCAGCGTTGTCCATGAATGGACTGATTTTCGTTGCCGGTTTCTCTGACAATTTGGGGGGCAATTTTGCGACTGTTGCCGCCTTCGATCCGGACCTTGACGCGTGGGTGGACTACCCAGCCCTGGATACGCCACGAGGGGGCGCAGGCATGTGGGCGCTGGGCAACACGCTGTATGTCGGAGCTGGAGGCTGGAGCTCCTATCTGACGTCGGTGGAGGCGTACGATACGTCCCTTGGCACCGAGGGCTCCTGGCAGGCATCGGAACCCATGAATCTGGGCCGGCGGACGTTTGGCTTCGCCACAGACGACGAGAACGGTCGCCTCTATGCCGCCACAGGTTGGGCGGCTGGTTTCATCGACCATGCCGAGTCACGGCAGCCTGCGCCCACCGCCGTTTTCAAGGATGGCTTCGAATCACCCCCGCTACCTTAGGCACGGTCGGCCTTGTCGTGAATGAAAACGGCGGCCTTGCGCCGCCGTTGTCATTTGGTGCCGTTCCGGTCCCGCCTACTTGCTCAGCGACTTGATCTGCCGGTTGAGCTCGGTCACACGGGTGGTCAGTTCGCGGATCTCGGCGCGGGAGGGTACGCCGAAACGGTTCAGGACGCCGCCGACCACGTTCTCGACAGTGTTGCCGGCCTGCTCGATACCCTTCTCGACGCGTGCGCGCACCGGCACGAGGATGTCCTTGAGGCCCTTGTTGACGTCCTTGGCCACGGTCCTGGCGACCTTCTCGGAGCGAGACTGGAAGCTTCTGCCTTCGCTGACCAGGCTGCCGAAGGTGGCGCGGCCCTTCTGCTGGGCGACGGATACGGCGCCAAGGCCGGCAAGCCATACGTTGCGGGCGAGTTCAGTGCTGTTGTTGCTCGGGGTGCTGCGGCTGCGGATCTGCTTGCTCATGGGGTCGGTCTCCTGTCGGGGTTGGCGCTGTGCAGCGCTCGACCTACACCATAGGCCAGCGCTCTAGAACATTCGCACTACGCCGGCACGCTTGCCTCGCGGCGCGTCATTGCGGATGCTTGGCGCCCGATCAGAACGGAGCGCGCGACATGGGCAAGTCCTGGGCAGCCTTTCCCCATCCGGCCAAGGCTTTCGACTACGCTGGCGACAGGTTGCAGAAGGCCTGGTCCGAGCTGCACCTGGGCGACCAGGAACCCTTTCCCGACGAGAAGCGCGTGGCGCAACTGCTGGTCGATGGTGGCAAGAGCAAGAAGTCGATGCCTGCCGGAAAGGCTGCGGAATCCCTGCAGGAGGCCTGGCGCGCCTTCCATCGCGGCGACTTCCAGCTTGCGGTGGAGATCGGCGAATCGCTCGGTGCGGCGGGAGCCACCGTGGCCAACAAGGCCGAGGGTATCCATGCGGTCTACCTGGTCGAAGACGACAAGGCCAAGCTCAAGCACTTCATGAACTGCGTGGAGCGTGCCGAGGACGCCATCGCGGCGTTGCCCGGCGATGCCAACGCGCATTACCTTCGTGCCTTTGCGCTGGGTCGCTACAGCCAGGGTATCTCCATCACCAAGGCTCTGTCCCAGGGGCTGGCCGGCAAGGTCAAGGAGAGCCTGGATCATGCACTCCGGCTCGCCCCGAAGCACGCCGAGGCGCATACCGCGCTCGGCCTGTACCACGCCGAGATCATCGACAAGGTGGGTGCCATGATCGGCGGCATCACCTATGGCGCCAAGGCGGCGACAGCCAGCGAATACCTGGAAAAGGCGCTCAAGTTGACCCCCAAGGCGCCCATCGCCTGGATCGAGTACGGCAACGGTCTGCTCATGCTGCACGGCGACCGCAAGATCGCCGAGGCGGAGAAGGCCTACGCCAAGGCTGCGGCGATCAAGCCGATCGACGCCATGCAGGCGCTGGATGTGGACTACGCCAAGGATCAGCTGGAGGATTGAGCGATACCGTGCCCGCCCGGCCGACGACGTGCGGGCCGGCCGCGACGTCATCGTGCTTGCAGGCTTTCCACCTTGGCCGCGCAGATGAAGTCGTTCTCCGACAGGCCACCGGCATCGTGGGTGCTGTAGAACACGCGGCAGCGGTTGTAGCCGACTTCCAGGTCGGGGTGATGGTCCTCGCGGTGGGCGATCCAGGCCACCGCGTTCACGAAAGCCATGGTGTGGTGGTAGTCCTTGAAGTGGAAGGTCCTGGCGATACCGTTTCCGCTTGCTTCCCAGTCGGGCAGGGCGGCGAGCAGGGTGGCGGCGCGTGCCGCATCCAGGCGGTGCGTCTCGCCGTGACACGGCGCGCAGCGTTTGGCGCCGAGTTCTTCCAGGGTGGTCATGACGTGTCTCCATCTCGAATCGGAATGACGAGTCTACTGTGCGCAGGCTCGCTTCGTGCGGTTCAGCGTTTGTGCACGGACCGGGCCGGTCGAGGCGATACAATGTCGACATCGCATCGCATCGCATGTCACGCCCATGATCCATATCAGCCCGGTTGCCCAGAAGCACTTCCAGCGTCTCATCGAACAGCAGGGCGAGGACGGCCTCGGTATCCGACTCAGCGCCCTGCGTGGCGGCACGCCCGCGGCCGACTGTCATCTCGAGTTCTGTGCCGGCGCTGATCTCGCCGGGGACGAATGGGCGGTCGATTGCGAAGGTTTCACCCTGTGGGTGGACGCCGCCAGCGTGGCGTTTCTCGATGGCGCCGAAATCGACCTGCGCGAGGAAGGCGCCGGCACCACGCTCAGCATCCGCGCGCCCGCCCTCAAGGGCGAGGTGCCGGGCATGGACGCCAGTCTGGTCGAGCGTGTGCGCTACGTGATGGAATCGGAGATCAATCCCGGAGTGGCCTCGCACGGCGGCAGGGTGCAAGTCGAGGAAGTGCGTGCCGACGGCACCGTGGTACTGCGTTTCGGCGGCGGTTGCCACGGCTGCGGCATGGTCGACGTGACCCTCAAGCAGGGCATCGAGAAGACCCTGATGGCGCGCATTCCCGAAGTCACCGCGGTGGTCGACGCCACCGACCACAGTACGGGGGAGAATCCGTACGTGGCGCGGGCGGGGTAGGGGGGCGCGAGGGCCTAGGGCTTGGGGCCTAGGGCCTAGGGCTTAGGGTCCGCAAGCTCGAAGTGCTTTGACCTTTCATGAAGTCCTCGATATGCCGCAGCGAAACACGAGGAGAAAAGCGCGCCGAGCTTGGCGGCTACTCCCTAGGCCCTAAGCCCTAGGCCCTAAGCCTTAGGCCTCAACCTCACTTGAATTCGCGCAGGTCCTTGAGATCGCCCTTCTGGCGTGCGTAGAAGGCGGCCAGATCGCGGATGTCACGTTCGCTCAACGTGCCCATGAAACCGGCCATGATGGCGTTGTCGCGCTCGCCGGACTTGTAGGCGAGCATGGCGTGCACCAGGTAGTCCTGGTACTGGCCGGCGAGCTTGGGGTAGCTCGGGTCGGCGGACGTATTGCCGTCGGCGCCATGGCAGGCCTGGCAGACCAGCGACTTCTGCTGGCCGGCGACCGGGTCGCCGGCATGGGCCAGACTGGCCACGGCGAACATGGCAAAGGCGAACACTGGGGCGAGTTTCATCGGCCGCCCTCCTTCAGGCTGGCAAGGAAGGCGGCGATGTCGGCGATATCCTGGTCGCTCAGCGATTCGCCCTGCGCGCGCATGGTCGGATGCGGGCGCATGCCTTGGCGATACTGATTCAGCGCGTCGACCAGGTACTGGTAGTTCTGCCCGCCGATCTTGGGCACGTGATAGTGCGGATAGACGTTCTTGTAGCCGGGGATGCCGTGGCAGCCGGTGCAGGTGTAGGCCTTGATGCGGCCCTGCTCGATATCGCCCTCACCGGCCGCAGCCGGGTTCGGCAGCCAGGCGGCGAGTGCGAGCATGCAGAGTATTGCGGTGATTCGCTTCATCGGAACGCGTCGTTCAAGGGAGATCGGGAATTGCCGGCGGCTGCGGCAAGGCGCGGAAGTATAGCGGCGCGGGTACGCTCCCTGCCAGCGCCTCGCGTTCGCCGGGCCTTGCGAAATGCCGGCCAGGGCGTGCAGGGCCTGGCGCGGCGACGCGGTGGTGGTGATCGCGGTCGCGGCTTGGCACAATCGGAGGTCTCCTCCGCAGGCTCCCGACTGATGTCCTATCTCGCCCTCGCGCGCAAGTGGCGGCCACGGCGCTTCGCCGAGCTGGTCGGCCAGGAACATGTGGTGCGTGCACTCGGCAACGCGCTGGATACCGGACGCCTGCACCACGCCTTCCTGTTCACCGGTACGCGTGGTGTCGGCAAGACCACCATCGCACGCATATTCGCCAAGTCGCTCAACTGTGAGCGAGGCGTTTCCTCGGAACCCTGCGGGGAATGCGGCACCTGTGTCGAGGTCGATGCCGGTCGCTACGTCGATCTGATCGAGATCGACGCCGCCAGCAATACCGGCGTCGACAACGTGCGCGACCTGATCGAGAAGGCCCAGTACTCACCCAGTCGTGGACGCACCAAGGTGTACCTCATCGACGAAGTGCACATGCTGTCCAAGCCGGCTTTCAATGCCCTGCTGAAGACGCTGGAGGAGCCGCCCGGACATGTGAAGTTTCTGCTTGCCACCACCGATCCAGACAAACTGCCGGTGACGGTGCTTTCGCGTTGCCTTCAGTTCAACCTGAAGCGGCTCAGCCAGGAGCAGATCGAGGGACAACTGCAGAAGATTCTGACCTCCGAGGGCATCGAGTACGAGGCGGGCGCGGTGGCCGTACTGGCCGAAGGTGCCGACGGCAGCCTGCGCGACGGCCTGTCCCTGCTCGACCAGGCCATCGTGCATGGCGGTGGCAGCGTGATCGAGGCGCAGGTACGCGACATGCTGGGCAGCATCGATCGCGACCGCGTGTTGGTACTGCTCGACGCGCTGGCCGCAGGGGAGGGTGGACGCCTGCTTGACGAGGTGGAAGCGCTGGCTGAGCTGTCGCCCGATTTCGCTGCGGTTCTCGGCGGCCTTGCCGAAGCCCTGCACCAGGTGCAGTTGTGCCAATTGATGCCCGATCACGCATGCAGCGAATCGGTGGCACCTGCGCTGGCCGCGCTGGCCGGTCGGCTGGTACCCGAGGACATTCAGCTCTGGTACCAGATGGCGGTCACCGGCCGCCGTGATCTGGCTTGGGCACCGACGCCGCGGATTGGGTTCGAGATGGCTCTGTTGCGCATGCTGGCCTTTCGATCGGCGGCGTGTGCACCGCTGCCGGGCACCGGCGCTACAAGCGGATCTGCCGTCCGGTCTGCCACGGCGCCGAAGCTCGCCGCGCATGCCATGCCCGCATCCGAGCCCAGATCCGAGCCCAAATCCGAGCCCAGACTCGAGCCCGCCACCATGGTGAAGGAGGTCCACACGCCGCCAGGCCTGGACGCCGCGGGCTGGCCGGGGCTGCTGGACGAATGTGACCTGGCCGGACCCAACCGCGTATTCGCCGCGCACACGCTGTTTCTGGCGCTGGAAGGTGATCGTCTGTGCGTCGGCTTGCGCGCGGAGGATGCGCACCTGCGCAATCCGCGTGCTGAGACGGCGCTGGCCAAGGCCGTCGGCGAATGCTTGGGGCTGGCGCTCAAGCTGAGTGTCGAAATCACCGAGGCTGAGGGCGAGACCTTGGCCGAGCGCGATGCACGACTCAGCGACGACCGCCACCGCGCCGCGCTCGGTGCGGTGGACGCCGATCCCGTGGTGGCGGCGCTCAGGCAGAATCTGGGAGCGCGCGTCATTCCCCAATCCGTCAAACCCCTGGACTGAAATCCATGATGAAAGCGCAGATTGCAGGCCTCATGCAGCAGGCCAAGAAGATGCAGGAGGAGATGGCGAAAGCCCAGGAAGAACTGGCCCGCACCGAGGTGACCGGTCAGGCTGGCGGCGGCATGGTCAAGGTGACGATGAACGGCCGCCACGAGGTGCGGCGTGTCGAGATCGACCGGAAGGTGCTGGCGGAAGATCCTGAAATGACCGAGGACCTGGTGGCCGCGGCGATCAACGATGCGGTCAATCGCATAGGCGAGGCGAGCCGCGAACGCATGGCCGGACTGGGCGCCGGACTCAACTTGCCTCCTGGCATGAAGTTTCCATTCTAAAGCTTTGAAATTGTGAGTTTCTCACCCCTGCTATCCGAGTTGATCGAGGCACTGCGTGCGCTTCCTGGCGTGGGTCAGAAGACGGCACAGCGCATGGCGTTTCAGCTCATCGAGCGCGACCGCGACGGCGCGCGGCGGCTGGCGGCGGCGCTGCTTGCCGCTGCGCAGCGCATCGGCCACTGTGCGCGCTGCCGTACCTTCAGCGAGAACGAACTGTGCGTCACCTGCGCGGCGGCCGGGCGCGACAATGAACTGCTGTGCGTGGTGGAGACCCCGGTCGATCAGCTCGCCATCGAGACCGCCACCGGCTACCGCGGCCGCTATTTCGTGCTGCTGGGGCGGCTGTCGCCGCTGGACGGGCTGGGACCGGCCGAACTTGGCATGGAGCTGTTGGCGCGGCGGCTGGCAGAAGGCGAGGTACGCGAGTTGATCATCGCCACCAACCCCACGGTCGAGGGTGAAGCGACCGCACACTATCTGGCGCAGATCGCCCGCGATGCAGGCGTGCGTGCCAGCCGCATCGCCCACGGAGTGCCCATCGGCGGCGAGCTCGAATTCGTCGATCGCGGTACGCTGGCGCATGCCTTTGGAACCCGACATTCGGTCGAAGCCTGAGGAGCATCATGTCCGACACGCTTTTCGCCAAGATCATCCGCCGCGAAATTCCGGCCGACATCGTCCACGAGGATGACGAGGTGCTGGGCTTCCGCGACATCAACCCGCAGGCGCCGGTGCACGTGCTGTTCATTCCGAAAAAACCGATCGCCACGCTGGACGACCTGAGCAAAGCCGACGATGCCCTGATTGGCCGCCTGCTGCGCACGGCCGCGGAGTACGCACGCCGCGAAGGGCTGGCCGAAAGCGGCTACCGCACCGTGTTCAACTGCCGGGAAGACGGCGGGCAGACAGTCTTTCACCTTCATCTGCATCTGCTAGGCGGCCGCAGAATGAGCTGGCCGCCGGGCTGAGGCCCCACTGGTGGGCGACCCCTGCGTCACGGTCGCGCACAGGGTGCGCTCCTACAACAAGAAGCAACATCCAGACAGGATGCCGGGTTCGTGAACACCGGGGACCCTGTGGCGCGGGTGGTTGTTTCGTCCCTGACTTGTTTTCCGTCCGCCCTCCGGCGGCCGAGTCACTTTCTCTTGCTGTCGTAGGTCGGCATTCCATGCCGACGGCTCTTGGTTGTCCGC
>DAOMOD010000073.1:0-4661 GCA_035444205.1 Lysobacteraceae bacterium
GATGGTCGCGTTCGGCGGCGTCGCGCAGCTCGGCGTGATCTACGCGCTCGCCCTGATCGCCGTTCTGGTCGTGGGGTACGCGGCTACCGCTACCCGGCAGGCGCAGCAGGCGCGCATCTACGCCGAGCGCAGCGATCGCATTCTCGATGCCATGACCGAAATCTTTGCGCCGGCCAACCCCTATGTCGCCTCGCCCGGAAGCACGACGGTCGCCGAGGCCCTGCGCCGTGCCTCCGATCGGTTCCAGAGCGACGAGGTGGGCGACCCCAACTTCCAGGTGCGCATGCTGCTGCGCCTGGTGGAGATGCTGGTGGTGGCCGAGCAGTTCGACGAGATGCTGGCATTGTCCCAGCGCGCTGAGAATATCGCCACGACGCATGCCCTGGATCCGGCGCTGCGTGCGCAGGCCCAGGTGCAGACAGTGGCGGCACTGCAGGCGCTCGGCCGCTATGACGAAGTCCTGGCCCGGGTCGAGGCGGTGTCCGCTGATTTGCCGGAGGCCGACAGGCAGCGCTTGCAGTACTACGTCGCCACCATCCGCTCCGAGCGCGGCGACTACCGCGGTGCCATCGACCTGCTGGAGCCGCTGGCGCCGCGCCTGCTGGTGGCCGATGCCGCCATTCGCAGCGACATGATCGCCGCTCTGGCCATCGCCTACGGATCGCTGGGCGATTTCGAGCGCGCCCGGGTATTGCTGGTCGAGGCCAGGGACATGCTCGATCCCGACGAGCCTGCCCATCTGCCCGCCTTGCTGCGGCGTCGGTCCGAGATCGGCAACGCGCTCGGGCGCCTGCTGCGCTTCGAGGAAGCCGTGCGCGAGTACGAGGACATGCTCGAGTTCGCCCATGCCCAACTGGGGTCCGCGCACCCGACGACCGCCAAGATCACGACCTGGGCCTCGCTCTGGCTGATGATGGACGAACGCTTCGAGGACGCGTTCCTGGTGTTCGAGCGCCTGCCGCCGGATGTGCTGACGGACGAGCCGTTTCAACGAGCCAACTACCTGGAGAGCAAGGCCTACGCTGCGCTGTACTCCGGACGCTGGGAGCAGGCTGTACAGCGGATGCTGGAAGCCAGCGAGCTGGCCCAGTCCACCCTGGGCGAAAACGCCCCGCAACTGAGCTATTTCGCCACCCGGCTGGGCTGGCTGCTGTTCGAGTTCGAGGAATGGGATCTGGCTGCGGCAGCCGCCACGCAGGGGCATGCGCTCAGCCGCGGGCGGCGCCTGCTGAACGGGGTGCTGCTGCAGCTGCTCGCCGAGCGCGGGCATGCGCTTCCCGGATGGCCGGATCCGGAGTTCATGGCCGGCCTGCCAGAGGGCTGCACGCGCGTGCACGGCGAAGTGTTGCGCGCGGTCCTGGCCGGCGCCGCCCTTCCGGATCAAGACATTCCAGGCAATTGCCTGCCGGACATGCGCACTCGCCTGCACGCGCTCGGACTGCCGCTCGGCGAAGCGACCCGCTCGCCAAGGGCCCAACCCATGCGCAGCCCCCTGACCGAACGCTGGCGCGCCCGCCGCGGACAGGTTGCCGAGGTGCCGCTTCCCATACTTGACGAAGGCACCCGCGAGCGATTTGCAGCGGTCATCACCGGCCTTTCGAGCATCCCGCGGCAAGAGACCCGATGATCCACGCCGGCAATCCGGTGCGGCGTGGGAGGACCGAGATCACTCAGTCGTCGAGCAGGGCCTCGGTGATCCAGATCCGCGCCCGCTGCCAGTCGCGCTGCAACTGGCGCACGGTGAGCCCATAGATCTCCGCGATCTCGGCCAGCTCCATGCCGGCGAACACGCGGTAGTGCAGGATTTCCACCAGGCGCGCATCGTGCTGCGCCAGCCGGTCCAGCGCCAGGTCCAGCGCCACCAGGGTTTCCGGGCGCGACATGTCGATGGCGCCATCCTCGGTCAGCGCCACCGCCGCCTGCCCGCCGCCGCGCTTGTCGGCCATCCGGGCGCGTGCGTAGTCGACCACGATCTGGCGCATGGTGCGCGCGCACAGCGAATAGAAGTGCTGACGGCCCTCCAGCTTGAGGTCCGCGCCGCCGATCAGCTTGCCGTATACCTCGTGTACCAGGGCGGTGGGATTGAGCGTGCCCGCGCCGGACTGCGCCAGCACCCTGTGGGCGATGCGCTTGAGCTCGGCGTAGACCAGCGGGAATACGCGATCGAGAACCTCGCGCTGATCTGTCGCATCGTTGAGGATCGCTGTAACCGAAGCCGGATCCGACCTCACCGCTCCCTTGTCGGGAAGCGGCTCCTGCGGCGGCGAGGGATCCTGCATGGCACGTCATCCCGAAAGCGTCCAGACACGGCGCAAGCATGGACCGTGAAGCAGGCATCCGGCAAGCCTACCCTGGCCGATCCTTCGAATCGGACGCGGCGCGCCTACCGCAGCTATCTCCCGGCCACCGCGGTGATCTTCTCGCGGCGGACAATGATCTCGCCGCGCTCCTGGTTGGACAGCACCACGGCGTCCGCCAGCAGCTCACGGACCACGCCGTGCAGCACCTGGCCATCGAAGTGGACAGAGACGCCGCGGCCATTCTCCTTGGCCCACCGGTCCGATCTACTCGAAGCCGTCGGCGAATATCAACAGTGGATCGCCCACGCTCACACCCGGCTCGATTTCCTGAAGAAAACGGATCAGGGCGTCACGATCGGCGGGAGCGAGTGCAGCCACCTGCCGGTGCGGCTCGGCGGCAAGGCGCTCGCTGGCGGTGCCGATGACAAATTCGTCCAGCTCGATCCGGACGAACGGATGCAGGCGCTCGATCTCGATCTGGTTGTTCGGACCGGGCAGCAAGGCGATGTCCGCAAGGCGCAGGTAGCGCCAGTTGCTGGGGCGGAAGGTCGCGTTTCCGGTCGGCGGCACGGCGAGCGTCTGCGCCTGGCCGTTGACGCGCACCGCGAGCTGCGAGGCGCCACCGGCTGAGTAGCGCAGTGCCAGTGCACCGGCACCGCCGGGACCTCCGTCGACGCTGTCGAATGTCACGCGCGCGCCCTGTACGTCCAGGTTCACCAGCGCCCGGCCGCGTACGGTGTCGTCGGCGTTGAACTGCAGGAACTGGCTCTCGATGAAGGCGCCGGAGGCTACCGCTCCGCTCTCCGCAGGGATCACCTGACCGCCGTACACATCGAATACCGCCGCCAGCGATGGCGCCGAACCATCGTGGAAGTAGGGTCCGCCGTCGAACAGACCGAACAGGGTCGGCACGTCGATGCCGGTCAGCACGTCACCGAGCCGGCCGCCGGAGTTGTCGCTGTGGGTACCGACATCGACCAGATCGAGCCCGGCGAGCGGACTGCGGGTAAAGCGCGGCGGCACGTGGCAGGAGGCGCAGCCGAGCAGCTCGAACCACACGGCACCCTGCCCTGCCGCTGCCGTCAGGGCACCATCAGCCTCGCGCCACGGACTGCGCGGGACGCTGGCGTGGTCGAGCGAGCCCACGTAGGCAGCGAGCGCATCGAGATCCGCGCTGAGTCCCGCCTTCGGCGCGCCCACTGGATCGCTGGTCATGGCGAACTCGGCATCGCTCAGGAATCCACTGCCACCGAAGGCCAGTCGGATGTCGTTCTCGAAGTCCTGGATCTCGTCGAAGTTGGCGCTCCAGTGCTCCTTGCCGTGCGCCATGCCGCCTCGCCCGCGCAGGTCGATGGTGCGGCGCAGTCCCTCGCCGCGACCGCTGAAGTCCCACACCCGGCCATCGTGGCCGCCGTCGAGGTGGCAGCTCGCGCAGCTGATGTAGCCGTCGCTGGTCATGCGCGGGTCGGCGGCGTCGTAGAACGTGCGCTTGCCGGCAAGCACCTCGGCCGGCATGGTCTCCACGCTCACCGTGGGCACGTCGATCGAGGGAAGCGATGCGTCGCCGCTATCCAGCAGGGCGGCGGTGTCGAAACGGGTCACGCTGCGACCCAGCAGGTTCTGCACCCACATCACCTCGCCGTCCACACACAACCCCTGTGGCGCGTGCCCGGTCGCCAGGCGACCGCGCAGCGCACCCGACGCCTGCGCGACTGCCGGCGCGAGCAGATCGAAGATGGCCAGCTGCTGGTTGCCCTGCAAAGTCACGAACAGGTAGTCGCCGAGTGGCGAGAAGCCGATCGCGCTTGCGGAATCGGAATTGTCGATGTCGATGGCGCGGGTCAAGGCACCGCTCGCGGTGTCGAGCTCCACCGCCACCGTGCGCATGGTGTTCTCGGGGTTGAGGTCGGGACCGATCAGCGGTCCGCGCTCGACGTTGGGCTTGGTGGCGACGAACCACAGCCGCTCGCCGCCGGGCGCCACCGCGATGTCGGCGAGATAGTTGGCCACGCCGCGCCCCGAGGCGGAGGTGTCGCGATGGAAATCCCCGCCGAACTTGGGCAGGCGCAGGGTGCGAATCAGCGTCATTGCACCGACGTCGACTTCCCAGATCCAGGACTCGTCGCGCGGCGACAGGAAGCGCGTGACGAAAGCCGATGCGCCACCGTCGGACAGCGCCACAGCGCGCGCACCGAAGCCGAGCGCGACCTCGCCGGTGCGGGCACGCGTGGCGGCATCGAAACGCAGCAGTTCGCCGCGTCCGTAGCTGCCGACGAACACCTGCGAGCCGTCCGACGACGCGACCACGTCGAAGGGCCGGCTGCCGTGCGCCAGGTCGAGCGCCGCAAGCGGCGCCAGGCT
>DAOMOD010000073.1:4671-14774 GCA_035444205.1 Lysobacteraceae bacterium
GATCGCGTCGAGTACCAGCACGCGGTCGTTGTCGTGACAGCTCAACCACAGTTCACCGCCGGCCGCGGCAAGACGCCTGGGGTCGTGACATGCGAAGGGGCCGCTGTCGAGCACCAACTCGGCCAGCAACCCGCTGCCGGCAGCGGCCACCCGCGCCACCGAATCATTGTCGGGGTTCACCGCGACCACGCTGCCGTCGGCGAGACACACCAGTGAGGATCCGCTGGGCGGCGCCGCTGTGGGGAATGATTCGAGCACGGTGACCGCCCGCGAGGCGGCGGCGATGCGTCCACCGGGGTCGCGCACCTGCACGCTGGCGCGGTGGTGGCCGATCGATACGTAGACGTGGTGGTACCCGGGATCCGTGCTCCATTCACTGCGCGGACTGCCATCGCCCGGATCGAAGCGATACATCAGGAGTTCGCCCTCGGGATCATGAGCAGTGACGGCGAAGTCGATGGGGCTGCCGATCAGGGCCGGCGAGCCGCTGGCGTTGAAGGCATCGATCACCGGCGGTGCGTCGGCGTTGACGCTGTCTCCGGTGGAAAACGCGAAACTGTGCGCGGCAACACCGTTGCCGGCTGCGTCCTTGATGCCGCCCCCGACCACGACCACCTCGTAGCTGGAGTCGGGCGCGAGCGGCGCATCCGGCGTCATGGTGATTACATCATCGAAGGCGAGAGTGACCCGGAACGGCAGCGGCTCGCCGCCGACCTCGCGCAGGATCAGCGACACACCCGGAACGATGGTCTTGGCCTCCAGCGTCTCGTGAATCAGCAGGCTGATCGGCGCGCCGAGGGGATAGCCGGTCTGCCCGTCCAGCGGCACATGGAAGGCCACCTCGGGACCGCGCGTGTCGGGCTCGTTCTGGTGCGCCCAGATCGCCATGCCCTGGTTCTCGTTGGCGCCGCCGGTGATCAGCAGGTTGCCGAGCGGCAGGGCGAACTGGCTGGTGTCGATGCCGACCAACCCGTCGTTGGTGCGCACGCGATTGGCGCCGTCGAGGAACAGCACCGACTCGAAGGTGCGCATGTCGATCTTGTGGTCGCCGATGAAGGCGAACTCGTCCTGGAACTGCGCGTACATGGCCTCGGCACCAGGCAACGGAACGTCGATCACGAACCTGAGGTCGGTCGGATCGGTGATGTCGATGACGCGCATGCCGTTGCCATTGGTGCGATAGGGAAACACCAGATACAGCTTTCCGTTCAGGCCGAAGATCTCCGGCCAGTAGCCGCCCGGCCCGCCTTCGGTCAGCACGTCAAGCAGTACCGGATGGGCGGGATCGCTGATGTCATAGCTGGCCACGCCGGTGCGGCTCTGGTCGGAGGCGAAGTAGAGCCGGTTGCCTACGATGAAGGGCTGACCGATGACGCCGGTCTCCTCGACCAGATTCCAGCTCGATGCCGCTGGCTGCCCGTAACGTGCATGCAGGGACTGTTGGCCATCGATGACGTTGTAGCTCCACAGCGTCGGGCCCACGTACCAGGGATAGAACAGGCAGCCGCGGTCGCCAGCGCAGACCAGCGCCGGATTGGCGTCCATACCGGGAAAGTTGATGCGCTGGTTCACCCCGGGCACCGCACTGGCGCGGAAGGTCCAGTGGCCGTCGCCAAGCACCAGGTCGGCGCCGAGGGCGAAGTAGCCGTGGGCATTGACCGGATTGCGGGTCACCCCCAGCGTCTCTACCTCGACCGGCGCGGCCGGATCGAGCAGCGTCCAGCTGCGCACCTGCAGGTCGGAGCCGCCAAGGCTGCCCGGCGACTCCGGAATCGAGTAGAGCAGGCCGTTATGGTAGGCGAACAGCGCCGTGCGTCCCTGGTTCGGCGCCACCAGTCCAGCCAGCAGGTCACCGGCGGTCTGCGCTACGTTGGCAAAACCTGGCACGACCGGCGGCAGTGCATGCGCCGTGCCGCCGATCAACAGCAGCGTCACCGCTGCCCGAAGCCTTCGCGCCGCGTGCATCGCCCGATCAATCCTCGAAGCCGTTCGCGAAGAGCCTGTCCGAATCCACCTCGACCGCACCAAGATCGCAGCTGCCGTCGATATCCGACACATCGACGAGATCCACCGGCCGCGCCTGTCCGCGCTGGTCGGTACGCGGACAAAGATGCGCCGGTGCCACGTCCAGCGCCGGAGAAACCAAGCCGTCGCCGTAGGTCGGAATGCGCACGCGACTCAGCCGACCGGGCGGGCGCTGCATCGGCCCAAGCAGCGGGTCGGCTGCGAAGCTCGTCGCCGACATGCCGGAGCAGCTGTCGTCCTGGCTCAGCATGTACTCGTGCTGCACGTTGGCAACCGCTGCAGCATTGATCAGCAGGCAGTCGGTGGGAACGATCCCGCCCTTGGCACCCGCCGCAGCGACGCCAGCGCCGTGTCCGGCAACGATGCTGCCGACCAGACCCAGGCTCTGCGTGGAGGCATCGAACACCCCGAGGATCCCGTAATGTCCATTGTCGGCAACGGTGCTCTGAACCACCTGCAGCGAACCCGGCAGCTCGGCAAAGATGCCGCCGCTGTTGTCGGACACCGTGCTCGACAGCAGAGAAAGGCGAGCGCTGCTGGCGACATAGATCGCCTCGGCCACATTACCGACCGGCAGGTCGAAGTTGGTGTTGTTGCGCACACTGCTTCCGCTGACCACCGCCAGGCCATCGCTGCCCACACCCAGGGCGGCACCGAACTCGTTGGTACTGTTGCCGTGCAGATCGCTGTCCACCACGAGAAGGGAGCCCGTGAGGACCGCGAGCGCCCCGCCGCCGAAGCCGGCATGATTGCCCTCAAGTTCGCTGCGTTCGATGCGCAACGACGCGCCACCGTCGATGCGAACGGCCCCGCCGACATCGCTGCTGCCGCCGGTCAGACGGAGCTGTCTCAGTGCCACCGGGCGCTCGGTGATGATGCCGAGATCGAACACGCGCTCGCCGGCCACGGTCTGCTCGATGGAGGTCACCGGCACGCCGTCGGCGAGTCGACCCTCGATGACCAGTACTTCGTCGACATCGAGATCGCCGCCGCTGGCATCGGCGGCGGCCGCCCGGTCGAGCAACGCCGTGTGCACGCCATCGATGAAACGAATCACCTGCAATCCCGGTAGCGCGTTCGCTTCCATGACGGCCGCGCGCAGTGTGCAGGTGGCGCCGGGAACAAGGGTATCGATGTCACAGACGCCGTTGCCGGGATGGGTGTCGACCAGGTCCTCGTCGAAATGATCGACGATGAAGGTGAGTGGAGCCTCGAGCTCGATGGCACCAAGATCGCAGCGCGCGGTTCCGGCGGCGCTGCCGTCCTGCGGTCGTGCAAGGCCGCGCTGATCGGACGCCGCGCACCCGAGCACCGGCTCGGACGGCACCATGTCGGGCGCCATGCCGGCGTCCACCACGTTGGCGAAAGGCCCGTCCGGTGGACGGTACCAGGTGGCCGTTCCAGCCTGCTGGACAAACGTACCGAGCTGCGGACTGGTCGTATGCACCTGTTCGTAGTAGGCGGCGCAGTCGAGTTCACTTTCGACCATGCTGTGGGCGATCACCACATCCGCCGCAGCAAGATCGCCGTTGGCGCGACAGGCGTGGACGCCCGCGGCCAGCACGCTGTGGCTGACGCGAATCCGCGCCGCCGCATCCAGATTGTTCAAGCGCAGCGCGGTCTGCTCGAAGCCGGTGACGGTGACATTGCGCAGGGTCGTTTCGGCCGAGCCGTTGACCGACACGCCATGAGGCGAGCCCAGGCCCGCCACCGGCGGCGACAGCGGCGTTCCGTCCAGCGTCGAGTTCTCGATCAGCAGATCGACAAAGGCACGGATGGTGGAGCCGAAAGCGGGGTCGGCGCGGTTGTCGCGGAAACTGGAGTCGATGATCTGGGCGGATCCTGCGCTGACGTTGATGGCCGCTCCGTTGGCGGCCGAAATGCGGTTTCCTTCGAAGTGCGACCCGCGAACCAGCAGGCTCGAGTTGGGCCCGAGGGTGTACAGGGCGCCGCCGAGACTGGCCTGGTTGAACGTCAGCACCGAGTGCTCGACCCTCAGATGACCCAGGTTGCGCACCGCGCCACCCTCCGTGCTGCCGCTGCTGGCGTTACCTCCCTGCAGGTGCAGACCACGCAGCAACACCTGGCGCCCCCCGGCAATGCGGAAGATACGGTCGCCGAGTGGCGACGCTTCGATCACCGGAAGTGCCGCAGTGCTGGCTGGCGGATCGCCGACGAAGCCGAGGATATCGACGTGATCGCTGATCAGCAGGTCACCGACCTCTGCACCACCGTCACCGGCCAGGGTGAGATCGATCAGTTCGCCCGGGGGCACCAGGATGGTGTCGTGCCCGGCCAGCGCGTTGGCTTCCATCACCGCCGCACGCAGGGTGCACTGCGGTACCGGATCGAGCGCGTCGATACTGCAGATTCCGTCGCCGGGGTTGACGTCGATGGCATCCACGTCGGTTCGGTTGACTGTGAAAGTGGCAGCGTGCGCGGTTCCGCAAAGCGCGGCCATCACCAGCATGGACAGGACGGTGGGGAAGTTCATGGCATTGATCCGACGAGGGGGTTGTCGAGCAGTACGGATTCCGGTGCGGGCGACGACATCAGAAGGGATGACCAAGCACCGGAGCCCGGACCGACTCCGCCACGGCCAGCGCCTCGGCGCTGAGCGATGCGTCGACACCCAGTTCCGTCAGCGTGTCGCGCAAGTGACGGATCACCGCATCGAAATGGCGGTCGTCGAGTCCATGCTTTTCCGCGATCGGCCGATGCGCAACGGCCAGGTCGCGACCCTGGTAGCCACCAGGGCCGCCGAACGCATGACCCAGGAAACGTCGCTGGTGGAACTTGAGCCGGTTCATCTCGACCTCGGCAAACACGGGCGCCAGGATCGGATCGCCAAGTATGCGGCCGTAGAAATTCTCGACCGCGGCATTGATGGCGGGCTCGCCGCCCAATCGCTCATACAGGGATGTCATCTGCTTGTCTCCGTAGTTGGAAGGCCGCCCGGCACGATCCGGGCTCGCCTACGGTTACGGACTCAACTGTCGATTGCGACATCGTGACGTGGCGGATCGGGCCACGTCGCACATGACAGCGTCGGTCACGGCGATGTGCCTGTTCCATGAAGGCACATGACATTGACAGCCGAATGTCGTTTCCCCAGTCTTCCCACGTATTCAGGGACATGGCTGAAAACAGGGGAACCGTCATGCGAAGTTCGGCCACCATCGTGCTCGGCTGCGGGCTGCTCCTCGGCGGTCACGCCACCCTCGCCTGTCCGTTGTTCGCCAGCGGATTCGAGGCCGGTGAGCTGCCACCGGCAGCCGATGACCTGTGCCCGCTCAGCGACGAATTCGACGATTCCGCCACGCTTGCCGATTGGTCGCGCCTGTACGAAGTGGAAGGCTGGCCGGACCAATTGGAGAACTGGGATATTGCGATCGGTCAGGCGGGGCACATGACCCTGCTTCCCTACACCAGTTCCTGGTACGAGGATCTTCGCGGCGTACTGGTGTTCAAGCCGGTCACCGGCGATTTCGTGGTGAGCACCCGCTTCACTGCCGGCAACCGCGCGCAGACCGGCGCGCCGCAGGCGCTCTTCTCGCTGGCCGGGCTGTTCATCCGCGCACCGCGCGATATCCAGTCGCCCGACGACTGGACGCCCGGGGGCGAGAATTACGTTTTCCTCAGTGCCGGCTCCGCCGACAGCCCCGGCAACTACCAGTACGAAGTGAAAACCACCATCGACAGCGAGTCCACCCTGCATATCACATCCGCCTGCGAAACGACGTGCGATCCCTTGCGCACCTTTGAACTGCGCGCCGCGCGCCTGGAGGGAGATCACATGATCATGCTGCGTCGCGAACCGGGGTCCACCTGGCAGGTGCATCGCCGTTACCCGCGGAACGATCTGCCTGAGAACCTTCAAGTCGGCGTCACCAGCTACACCGATTGGGGCTCGATCATCGGCGTGTACTGGCCCGACGATCAGTTCGGACACAACAACACGGTCATCACCGATGGCAATCCCGACCTGCTTGCGCGCTTCGAGTACGTCCGCTTCCGCCGCCCGGCGATCCCTGCCGGGCTCCAGGGCAGGAACTTCTCCGCGCCGTTCGATCCTGGCGATCCAACGACCGTCTCCGATGCCGAGCTGCTTTCGTTCCTCGGGTTCTGAAGCTCCAACGGCGTGCGCGCAGGCCCGGCTCCACTACCCGATCGAACCGGGGCTATGCCTCACGCCATCTGCACGGATTCCGGCCCTTAGGGAACCTCTGAACAAGGGGTAAGGACCATTCCGGAACTCACGATCGTGATACCCCTTCGATCCAACCGCTCGAGCGAGCGGGCTCCCGGGAGCGTCCCCCGCACGCAGGCAATCGATGATCTTCCGGAAATCGTACCGAGGCTGCCACCCGAGTTCCCGCCGTGCGCGCTCATTCACGTACACCCGCCCGATTCCGGGAAACATTCTCCAACCGCGACGAGCGTACTCCTCCGCGTACTCGGGCACCCGCCGTTCCACCACCTGCACAGCGTTCAACCGCAGGTCGGCCAGATCTTCGGGCTGGAAAGGCGTGGTCGCGCTGATGATGTATCGCCCAAACCCGATCAACGGGGCCCTCTCGAGGGCCCGCACATGTGCGTCCACGACATCCTTGAGGTCCACCCGCCGGTAGAGGAACTCGTTCGCCTTGACGTTGCCGTCTTCGTAATCCCTGCGCACGACGGGATCATCATCTGCCTCCGGGAAGAACCGCGACGTCCGCAGGACAATGCACGCAAGCCCGTGGAGACGGTGAAACAACTCGCACAAGTCTTCGGCCGCCGTCTTGCTCACGCCGTAGATGTTTCTTGGAACTGGCTGCACCTCCTCGGTAACCCACGCTGCAGGGGCACCGGGCGGTGGCGTAAGTGCCCGCCCGAACGCACTGGTGGTGCTTGTGAAGATGAAAGACGACACACCGGCTGACACCGCCTCTTCAAGAAGGTTGAGCGTGCCGGTGATGTTGGTATCGACGAAGTTCTGGCGGGTATGCGTGGCTACGTGGGGCTTGTGCAGGGTCGCCGTGTGAATGACGGCATCCACTCCCTGCATGCACCGACGCACGAAGCTGCAGTCGGCAATTGTCCCCACTTCCGCGGTCAAGGGCGACGCGGTCCGGTCGAGTCCGATGACTTCATGTGTCGTCCCCTGCAAGGTGCGAACAAGGGCTTCGCCAAGATGGCCACTGCTGCCCGTGACCAGGATTCTCATGGCGCCTTGGGCCTCCTCGACTCGCGCCCACGATTGCCGGGAATCAAGGCCGTGCGCTCGCTCGCCCGACACCCGCGGCGAGCTGCACGGCAGAAATCGAAGCGAAAGTCACGCGCCACCGGTGATCCTCAGAAATTCCTCAACAGCCAAATAGGAAAGTGCGAACAGCGGCACATTCGAGAGCGCGAAAATTGCGAACCGAACCTCAATCTTGTTGACCAGAGCTTGAACAAGGCTGTGAACCATTCTCAGCACGACATAAGCCCAGGCAAGGGAGAGGGCTACCGTGGATGCCACGGAAAGAAGAGCAAGAGTCAAGGCAATCGCGTAGAAGATCGTTGGCTGCTCCATCAGATGATTGTAGTTGTCCGCCTTCCAGCGAACCCGCGGAGGGAGCAAGGACATCTGCTCTCCACGCGGAGCATTCGGGTCAAGCTTCATTCCTGCGGCAACGATGGCGGGAATCCTCGTTGCATACATCCATACCCACATCACCATGGACCACGACACCAGCGCAATGACCGGGCCAAGCATCTGTACGGACGTGTTCATTCAATTGTCTCCTCTGGTACCTGCCTCATGGCTTGCGAAATACGCGACTTGCGAAACGAGTACGACGGTCGTGAACTGAGCAACCATGCTTACCTGGCTCCGTGCCGCATCACCTCACCGACGCCAACGGATCGCGCAACGGTCGCGACGAGTGCAGCGAGATGACACCAAGCGAACGCGCCAGTCGGGCTTCGCGCCCGAGCCGCTCGGCTGGCCAATCGGGAATGGGCCGTTCGATCCAGTAGCCTGCCCAGGCGTCGCGTCCCGATGCCTTGGCCAGATACAGGGCACTGTCGGCAAGCTGCAGGCTGTGGTGCCAGGAGTCTGCGCCGGTTGCACCCGGCAGCGGCAGGTTGGCATAGCCGATGCAGATGTGGGTGCTGAGCTTGACGCCTTCGATGGAAATCGGATGCGCGAGCTCCGTGCGCAGGAGCTCGGCCACGGTCCGGGTGCGGTCACCGCCGGCGCCTGGCAAGAGAACCAGAAACTCCTCACCGCCCCAGCGCGCCACGATTGCGCCTTCACCCACGCAATCGCGCAGGCGCCGTGCGAACTCGATCAGCACGCGGTCGCCGGCATCGTGGCCGTGTTCGTCGTTGATGCGCTTGAACTGGTCGATATCGATCAGGAGCACAGCGGCGGTGACATCCACCTCGCTGGACAGGCTACGCAGGCGATCGGTCATGTCACGCCGATTGGCCAGCCCGGTCAGCGAATCGGTGCGGCTCACTCGGTCGAGCTGGCGGTTCATGCGTCGCTGCCACAGCAGCACGGATGTGCCGATCAGCAGCAGGAGTCCGGCCGCCGCCACAATGGCCCACTGCCTTCGCGCGGTGTGCATCAACCGCCTTGCCTGCTCCTCGGAGGCGTCCTGCAGGCGCTCGAGCTCCAGGCGTTGCTCACGATCGCGCATGTGCGTTTCCAGCGCAGCCAGACGTTCGTGATTCTGGTGGCGCAGGTAGGCCTCGCGAAGCTCGTTGATCTGCCGCAGCGTGGCCGCGGCCTGGTCGAAGCGGCCCAACCGTTCCAGCAGGTCCACGCGCTGGCGCAGCAGGCTCCATTGCTGGATCTCGCCGAGATCGGACAGAACGATCCCGTCGAGCAGGGCCAGCGCACCCTCGGCATCGCCCGCCTGCGCCAGTTGACCGGCGTCGAGAATGAGCATCTGCGCGCGCATTCCGGCATCGCGCAACGGTACGTCCATGGCGCGGACGTGGTCGATCAGCGCCTGCGCAGCTTCCGGCGAACCGGTTTTCTGCAAGGCATTGGCCAGAGCGAGACTGGCCGAGATCTCCTGCGTCGGGCCGCCCACGCCGGTGCTGCGGATCAGCTCCAGCACGCGCTGGAACTGCGGCAGCGCCTCGTCGAAACGTCGCTGCCCGGCAAGGTTCAGCCCGAGGTTGTAGCGCACAGGCGCTTCGTGACGAAGGTCGCCAAGCCGATCCATCAGCGCCAGCGCCTGCTCATAGTTGACCCGCGCGCGTTCGTGCTCCTCGAACTCCGAGTGCAGCACGCCAAGGTTGATCAACAACGGAATCCGTTCTGCCTCCAGACCCTGCGCCTCGGAGTCGGCCAGCGCCCGGGCATACATGTCGATCGCGCCGATGCGGTCGCCGCTTCGATGGAAGATGGTGCCGGCGCGACGCGTCACACGCACGCGGTCGGGACTGGTCGGAAGTTGCAGTGCAAGGCTGCTCAGAGCGTGCGCGTCGCGGCGCGCCTCACCGCGCCCGGCCAGCACCGCGCGAGACCAGCCACGACAACCCAGCGCATCGGCGCGTTGCAACTGGGACAGTGCAGCGCCCTCGGCCAATACGCTTTCGGCAAGCGCGATCGCGTGCGCCGGATCCAGGTCCTCGGTCTCGGCGCAGGCGGCAAGGCGTTCGTCCACCGTCAGGGGCAACCGCCTGCCGGTGTCCTGATCGCCCCAGACAGGGCCCGCCCACGGCAGCCATGCGAACAGTACGAGTATGCGCAGGGTGAAAATGGGCTGACCCCTGTGGTCGGCGAGCGGCGGAACTGCGAGCGCCAATGTGCCACGGGGCATGGGGCATGTCACCTGTCGGGACCCCCGCACCCTGGTCCGGTTGCGTTGCCATGGACACGGTGGGCATGCGCCTGCATGTGAAAGCCGAAACCGTTCGCCCTGAGGAGCGCGCGTAGCGCGTCTTGCACGCGGGAAGGGCCACGGAAGGCCCTGCTCTGGGGGCGAGGAAGGGCGCGGGCTGCCAAACGACGGGTGGTTCGAGCGATTCGAGACGCTGTCTCGATCCGGCTACGCCGGACTCGACAGCTCCTCACCAAGAACGGAGCTTTC
>DAOMOD010000073.1:14784-19119 GCA_035444205.1 Lysobacteraceae bacterium
ATGGCTGACGCTCGTCGATCTGCGTCAGTCGACGCTGCGCCGGAACTCGACACGAAACACGCCGCGCACTTCGCTGTCGGCTGCCTCTACGGAAATCGGCTCGAACTCCCATTGGCGCACGGCGCGCAGGGCGGCACGCTCGAACAGGCCGCGTGGCTGACTGGCCACCACCGTGGCGCCGGTGACCCGACCTTGCGGGCTTACGGTGAGCTCGACATCGACCCAGCCCTCCTGGCCGCGCCGCCAGGCCTCGCGCGGGTACTCCGGCGGCACATACAGGCGATGTTGCAGCCCGGTAGTGGTGACCAGCGGCGGACTGACGCTCATCTGCAGGAGCAGGTCGTCGTCCTGGGCGCGCGGGGCATGTGCCGACATGCACAGCACGGCCGCACACGCGGACAGCAACAGCAGCCGTTTCATGGACGCGCAGGCTGGCCTGCGCCGATGACATTCGCGCTTCACAGATTGCGTATCCACGCGCGCTCGCTCCCCAGCCCCCGAACCAGAATGTGGCGCGCCCAAGACGAGGCGAGCCAATGGCTCCACGCTGGCATCGCGTGGCGCCCGAGTCAAGCACCAGGTTGCCGAAATGTCGGACCGGGCCGGGGCGTCCGCTGGGGGCTCGGCTCGGAAATCCCTTACACGATGCCGAGTTCGAATGCCTTCAGCACGGCACGGGTGCGATCGCGCACGCCCAGCTTGGAAAGGATGTTGGACACATGGTTTTTCACCGTTCCCTCGGCCACGTTCAACGAGTTGGCGATCTCCTTGTTGCTGTAGCCACCGGCCATCAGGCGCAGGATCTCGGTCTCGCGGTCGGTCAGAGGATCGGGTCGGTCCAGACTGGCAAACTCGTTGTGCATGCGCTCCAGCCCCGCCAACAGACGCTGGGTGACCACCGGTTGCACCAGCGAGCCGCCCTTGGCCACGGTTTCTATGGCGCCTACCAGTTGCTCCAGCGACACGTCCTTGAGCAGGTAGCCCTTGGCGCCGGCCTTGATCCCGGCCAGCACCTGCCTGTCATCGTCGAAGGTGGTGAGAATGATGGTCGGCGGCAGCGCATCGCGGCTGCCCAGCTCCTGCAGCACATCGAGGCCGGTCTTGCCGGGCATGCGCATGTCGAGCAACACCACGTCGGGCTCCACCTCGGGAATCATCTCGATGGCCTGTGCGCCGTCGGCAGCCTCGGCCACCACGCGGATGCTGTCGGTCAGCTCCAGCAGGCTCTTGATGCCCTGGCGTACCAGGGTCTGGTCGTCCACCAGCAGGACTCGGATCAAGTTCATGGAGAAGCCTCCAGGGGAAGTTGCGCCTCGACCGCGAAACCGCGGCCCTGGCCGGTGTCGATGCTCAGACTGCCACCGAACTGGGCAAGGCGCTCGCGCATGCCGGTCAGTCCATGTCCGTCGGCAAGTTGGGTGGCACCGCGGCCGTTGTCGCGGGCGTGGATCAGAATGGCGCCGTCGGCACTGCGCTCGAAGGCGATATCGAGGCGGCTCGCCTGTGCGTGCTTGACGGTGTTCGTGATGATTTCCTGGGCGCAGCGCAGCAGCACCTGGGCGCGGCGCGGATCCTCAACCGAGAATGCCTCGGGCAATTGCAGCCGGATGTCCAGTCCCGGCACACCCTCGACCAGCGAGTTCAGCGCGCCGCGCAGGTCGATGGCGGCATCGTCGCGCAACTGGCTCACCACCTCGCGCACGTCGGTCAGCAGGAGCTTGGCCAGCGACTGCGCCTGGTGCACATGCTCCAGCGGCGGTCCCTTCACCAGGTGACTGGCGACTTCCAGGTTGAGGCTGAGCGCAGTCAGGTGGTGGCCCATCAGGTCGTGCAGTTCGCGCGAGATGCGGATGCGCTCGTTGAGGCGGCTGGATTCGGCCAGCAGGGCGCGGGTCGCGCGCAGTTCGGCATTGAGCCTGCGCTGTTCCTCGCGCGCTTCGGCCTGGCGCCTGGCCACCAGGCTGGTGACGAACACGAATGCGGAGAAGCCTACGTAGAGAAGCGCCTGCAACAGCGATTCGAACAGGGAGAAATCCTCGTGGCTGGCGAACACCGGTACCAGCGCCAGATGCTGCAGCACCAGCCAGAGCGTGGCCAGCGGCAACGGCAGCCGCCACGGCAACACGCCGGCGATCACCATCAGCAGCACGCCACCCAGGCCCGATTCGCTGAAATGGCTGACGGCCACCGCGGAAAGCGTCATGAGGACCAGCAGTACCAGGTGCACAGGACGCGTGCGCGGCGCCACCAGATCGCGGGTAAGCAGCCAGTAGGCCATGCCGAACAGCAGCCATGCGGCCATCCACCACCCCGCGGGTCCGCGCAACTGCACGGCCTCGGCCACGGTCAGGCTGAGCAGCAGGGGCAGACCGGCGCAGATCCAGGTGAACAGGCCGGCAATGCGCAGGAGCTGCGTGGAGGTGAGGCGTGTCAGTCCCATGCGCCCATCCTAACGCGTGGCGAGGCCCGTCAGACCGGGAAGGAAGTCACGTGCCAAGGAGCGCCCCGGTGTCAGCGATCCTTGCGATAGCGGGCGAAGACCCCCATGAGCACCACCAGCCCCGCCAGCGCGATGCAAATCACCCCGGCCAGGAGCCAAGGCAACGCGGAAGTGAACAGATCGGCACCCTGCATCCGCAGGTAGACGCCGTAGCCGATGACGAGAACACCCACGCAGGCCAGGACAATGGCCAGCGCGCGTCGTACACCACCTGTCATGTCTTGCGCCCATGGAGAACGTCTGCACGCACTGTGTTGGTCGCACGCACGGATGTCAAACACGGCAGTCCCTGCCGCCGCGGCGATGGCTTCGGGGCCACTGCCGCCCCACTGCCACGGCGTTGCCATGAACCACTCGCAAAGCCATGTCATAATCTGATGCCCGGTCGGGGCAATCTCCACCCAAGAACAGCCAACCACGGGAGGGACCATGGCGCTGGTGATCCGTGATGTCCAGGAGCATGAACTGGATGCCGTCCTCGCACTCAACAATTCCGCCGGTAGTTCGATCATTCCAGTCGACGCCTCGGCACTGCGCGACTTCTTCGAGATCGCCGCCTATTTCCGCATCGCCGAGATCGATGGCCACATGGCCGCGTTTCTCATTGCGCTTACGCCGGAAGCGCCCTACTCCAGCGTGAACTTCGCCTGGTTCCGCGAGCGTTACGAGAACTTCGTCTACATCGACCGCATCGTGGTGGCCGAACGCTACCGCCGCCACGGCCTGGGCAGGCTGTTCTACGCCGATGTCACCAGCTATGCCGAAGTGCGCGTGCCGCACCTCGCCTGCGAAGTGTTCCTCGACCCGCCGGACGACGTCGCGGTGCTGTTCCATGGCACCTACGGCTTCCAGGAAGTGGGGCAACAGACGGCCCACGGACGTCGTGTCGCCCTGCTGGCCAAGGAAATGTGCAGCTTCCCATGGGTCAAGGCCACCTACCTGGACGGCGGCAACGGCCACCTGCCCGCGCTGCCCTGGCTGGACGAGCGCCCGCAGCGACCACGCCAGCTTGCGCGTGCGGCCGGCGGCAACTGACCGCCGCATGGTATCCATCCGGCGCTTGCCGTAATCGCCGCCTCGAACGTGAGCGCCCATGCGGAGACGGTGGCTGCCGCCGATGTCCTTCGGCTCGGCGATGCTTCGCTGGAGGTCGCCTCGGCCCTGCTGGAGCGATTCGGACTGGAGCTTGTGCCGGTCGGCGACGGCGAGCCCATCCCTGGCAGCTACTGGGGCGAGAGCGAAGCCGGCGTGATCGGCCATCGCGTGTTCGCCCGCCTCGATACGCCACTTCACTCCCTGCTGCACGAGGCCTGTCACCTGCTGGTGGCGCCGGCGGACAAGCGCCTGTTGATTCATACCGATGCCAGCGACTGCCAGCGGGAGGAAGACGCCACCTGCTACCTGCAAGTCCTGCTTGCCGATGAACTGCCCGGGTTCGGCCGCGTGCGCGCGTTCGCCGACATGGATGCGTGGGGCTACAGCTTCCGTCTGGGTTCGACACGCGCCTGGTTCGAGGACGATGCGGAGGATGCGCTGTCGGCACTGCAAGCCTGGGGCGTGGTCGATGCCGCGGGCCGGGTGCTCGGCGCACGCCGGACGTAGGATGCTGGAACCGCTCCTGCACAAGCGCGGCGTTGTAGGAGGGGCTTCAGCCCCGACCGGGGCACAGCCACGAAGCGAAGGAACGGTCGCGGCTGAAGCCGCTCCTACACGAGCGCAGCCCCGTAGGAGGGGCTTCAGCCCCGACATGGGCCTTGCTACGAAGCGAAGGAACGGTCGCGGCTGAAGCCGCTCCTACACGAGCGCGGCCCTGTAGGAGGGGCTTCAGCCCCGAC
>DAOMOD010000074.1:0-18972 GCA_035444205.1 Lysobacteraceae bacterium
TGTAACAGCCCTCGCGCACGTAGATGTCGCGCCCGGCCAGTTCCAGTGGGCCGTAGGGCTGCATGCCGGGCAGCGGTTCGACCGCCTCGGCCTGGTACATCAGCGGCAGGATCTGCGCCAGGCCGCCGAAGCTGATCACCACGGCGATCAGGATGCCCATCAGGCCGACGTTCTTTTCGACTCTTTCGTGTCCGGTCTGCATATCGGCATCTCCTCAGGCGTGCGCCGGCACGGGCACCGGCGTTTCTGCGGGAACGCCCTTGGCCATCTGCCAGGTCTTCCAGGTGTTCCACGCCATGATCAGCATGCCGGCGACGCACAGCAGGCCGCCCAGCAGCCGCACCAGGTAGTAGGGGTAGGTGGCGTTCAGCGACTCGACGAAGGTGTAGGTGAGCGTGCCGTCGTCGTTGGTGGCGCGCCACATCAGGCCCTGCATCACGCCGGCGATCCACATCGCCGCCGCATACAGCAGCACACCGATGGTGTGCACCCAGAAGTGAAGGTCGATGGCCTTGATCGAGTACATCTGCTTCACCCCGAACAGGCGCGGGTAGAGCATGTACAGGGCGCCGACCGAGATCATCGCCACCCAGCCCAGCGCGCCGGCGTGCACGTGGCCGACGGTCCAGTCGGTGTAGTGCGACAGCGCGTTGACCGTCTTGATCGACATCATCGGACCCTCGAAGGTGGCCATCATGTAGAACGAGATGGCCACGATCAGGAACTTGAGGATCGGATCGGTGCGCAGTTTGTACCAGACCCCGGACAGGGTCATGATGCCGTTGATGCCGCCGCCCCAGGACGGCGCCAGCAGGATCAGCGAGAACACCATGCCGAGCGACTGCGCCCAGTCCGGCAATGCGGTGTACTGCAGGTGGTGCGGACCGGCCCACATGTAGATGGCGATCAGCGCCCAGAAGTGCACGATGGACAGCCGGTAGGAGTAGATCGGCCGACCGACCTGCTTGGGCACGAAGTAGTACATCATCCCCAGGAAGCCGGCGGTGAGGAAGAAGCCCACCGCGTTATGGCCGTACCACCACTGCACCATGGCATCGACCGAGCCGGAATAGACGATGTAGCTCTTGGTCATCGACACCGGCAGCGCCGGGTTGTTGAAGATATGCAGCACCGCCACGGCGATGATGAAGGCAGCGTAGAACCAGTTGGCCACGTAGATGTGCTTGATGCGGCGCTTGACGATGGTGCCGAAGAACACCACGCCGTAGGCCACCCACACCACCGCGATGAGGATGTCGATCCACCACTCCAGCTCGGCGTATTCCTTGCTCTGGGTGATGCCGAGCGGCAGCGTGATGGCCGCCAGCACGATCACCGCCTGCCAGCCCCAGAAAGTGAACGCCGCCAGCCTGTCGGAGAACAGGCGCACATGGCAGGTGCGCTGCACCACCCAGTAGCTGGTGGCGAAAAGCGCCGAGCCGCCGAAGGCGAAGATCACCGCATTGGTATGCAGCGGACGCAGGCGCCCGTAGCTCAGCCACGGAATGTCGAAATTGAGCGACGGCCAGTACAGCTGGGCGGCGATCAGGACACCGACCAGCATGCCGACGATGCCCCACACCAGGGTCATGACGGCGAACTGGCGGACGACCTTGTCGTTATAGGTTTCCCGCAGGACTTCAGTGGACATCGGTGCTCTCCCGGGAGGTGGGCGCATTCTCGGGGAGTCGACCCTGGAATTTGTTGACCTGGGTCAAGTCCACTGGAACGCCGGCTAACCCGCTTTTCTCACTTCCGTCCGCAGTATGAGGGTTGTGCGAAATGCGGGCCAGTTTGCGCAGGTGGTGGTCCGACGGTCCATCCATCGCACCATGATCCGGTTGCCCCGGAAATTCCGTAGTCCCCCGTCACAGGGCCCACCCCGCCCACTTCCATGACAGCCACTACGGGAAACCGACATGACGATGGTCCGCCTGATTTCCAGCCTCCTGGCCGCTGCCAGCCTGATCGCCAGCGGGACCACCGTTGCCGGCGATGCGCCGGTCAATCTGATCGTGGTCGACATGCCGCAGGACACCCTTGAACCCGACAACAAGTGCTCACTGCGCGAGGCCATCATCAATGCCAGCACCAACTCGCGCATCATCGACGCCGACGGCGAGTGCCCCGCCGGCTCGGCGCTCATGACCGACGTGATCGTGCTTGAGAGCGGCGTCGTCTACGAGCTCCTGCCGGCCGGCGCCGGGCAGCACGAGGTGTTCCACAACGCCGCGCTCGAGCTTGACCTGCGCATCGAGACCGACGGCGAAGCGCCCGCCACCCTGCACCAGATCGCCAACGGGCGACGCATCATGCAGATCAGCGGCGCCACGGTCGAGCTCGACAACCTGGTGTTCACCGGCGGCAACGGTGTCGACCTGGGCGGCGCCATCGCCAATTTCGGCGGCAGCGTGAAGCTCTCGCGGGTCTCCCTGATCAACAACGCCGCCACCATCTTCGGCGGTGCCATCTACACCATTGATGGCAGCGTCGAGCTGGTGGACAGCCGGATGGAGCTCAACAACGCCGCCATCGGCGGCGGCGCGCTGATGGTGAACGACGGCGGTTCGGCCCGACTCGCCAACACGGTGGTGCGCGCCAACAGCGCGAGCTATGCGGGCGGCATCTACAGTCTGGGCAGCCTGGAAGTGCTGGCTGGCAGCGTGTTCAGCCTCAATACCGCCACCGGCATCGGCGGCGGCGGCGCCATCATCAACTGGGACCAGGGCGAGCTGCTGGTCGAGGATGCCGTGTTCGATTCCAACAGCGCGCCCCTCGGCAACGGTGGCGCCATCCTCAGCAACACGCTCACCCCGGGCAGCGTGCTGCGTTCGGATTTCAGCAACAACCAGGCCGTGAATGGCGGCGCCATCGAGTCGCCGGCCAACAGCTTCATGTTCGTTGTCGACAATCGCTTCATCGGCAACCAGGCGCAGCAGGACGGCGGCGCCATCCGCGCGCGGGCCATGAGCATCTCCTCGGAGGTGTTCCTGAATCAGCGGTCGGAGCTTATCGGAAACCAGGCGAGCGGGGACGGCGGCGCCATCGACGCCCAGTTCCTGATCCTGGCGCGCTCGCGGCTGTTCGACAACGAGGCCGAGGGCCGTGGCGGCGGCATCTTCCTGCGTCGCGACGCCTTCATCACAGGCGTGCAGATCGAGGCCAACCACGCAGGCAGTCACGGCGGCGGGCTCTACTACGACCCCGGGGTCGACAGCGGCGACCTGGTCATGCACCGAAGCCTGATCCTCGGCAACCACGCCGACGGACTCACCGGTCAGGGTGGCGGCCTCTGGCTCGGCCGCGAAACCGTCCTCGGCAACACCACCCTGCACGCGAATGCGGCGGCCAGCGGCGGGGGGCTGTTCATTCATCCCGATGCCGATGTCACGGCCGTCAACATCACACTCGCCGGCCACATCGCCGGGCAGGATCTGCACCAGTTCGGCGTACTCAAGCTCGGCAACAGCATCATCTCCACCCCGGGCCAGCCCAACTGTGCGCAGATCCAGCCCATCGTCTCGCTGGGACACAACCTCTCCAACGACCTTTCCTGCACCGGACTCGACCATCCCGCCGATATGACCGGGGTCGACCCCAAGCTGCTGGAACTGGCCAGCGCCGAGAACAACACCCGCGTCCTGCCGCTCGCCCCCGACAGCCCGGCCATCGACGCCGGCGACGACGAGGCCTGCGCCGCCGCTCCGGTGTTCGGCAACGACAAGCGCATGGCCGCGCGCCCGGCTGGCGACGCCTGCGACATCGGCGCCTACGAATCCGGAGCCGTCGCCCTGTTCACCTCGATCTTCTCGGACGGTTTCGAGAACCCGTAGTCCTGGAAGTTGTGCGTGCGCCCGCGACGCGCTACGGCGAGCGTATCGGCGTCCGCAGCAGGAGGGTGGTGAGAAACGCGGACTCGTTGTAGGAGCGCACCCTGTGCGCGACCCATGCGCATGGGTCGCGCACAGGGTGCGTTCGGCTGCTTCGCAGCTACGCCGGGCTGCCCCCGGACCTACGGAAACGCCGCATGTCGATGCAGCGACCACTATCGCCGCGACCTGCGCCCGGCCACAATGCGGCCCTGTTCACGGCTGCCGAAACCACGCCATGCCTCTCATCACCCACGACGCCGTCCTGCTGGGTCTGTTGGCCGTCACTCTCGGCCTGGTGTTCTGGACCGCTTCGGGGCCGACGCCGTTCTGGAAGAAGTTCTACGCCTGGATTCCGGCGCTGCTGCTCTGCTACTTCATTCCGGCGCTGTACAACACGGCAGGTCTGATCGACGCCTCGCAGAGCGGGCTGTATCCGATGGCACGCGATTACCTGCTGCCGTTGGCGCTGGTGTTGCTGACGCTGTCCATCGACTTCAAGGCGATCCTCCGGCTCGGTCCGAAGGCGCTGATCATGTTCTTCACCGGCACTGCCGGCGTGGTGATCGGTGCGCCCATCGCCTTCCTGCTGGTCGGCTGGATCAGTCCCTCCACGGTGGACGGCGAGGTGTGGCGCGGCATGACCACGGTGGCCGGAAGCTGGATCGGCGGCGGCGCCAATCAGGCGGCCATGCGTGAAGTGTTCGAGGTGGATTTCGACATGTTCGGACGCTTCGTGGCGGTCGACATCCTGGTCGGCATGCTGTGGATGGCGGTGCTGCTGTTCCTGTCAGGACGCGCGGCGGCCATCGACGCGCGCACCGGCGCCGACACGCAGGCGATCGAAGACCTGAAACAGCGGGTGGAAGCGTTCCAGGCCGAGCACGCGCGCATCGCCTCGCTGAACGAAGTCATGGTGATCCTTGCCATCGGCCTTGGCGCCACCGGCCTCGCGCACGCCATCGGTGGGCCGCTGGCGGCATGGCTGGGCGAGGTGGCGCCGCAGCTTGCGCACCTCAGCCTCACCGGCCGCTTCTTCTGGGTGGTGGTGCTGGCGACCACCTTCGGTCTGATATTGAGCTTCACCCGGCTGCGCCACCTGGAAGGGGCTGGCGCATCGAAGATCGGATCGGCTGGCCTTTACGTGCTGATCGCCACCATCGGCATGCAGATGAACCTGGGAGCGGTATTCGACAACCCGGGGTTGTTCGCCATCGGTCTGGTCTGGATCGCGATCCACGCCGGCCTGCTGTTGCTGGTGGCATGGTGGATTCGGGCGCCGCTGTTCTACATGGCGGTCGGCAGCCAGGCCAATATCGGCGGCGCCGCCTCGGCGCCGGTCATCGCCAGCGCCTTCCACCCCTCGCTGGCGCCGGTGGGCGTGCTGCTGGCGGTGTTCGGCTACGCACTCGGCACCTATTGCGCCTGGATGACCGGGCAACTGCTGCGGCTGATGGCGGGGGGCTGAAGAAAAAAGCCCCGGCCATGGGCTGGGGCTTCGGGTGTTGGTGCCCAGGAGAGGACTCGAACCTCCACGGTTTTACCCGCTAGTACCTGAAACTAGTGCGTCTACCAATTCCGCCACCTGGGCAGGTGGGAAGCTGGCCGCTGGGCGGCAGCGAGCCGCGAAAGATACGGTGCGGCGGGTTGGATTGTCAACGACATGGATGTTCCGTGGCGTGCGTCAGGTGGTTCGAGTGGTTCGAGACGCCATTTCGATCGCGCTACGCGCCTCAATGGCTCCTCACCATGAGCGGCACTTGGATTTCGCTCCGCGCCGCTCAATGCCTCCTCACCACGAACGGTGGAGGAATGCGCGATGCGATTCCGGCTCCGATACGATGCCCCTGCTCCCTGCTCCCTGCTCCCTGCTCCCTGCTCCCCGTTCCCCGCTCCCCGAGTCCCGAGTCCCGAGTCCCGAGTCCCGAGTCCCGAGTCCCGAGTTCCGACCGGAAACACTGAGCGCGATCAGCCCTCACTGTTACCATGCCGCGATGAAAAAGACCAAGAAGCCCATGTATGACCCCCAGGCGGAGCGCGAAGCGAAGCGCTACGACCGGCCCATTCCCAGTCGCGAGGCCATTCTCGCCTTCCTTTCCGACGCCGGCGCCCTGCTCAAGGATGTGCATATCGCCGAGGGTCTCGGCCTGCACGATCCGGTCGACGTCGACGCCCTCCAGAAGCGGCTGTCCGCCATGGTTCGCGACGGCCAGTTGCACCGCAACCGGCGCGATGGCTATGGCGTGGCGCGCAAGCTCGACATCAAGGCCGGTGTGGTCCTGGCCAACCCGGAAGGCTTCGCCTTCGTGCGCCTCGACGAGGGCGGCGACGATGTGTTCCTGTCGCCATGGCAGGCGCGCGGCGTGATGCACGGCGACCGCGTGACCGTGTCCGTGGTCGGTCTCGACCGCCGCGGCCGTCCCGAGGGGGCGGTAACCGAAGTGCTGGAGCGCCGTACCACGCGCATCGTGGGCCGCTTCGACGAACGCGACGGTATCTGCCTGGTGATTCCGGACGATCGCCGCCTGCATGCCGATATCGCGGTGCCGCCGCGCGCCACCGGCGGCGCCAGACCCGGTCAGATCGTGGTCTGTGAAATCACCGAGCCGCCCAGCCAGCATCGTCCCGCAAAGGGCGAGATCGTCGCCGTACTCGGCGAGAAGCTGACGCCGTCGCTGGTGGTGGAAATGGCGATCCACAGCCACGGCCTGCGCAACGAGTGGCCGGAAGCGGTGCAGGATCAGGTGGCGCGGGTGCCGACCAGCGTCGGCGCGGCCGAGATCCAGGGTCGCACCGATCTGCGTTCGCTGCCGCTGGTCACCATCGACGGCGAGGACGCCAAGGACTTCGACGATGCCGTGTACTGTGAGCCCAACGGCAGCGGCTTCCGGCTGATCGTCGCCATCGCCGACGTCAGCCACTACGTGACGCCGGGCAGCGCGCTCGACCAGGAAGCCGTGCTGCGCGCCACTTCGGTGTACTTCCCCGGCTACGTGGTGCCGATGCTGCCGGAGATGTTGTCCAACGGCATCTGCTCGCTGAAGCCCAAGGTGGACCGCATGTGTTTCGTCTGCGACATGCGCGTCGACCACGAAGGAGAGGTGACACGCTCGCGCTTTTATCCCGCGGTCATGCGTTCGCACGCGCGGCTCACCTACGACCAGGTGTGGGCGGCCTGCGGCGAGAAGCAGGCCGAGGCGCGCGAGACCGTCGGCGAGACGTTGCTGCCGCACCTGGAGAACCTGTTCAGGCTCTACCGGGTGTTCGCCAAGCGCCGTCGCGCGCGCGGTGCCATCGAGTTCGAGAGCCGCGAGACCCTGTTTCGGCTGGGGCCGGACGGCCGCGTACTGTCGCTCGGCGGATACCAGCGCAACGATGCGCACAAGCTGATCGAGGAGTGCATGATCGCCGCCAACGTGGAGGCGGCCAGATTTCTGCAGCGCAAGCGCATTCCTGCACCCTACCGCGTGCATGACCGGCCGCCGGCATCGAAGTACGAGGCGCTGCTCGAGTTCCTGCAGGAATTCAAGCTGCGTCTGCCGCCGCAGCACGAGGTCACGCCCGGTGATTTTTCGGCCTTGCTGCGCAGGGTGCGCAAGCGCGGCGACGACACCACGTTGATCGAATCGGTGCTGCTGCGGGCGCAGGCGCTGGCGGTGTACCAGCCCGAAAACCTCGGCCATTTCGGTCTTGCGCTGGACGCCTACGCGCACTTCACTTCGCCGATCCGCCGTTACCCCGACCTGCTGGTGCATCGTGCCATCGCGCACGCCCTGTCCGGCGGCAGGGCGGCCGATGCGCCCTACAGCGAGGAGGAGATGGGGCGGCTGTCGGCGCAATGTTCGCGCCAGGAGCGGGTGGCCGAGGAGGCCGAGCGCGAGGTCGACGAGCGCTATCGCTGCGCCTGGATGGAAGAGCACATCGGCAGCGAGTTCGATGGCGTGGTGACCGGGGTCACCTCGTTCGGATTGTTCGTGGACCTGGTCGAGTCCGGCGTCACCGGCCTTGTCCATGTCACCCAGTTGCCCAACGACTACTACCACTTCGAGCCGGTGCGGCACCTGCTGAGCGGCGAACGGCGCGGGCTTGCATTCAGGCTGGGCGATGCGGTGCGCGTCCAGGTGCTGCGCGCCAGCCTGGAGGACCGCAAGATCGATTTCCGGCTCGTGACTGCCGATGGCAGCCACGAGGATGTGGAAAAGCCCTTGCCAAAGAAAGCGGGCGCCAGGCGCGGAGCGGGATCGAAGGTTGCCAAGGTCAAGGCCAAGCCGGACGAGGCGAAGACCGGCAAGCGACGCAGGCGGCGATGAGGTCTGAAGCCCTTGCTTCCGTAGTGCCGAGCTTGCTCGGCACCGTCCCCTTGCGGCAAGTCGCGGCGCCCCATGAGCGCAGCAAGCTACGCTCTACAACAGCCCGCTTTGGCCGTGCCGCTCTTGTAGTGCCGAGCTTGCTCGGCACCGTGCACCGCTTGGCATGCAGCCACGCCTTCATGCGCAGCAAGTTTCGCTCGACAGGTGACTGCCACCATGCGTGATGCCTGGCTGTTCGGCATCCATGCGGTGGAGGGTGCGCTGGCACGCGACCCCAGTGCCATCGTCGAGATGGTGATCGCCCGCGACAGCCGCAATCCACGCGTGCAGGCGCTGGCCGATCAGGCTCGCCAGCACGGCCTGCGTCCGCAGGCCCAGCCCGCGCAGGCGCTGGACCGTCTGGCCGATGGCGGACGCCACCAGGGCGTGGCGGCGCGCGTGCGGCTGCCGGATGCGATGGACGAGAGCGATCTCGACATCATGGTCGAGCAGGCTGGGCAGGGCGCGTTGCTGCTGGTGCTGGACGGCATCACCGATCCGCACAATCTGGGTGCCTGCCTGCGCAGTGCCGATGCCGCCGGTGTCACCGCCGTGATCCTGCCCAGGGACCGCTCGGCGGCGCTCACGCCGGCCGCCCGCAAGATCGCCGCGGGTGGTGCCGAGAGCGTGCCGCTGGTGCGCGTCACCAACCTCGCGCGCACACTTAAAGTGCTCAAGGATGCCGGGGTGTGGACGGTGGGGCTGGCCGGTGAGGCGGGAAAGACGCTGTACCAGCAGGACCTGCGCGGACCGCTGGCCATCGTCATGGGCAGCGAAGGCGAGGGTCTGCGAAGGCTCACCCGCGAGCACTGCGACCATCTCGCGCGACTGCCGATGCGGGGCAGCGTGGAGAGCCTGAACGTTTCCGTTGCCACCGGCATCGCGCTCTACGAGGCGCTGCGCCAGCGCGGTGCATAGCATGAATCCCAGGGTGCGCCGCAGTTTCTGATGCCGACACGTAGCCCGGGTAAGGCCGAAGGCCGCACCCGGGAGTCCCGCGATCTCATCCGCGTGCGGCAGGAGCCCCCGGGTGCGCTACGCTTACCCGGGCTACGGTTCCGGATTGCCACTTCATGACGGCCCTACCCGACATCAAGGTCCTCACCGGCGCCGCCATCCATCCCTGTCTGCCCCAGGTCGCGGCACTGCGCATTTCGGTGTTCCGCGACTTCCCCTACCTGTACGACGGCGATCCCGGCTACGAGGCGAACTATCTCGCCGTCTACGCGCGTTCGCCTGACAGCATCTTTGTGCTGGCGCTCGACGGCGAGCGCGTGGTCGGCGCCTCGACCGGCATCCCGCTGGCCGACGACAGCACGGCTTTCCAGCAGCCCTTCATCGAACGCGGTCTGCCGGTCGAGGCGGTGTTCTACTGCGGTGAGTCGGTGCTGCTTCCGGACTATCGCGGTCTCGGCCTCGGGCACCGCTTCTTCGATGAGCGCGAGGCGCACGCGCGGGCACTGGGCCGCTTCCGCTGGATCGCCTTCGCTGCGGTGGATCGGGCGCCCGACGATCCGCGACGGCCGCCTGGACACCGCGACAACGACGCCTTCTGGCGCAAGCGCGGCTACCTGCGGCAGCCCGACATGACCATGCGGCTGTCCTGGAAGGAGATCGGCGAGGCCACGGAAAGCGCCAAATCGCTGACCTTCCTGGCTGCGTGAATTGTGATGCGATCGTGTGTTCGTCACGGCTTCTGTACGCATTGGCGGGCGCCGGGTTAGGCTTGCGCCCATGGCCGGCGACATCACCCGGGATCTCAACGCCGAAGGCGGTCCGCGCTTCGACGAGGCCATCTACGCGCAACTGCGCGGCTTGGCCCGCCGCGAGCTGGCCAAGCTGGGTCGCCGTCGCACGCTGAACCCCACGGCGCTGGTCAACGAGGCATGGTTGAAGCTGGCTGCCAGCGCCGGCCAGTGGGAAAGCCGTGCGCACTTCCTTTCGGCCATGGCCAAGGTCATGCGTCATGTGTTGATCGACTACGCCCGCGAGCATGGCGCCCAGCGCCGTGGCGGCGATGCCGTCAAGGTGACGCTGGACGGATTGGAGCTGAACGACGCCGCACAGGGCGAAGCGGTGGAGTTGCTGGCCATCGATCGTGCGCTGAAGCAGTTGGCACAGATGGACCCGCGCCTGGAGCAGGTGGTGGAGATGCGTTTCTTTGCCGGACTCACCTTGCCCGAGATCGCCGCCGCCATGGGGCTTTCCGAACCCACCATCAAGCGCGACCTGCGCAGCGCGCGCGCCTTCATCGCCAGCGAGCTGGGCCAGGCGGGCTAAAGGATGCAAGCCGAGGATTGGGTCAGGCTGCGCGCGCACTTCGAGGCGCTGTGCGAACTGCCGGCGGCAGAGCAGGTGAGGCTTCTCGATGAAATCGATGAGCCCGACGATCTGATCGCGCGGCTGCGCCGCATGCTGGCTGCCGATACCGGCAACGCGCTGGGCGAACACGTGGCCGAGCAGGCGCCAGCGCTGCACCATCTGGCCGGTACGGCAACCGAGGGTTCCGATGCCGACGCTCGCATCGGCGAGAAGCTGGGTGCCTGGCGTGTACTGGCATCGGCCGGATCGGGGGGCATGGGCCACGTCTACCGTGCCCGCCGCGACGACGGCCGTTACGATGCCGAGGCGGCGATCAAGATCGTGGCGCGCGGCATCGATGCGGCGCGTTTCCGGCACGAACGCGCCGTGCTGGCGCGTCTGCAGCATCCCGGTATCGCACGTTTGCTCGATGCCGGCGAGTGCGCCGATGGACGCCCTTATCTGGTCATGGAGTTCGTCGCAGGCCTGCCCATCGACCGATACTGCGAGGAACGCCATCTGCCGACCATGGCGCGCGTGCGCCTGGTGCTGGCGGCGGCGCGTGCGGTGGCCTTTGCCCATGCACGCGCGGTGCTGCACCGCGACCTCAAGCCCGACAACATCCTGGTCGAGCCTGATGGCACGGTGAAGCTGCTCGACTTCGGCATCGCCAAGCTCCTCGACGAGGACGACGCCGATGGGCGGCAGACCATGGCGCGGTTCTTCACGCCCCACTACGCCTCGCCCGAGCAACTGGCGGACGAGCCCGCCACCACCGCCACGGACATCTTCTCGCTCGCCATCGTGCTCTACGAACTGGTGGCCGGTTGCCACCCGTACCGCGTGCGCGACGAAGGTGAGGCCCTGTCCTGGCGGGTGTTGACCGGCGAGGCTGTACCGCTGCGCCAGGCGCTCAGGCACCGCACCGTACCGGCTCGCCAGGCAGGCACCGGTCTGCGCGACCTCGAAGCGGTGCTCGACCGCGCCCTGCAGCGCGACCCGTCGCATCGCTACGCCAGCATGGCGGCATTCGCGGATGAACTGGAACGGGTGCTGGTGGGCAGCCCGGTGCGGGCACGCTCGCTTGGTCCCGGAGAGCGCATCTGGCGTTGGGCGCGGCAACACCGCATCGCCGCCGCATCGCTGGCGTTGGGGCTGCTCGGACTCGGCGGCGGCGCTGGCGTGGCAATGTGGCAGGCGCAGGAAGCGCGCTCGCAACGCGACGTCGCGGTGATCGAGGCCGAACGCGCGCGACGCATCGCCGACTTCCTGTCCGGCGTGTTGCGCGAGCCCAATCCGATCCATGCACGTGGCACCGACATGAGCGCGCGCGAGCTGCTCGACCGCAGTCGCGAACGACTCGCCGGCGAACTTGCCGACCACCCCTCGGTGCGGGTCGAGCTGCAGCAGGTGATTGCCGAAACCTATCGCAGTCTCGGTCACTACGATGCCGCGGAAGCGCTGCTGCTGGAAGCGCTGGCCGAGCCTGGCGACGCCGGCGCGGCCCTGCTTGGCGATCTCGGCTGGGTGCATGCCTTCCAGGGCCGCTACGAGGAATCGGCCGATCGTTTGCGGCAGGCCGCCGAGCAGGCCGAGAGCGAGGGGCTCACCGGCATCCGCATCCGCTCCCTGCTGCGCCTCAACACACCGCTGTTCAACCTGGGCCGCATCGACGAGGCCGAGGAGGGCCTGCACGCTGCACTCGACCTGCTGCGCGCACAGGAAACGCCGGACCCCGAAACGATGATCCAGGCCAAGGGGATGCTGGGCAATCTGGCCTACTACCGTGGCGACATGGAGCGCGCCGGGCAGATGTTCCGCGAGGAGTTGCGCCTTCGTGAAGGCGTCATGGATTCCGGACGTCCCGGCTTCGCCACAGCGCTGAACAACCTCGCAGCCGTGCAGTATGTCAGCGGCGATTTCGCCGAGGCCGAACGCACCTACCGGCGCGCGGTGGAGGCCAGTCGCGCCCGCTTCGGCGTGGACAATCACGAAGTGGCCCAGGCACTGCGTGGGGTGGCCATTTCCCTGCGCAAGCAGGGGCGCGGCGCGGAAGCGCTGACCGAGCTGCGCCAGGCCGTCGCGATCAATGCGGCGTGGTCGGGCGAAACGCATGTCACCGTGATCCGCTATGCCATGGATGCGCTGGAGCTGGCGCTGCTGCTGGAAGTCGATGCCGATGTCGAACTGGAGCGGTTGGCGCGGGTGGCAGAGGCGCTGCCGCCGGAATCCGCGGACGGCTGCCGCCTGGCCATGCTCGATCTGCTGGCGAGGGCAGCCGCGCCGGTCGAGGCGTTGGTGGTGCAGGCGCAGTGCCTCGATGAACGTCGTGCGGCCCCGGCCGTGCGCACGCATGCCTGGATCGCGGTAGCCGAACGCCAGGGCGCAATCGGCGCCACCGAACCCGAGACGCTCGACCGGGCACGCGACCTGCTGGCCGCGCTCAAGCCAGCGGACCTGTACCTGCAACAGCGGTTCAATGCGCTCGACAAGTCGTCGTCCCGGTGATAGCTGGGACCCAGGGCCTTGAAGTCACTGGGCTCCAGCCTTCTGCGTTGGCGCCGGCTGATGGATCCCCAGTCGGACCTGGGCGAGCACGCTACCGAATGGAATGAACGCACCCAAGACGTGCGTATTCCAAGGACGCGGCATTGCAGCCTGGTTGCCTTAGGTGGCGGCGCTGCGCATGGCCGTGTTCCGTGATTTCCCCGGCATGGGTCATCGCTTCTTCGACGCGCGCGAGTCTCATGCGCGATCGCTCGGCTGCGTTCGCTGAAGTTTCTTCGCAGCGGTTGACCGTGATACGCACCACCCGCCCGGGTCTGCGCCTCAGCTGATCGCGGTCGCCAGCATGGGTGCCACTCCCAGCGAGGCAATAGCCAGCGCCGCACCGATCAAGCTTGCCGCCAGTACATCGCTTGGATAGTGGAGCCCAAGCACGACTCGTGACAGGCCCACCAGCAACGCGAACGGAACCAGCAGCCAGGCGAGGTCGGGGAAGTAGGCAATCGCCACCATGCTGAAGGACACCGCGTGGAGGGTGTGCCCCGATGGAAAGCTGAACTCGTCGAGCGGCGCAGTCAATGCGACCACCCCGCGGCATCCGGCGCAGGGTCGGGGGCGTCGCGTCCAACGCTTGAGGTAGCGATACAGAAGCAGTGCGACCAGGCCGGTCAGGCCCATGTGGAGTGCCGCCAGGGGGTGGCCGGCCACGGCGACTGCAACCATCAGGACGTACCAGAACACGCCGTCGCCGAGGCGGCTGACTGCGGCGAAAAATCGCTGGACGCGACGCCGTGTGCCCCAACGGTTGCAGCTGCGGGTGATGTTGGCATCGCGATCGCGGATCGGTGTCAGCCACGCTGGGATCATCCGGTACGCTCCGTTGCCAGTGCGCTGAGCAGATCGGCGAAGCTGCGCGCCACAGCCGCCGGTCCCAGATGTTCCACTGCGGCGCGTGCGCTGTGCCCCATGTTGCGGCGCAGGGCATCGTCGGTGGCAATCGAGCGGGCGGCCGCGACGAAGCCGTCGGCGTCGTCCACGGCCAGGGCGGCACCATGCAGTCCGTTCTGCAGATGCTCGCGCGCAGCGCCATAGTCGAAGGCGACTGTGGCCACGCCGCAGGCCATCGCTTCCAGCGTAACGTTGCCGAAGGTCTCGGAAAGGCTTGGAAACAGGAACAGGTCACTCGATGCAAAGTGTCGAGCCAGGTCCAGATCGCGCTGCATGCCGGCAAACAGGAAGTCGGGGTTTTCGCGCGCCAGTGCGGCGCGCGCGGGGCCGTCGCCTACCCAGAGGTAGCGGGCGTTCGGGCGTGCCTGCTGGATGGCCCGAAAGGCTCGCACGGCCAGGTCGAGGTTTTTCTCCGGTGCGATCCGACCGACATAGCTGACCAGCAGCGCGTCGTCGGCGATACCCAGTTCGGTGCGCAGGGCCGGGTCGCGGCGGGACGGCGCGAACTTGTGAGTGTCGACGCCGCGACTGAGCAGGACCGGCCGGTCGAAGCGCTGCCCGGCCAGAAAGTCCCGCAGCTCTCCGGTCGGCACCAGGGTGGCCTGGGCGCGGTTGTGGAAACGGCGCATCCAACCGAACACCAGGGGCGTGAGGAAGCCGGCACCATAGTGGCGCACGAATTCGTCAAAGCGCGTGTGGAAGCCGGTGGCGACCGGAATGTCCAGGCCAGTGGCGGCGCGCACCGCCGACCAGCCCAGCGGTCCTTCGGTGGCGACATAGATCGCGTCCGGTCGCTGCTGCCTCCAGCTGCGCTCGAGGCGTCGTCGCGCAGGTAGGCCGAAGCGCAGCCCCGGATAGCGGGGCAGCGCCATCCCGCGCACCAGAAGCTGGCCAGGGACGCCCTCGGCCGTGTCGTTGGGCTGCTGGGGTCGTACCAGGCTGACCCGATGGCCGAGATCGAGCAGTCCCTGGCGCAGATTGTGAACGGTCAACGCCACGCCGTTGATCTCCGGCGGGTAGGTTTCGGTGACCAGGGCGACATGCATGCGACACGCCCGGAGTGGGTTTGCCCGATTCTGGCAAGTAGCGGTGACAGTACCTTGACCGCAGCAAGGCGGATGCATGAAGGCCTGCGACGCCCGACCGCCTGTCCGCGTCCTTTGGCCATGGAACGTGCAAGACTTGCTGAATGAATGCCCAGATCGGATTCGCCGGTGGCATCGATGAAGTCACGCTGCTCAGGCTCAGGCGTGGCGACAACGCTGCCTTCGAGGCGGTATACAGGCGCTACGGCAGGGCCAGCTACAACCTGGCACTGCGTATCGCCGGCAGCGAGGCGGCGGCCGAGGACGTGGTGCAGGAAGCCTTCCTGACGCTGATGCGGCGCGCGCGCAGCCTGCGCGACCCGCTGGCGTTCGGCGGCTGGCTGAAACGGGTGGTGGCGAACCAGGCGATCGACTACCTGCGTTCACGCCGGTTGGTGGATCTGCAGTCGGATCTGGGCGAGCACGCCACCGAATGGAAGGCGACCGATCAGGGATGGGATGCCGACCAGGCGGCGGGGCCGGAGCTGTTGCAGCGCCTGCTGGCGCTGAGTCCGGCGGCGCGCAGCGTACTGGTCCTGCACGAGATCGAAGGGTACACCCACGCGGAAATCGCGGAGATGTTCGGCATGACCGAGAGTTTTTCCAAGTCCCTTTTGTCGCGCACGCTGAAACGCCTGCGCGAGGAACTGGCGCCACGAGCGCCGACCGAGGTGAGCCATGTCTGAGCAGCACACAGTGATCGACTGGCAGCATCGACTGCCCGAGCTTGAGCCGCCCCCGACGCTGTGGCCGCGCGTGCTCGAAGCGCGACGGCGCGAGCGCCGCATGCGCATTCTCGCGCCAGCGGTGGCGGCGGCCGTGGCCTGCGTGGGACTGGCCCTGGCACTGCTGGTCGCGCCGCCGGCCACGCCACCGCCCATGGCCGCGTTGGACAGCCTGATCGAAGACAATCGCCGCCTGGCGGCAGCGCTCGAGGTTCGTCAGGGCGAGGCGACTGCCCTGCACGCATGGCAGCGCGCGCGCATCCGCAGCCTGGAGATCGACCTGAGCCTGCTGGAGCGTCGCCTGCAGGCCGGATACAGCAGCGCCGCCAGCAACCACGAGCTCGAGTCCCTGTGGAGAGCCCGCGCGGGTCTGCTCAGCCACCTGATCGAATCCTACGAACGTCCGCGCGACATCCGCAGCATCTGAACATCCATCGAGGTAGGTACCATGAACACGATTCTCAGAACCACGCTCCTGTTCGCCGGCATGGCGTGGGTCGCACCGTTTGCGGCGGCGACCGATGCCGATGTCCTGCGCGAGCGCGTCGAGCGCGCCGTGCTGGAATGGATGGAGGGTCATCCCGACGCGCTTGCCGGTGAACCTGATTCGCTGAGCCTGAGTTTCAGCGTCCCCGAACAGCGTATCGCCGACGCCGGCATCGTCTTCGACGGCACCTGGGATCCGAGCGCCGAGAACGACGGTCTGCGCATCATCACGCTGAGGCCGGGTGGCGCCGGTTCGCGCATGGGCCTCAAGGAAGGCGACCGCATCGTGGCCGTGAACGGTGTCGATCTGCGCCACCTGGGCGAGACCCAGGACGGACGCGCACGTGCCGCCGAGGCCCTGTCGCGGCTGGTCGCCGGGCACGGGCCGGACGAGCCGCTGCAGATCGAAGTGAAGCGCGGCGGTCAGCAGATCAGCCTGTCCGGGCCGATCGATGGACGCTACCTTCCCGCGATCCACTTCGCCCTTGGCCAGGCGGCCGTGGCCGCTGCCGACAGCGAGATCGGCGGCGCCGCGGCCAGCACACGCGGATGCGGCGAGATCAGCAGCTTCGCCACGCCACCGCGTGCGCGCGACCTGTTTCCGGTGATCGTGACCGGCATCGACGGCGAGGAATGGTTCGGCACCAACCGAAGCAGCTGGCGCGTACCGGCCGGCACCTACAAGGTGCGCGTGGTCGAGCTGATCAGCGACCCAAGGCTGCGCGTTTCGTCGGCGCAGCGCGGATACAGCAAGGTGATGGAGATCACGGTGGAACCCGACCGTACCTACGACCTGGCCGCACGCTTCAACGTGGATCAGCGCTTTCGCGGACCGCAGGGTGCGTACTGGGACCCGGAAGTCTGGCGCAGCGAGCCGAAAGCATGCCGGCGCGTGGACTACGAGCCGAAGCGGGGTGGGCGGTGAGTCGGGATCGGGACTCGGGAAAAGACTTCGGTCCGCAAAGGACGCGAAGGTCGCAAAGAAGAGCACTTTTCCGTTGCGTCCCTTGAATCCTTTTCGGACATCCTTCTGCAAGGGCGTCCCTCGAAGTACGCCCGTGTCGCCCACGAGGTGGGCTCCTACCACTGCAGCCGTAGGTCGGCACCACCGTGCCGACATCGACCGCACGGCCCAAAGGAACGGCGGCATGTTGATGCCGCCCTACGCGTGTCCTCTGTAGGAGCGCACCCGTGCGCGACCGCCCCGTCGCATCCATGTCACGCCCCTGTCACCCGGATGCGATGCCACCGCCGACCGGCACCACTTCCAGTTCGATTCCCATCGCCTTCAGGTAGTCGCATTCCAGTTCCAGGTCGGCGCGGGTCAGGCTGCGGCCTTCGAGCCAGTCGGCGGGGAGGTGCAGGCGCAGCCGGTCGCCGTCCGTGTCCAGCGTGATCTCGGGTAACGGTTCGTCGGTTCTCGACCGGTGCAGCAGGGCCGCCAGGCGCAGCAGCACGGTGAGGCGGCGCGCCGCACCCGCCAGTCGCTCGGGCAGGGCGCCGAACTGTGTCACCGGGATGGCGCGGCGGTGGGCGCGTACCAGCAGCGCGACCGCCTGCTGTTCTTCGCGGCCGAAGCCGGGCAGGTCGGAATGCTCGATCAGGTAGGCGCCATGCACGTGGTGCTGGCTGTGAGCGATGGCCAGGCCGATCTCGTGCAGGCGGCAGGCCCAGTCCAGCCACTCGGCATGCTCGGCCTCCAGTGACCAGTCCGCCGCCACCTGCGCCAGCAGCGCCGAGGCGGTGGCGCGAACGCGCTCGGACTGGGCGAGGTCGCCGCCGTAGCGCTCGGCCATGGCTTCGACGCTGGAAGCGCGCGGGTCGCGCTGCTGGACGCGACCGAGCAGGTCGAACAGCACGCCTTCGCGCATGGCGTTCTGGCTGACCTGCATGCGATCGAGATCGAGTGCGCGAAATGCAGCTTGCAAAATGGCGATACCGCCGGCGATCACGGGCAGGCGGTCGCCGTTCAGCCCCTCGATGCGGATGTCGGCGATGCGCGCGAAGCCGAGCAGCGTCGCGACGAGCCGGTCGAGGCCGTCGCGGGAGATGCCGCGCGCGCCCGGCTTGGCGGCGGCAATCGTGGCACCGATGGACTTGATGGTGCCGGACGAACCGATCGCCACGTCCCAGCCGCGCCTGCGATAGTCGGCGGCGAACTGCTGCAGCACCAGGCTGAGTGCGGTCTGTACCTCGTTCCAGCGATCGACGCCAAGGCGTCCGTCGGCGAAGAAGCGCCGGGTGGTGGCGATACAGCCCATCTGCACGCTCTCGGTGGCATCGGCGACCAGGCCGCTGCCGATGATGAACTCGGTGGATCCGCCGCCAATGTCGACCACCAGACGCCGCTCGCCATTGGCCGGCAGGTCACGGGCGACACCGAGGTAGATGAGCCGCGCCTCCTCGCGTCCCGACGCCACGCCGATGGGGAGCCCGAGGGCGGTCTCGGCGGTGATCAGAAAGGCCTGCGGTGCGCGCAGTTGGCGCACCGTGTTGGTGGCCACCGCGCGTACGTGGCGCGATTCCAGGCCGCGCAGACGCTGGCCGAAGCGCGCCAGGCAGCGCAGCGCGCGCTCCCGCGCATCGGCCTTGAGACTGCCATCGGCGTTGAGGCCGGCACCCAGGCGCACGCTGTCGCGCAGGCGGTCGATGACGTGCAGGCGGCCGCGCTGCCAGCGCGCCACCACCATGTGGAAGCTGTTGG
>DAOMOD010000075.1:0-2695 GCA_035444205.1 Lysobacteraceae bacterium
TGCTCCCTGCTCCCTGCTCCCTGCTCCCTGCTCCCTGCTCCCTGCTCCCTGCTCCTGCCAATTGCCATCTCCCACGCCCACCGCTATCATGCGCGGCTTGCTGTCGGGGTGTAGCTCAGCTTGGTAGAGCGCTACCTTCGGGAGGTAGAAGTCGGAGGTTCGAATCCTCTCACCCCGACCAACCGATGATTCGAGGGCCCGGCACTGCCGGGCCCTTTGTCGTTCAGGGCCACGCCATGGGCCGCGCGCTATGCTTCGCCGATGTTCCGGCTTGCCGCCTTCCTGCTCGTCGCACCGATGTTCGCCAGCGCGGCACCGCTGATCCACCGCTGTGTCGATGCCGATGGCGAGGTCAGCTATCAGCAGACGCCCTGTCCGCCGGACAATGCGGAAGTCACCATTCCGATTCGGGCCGATGATGTGCGTCCTTCCCCGTTGCTGCCACTGTTCGTCCCGCCCGAGGAAGACATCGCCGAGCCCCCGATCACACCGCGACAGGCCGATCCGCCTCCCATCTCCTACCTTTGCGCTACCGCCGACGGCACCCGCTTCTATCGGCACGATGGCTGCCCTGCCCAGCTCGCCGTGCGTCAGCCGTACATCTGGGTAGGGGACACCCCGGTGACGATTCCCGTGTTCGTGCCGGTACACGCGACGGAAGTGCCGCGCGAATCTGCCTGCCGCGCCATCTACGATCGCGGTGCGTCACGCCGCACCGGATCGCAGCACGATGAACGCTACAGCGTCTACCAGCGCGCCACCGGTCGGGATCCCTGCCGCTGAAGCATTCCGCCACATCCATGCCCACCATGGGACGTGTCGGAAGCGGTACCATGCGCCGCCGTCATCTTCCCTTCCCGCCCGTGTACAACCTGGCCAAGCCCTTTCTGTTCGCCCTCGATCCGGAGCGCGCCCACGATCTCGGGCTCCGGGCCATCGAGACCGCATGGCGGCTTGGGCTCAACCCGCTGCTGGCCAGGCGCACTCCGTTGCTGCCGGTCGAGGTGTTCGGCATCCGTTTCCCCAATCCGGTGGGTCTTGCGGCCGGTCTAGACAAGAACGGCGCGCATATCGAGGCACTGTCGGCGCTTGGCTTCGGCTACATCGAAGTGGGCACGGTGACTCCGCGTCCGCAGCCCGGTAACCCGAAACCTCGCATGTTCCGCCTGCCCGAACACCAGGCCGTGATCAACAGGCTCGGCTTCAACAACGAGGGCGTGGATGCGCTGCTGCGCAACGTGGGGCGCGCCGGTTTCCGTGGCGTACTCGGAATCAATATCGGCAGGAACAAGGACACGCCCAACGAACGAGCCGCCGAGGACTACCTGTACTGCCTTGAACGGGTCTATCCGCAGGCCAGCTACGTCACAGTCAACATCTCCTCGCCCAATACCCAGGGGCTGCGCGATCTGCAGGAAGAGGAGGCCCTGCGCGCCTTTGTCGGCCGCCTGCGCGAACGCCAGGAACAGCTCGCGGGACAGCATGGCGCGCGCAAGCCCATGCTGCTCAAGATCGCACCGGATCTGGGCGAAGCCGAGATGGACGCGATCGCCGAAGTGTTGCTCGCCGCCGCGGTGGACGGCTTGATCTGCACCAATACCACCGTTGACCGCAGCAGCGTCAGCGGGCATCGACATGCCGGGGAAGCGGGTGGGCTCTCCGGGGCGCCGGTGATGGCGCCATCCACGGCGGTATTGAGCGGAATGGCCACACGCCTTGGTGGGCGTATTCCGCTCATCGGCGTCGGCGGCATCCTGTCAGGCGCCGACGCGCATGCCAAGCTCGAGGCCGGGGCCAGCCTGGTGCAGTTCTACACCGGCATGATCTATCGAGGACCGGCGCTGATCGCGGAATGCGTGGAGGCGCTGCGCGGCAAGGAGCGGCCGGCGTGAGCGAACCCGGCTTCCTGCTCGAAGCCGACGCCGACCTGAGCGCCGCCAATACGTTCCGCGCATCCGCGCGCGCGCCACTGCTGGCACGCCTGCGGCGCAGCGAAGCGTTGCCCGAACTTCTCGCCCATGCGCACATGCGCGACCGGCCCGTGCTGCTTCTCGGCGAAGGCAGCAATGTACTATTCGCCGGCGATCCCGGGGCCGTGGTGTTCAAGCCCGAGCTGCACGGCATCGGCGTCGTCGGGCGGGACGGCGACAACGTCCTGGTGCGCGCCGCTGCGGGAGAGAACTGGGACGCACTGGTCGACTGGACTCTGCAACGCGGCCTCCTTGGAATGGAGAATCTGGCTTTGATTCCGGGCAGCGCTGGCGCCGCACCGGTGCAGAACATTGGTGCCTACGGGCGCGAGCTGGACACGCTGTTCCACAGCCTGGAAGCGTTCGATCGTGATGCCGGCCGTGTCGTCACCATGACTGCGGGCGAATGCCGCTTTCGCTACCGTGGCAGTCGATTCCGTGACGAGGCGCCGGACCGCTGGATCATACTTTCGCTGACCTTGCGCCTGTCACGCACCCCCGATCTGCGCCTGGACTACCCGGGCATCCGCACCATGCTGGATGCCATGGGTGCCACCGATCCCACCTCGATACAGGTAGCCGAAGCCGTGCGCCGCCTGCGTCGCAGCAAGCTGCCGGACCCGGCCCGCATCGGCAACGCCGGCAGCTTCTTCAAGAATCCGATCGTGGATGCCGGTGTCGCCGACTCGCTGGTCGAACGTATCCCCGGCCTGCCGTGCTTTTCG
>DAOMOD010000075.1:2705-18953 GCA_035444205.1 Lysobacteraceae bacterium
CCGCCGCCCTGATCGAGGCCGCCGGACTCAAGGGACTGCGTCGTGGCGACGCCGGCGTGTCCGATCACCATGCCCTGGTGCTGGTCAACCACGGTGGCGCCAGCGGAGCCGAGTTGCTGGCGCTGGCGCGGGAGGTGCGCGACGAAGTGCACGCACGATTCGGCGTCGTCCTGGAGCCGGAGCCCCGAATCGTGGGCGCGTCATGGAACTGAGGCGCAGGGCGACCAGTACGCCGCTGCGGGCAATCCATGTCCACTGAGGCCAACAAACGCCTGCCCGACGGCGTGCGCGGCGCGCTGCTGATGACGGCGAGCGCCATCCTGTTTGCCCTGATGGCGATCACCATCCGCCTCGCCGCAGACGAACTGCATCCCTTCGCCATCGCGTTCTTCCGCAACTTCTTCGGCCTGCTGTTCGCGCTGCCACTGCTGTACGGCAGTACCTTCAGCCTGCGCACCAACCGTCTGGGTCTTTACTTCGTACGTTGCATCATCGGTCTCTCCGCCATGCTCTGCGGCTTCTGGGCGCTGGTGCACCTGCCGCTGGCGCAGGCGGTGGCGCTGTCCTACACCACGCCGCTGTTCGTCACCATCCTGGCCGTCATCATCCTGCGCGAGGTGGTGCGCCTGCGCCGCTGGACCGCGGTCGCCATCGGCTTCGTCGGCGCGCTGATCATCGTCCGCCCTGGCGCGGTGGAGATGTCCGATGCCGCGCTGATCGCGCTCCTTTCCGCGGCGCTGGCTGCCAGTGCCGCCATCAGCATCAAGTTCCTGTCGCGCACCGAGCCGACCGGCGCCATCGTCATCTGGATGGTGCTGATCATGACACCGATGTCGCTGTTGCCGGCGCTGTTCGTGTGGACCTGGCCCTCGCCCACGGTGTGGGTGTGGCTGCTACTGACCGGATTTCTCGGCACCACCGGGCACCTGGCCATGACCGGCGCCTACAAGCTGGGCGACGCCTCGGCGCTCACGCCGTACAACTTCCTCCAGCTTCCCGTAGTGGCCATGGTGGCCTGGATCCTGTTCGGCGAAACCGTCGACCGCTGGACCATCATGGGCGCCGGCATCATCTTCGCCGCCACCGCCTACATCGCCCACCGCGAGGCGGTGCTGGCGCGACCGGCGGTCACCGACAGCGATGTGGGCGGCGACCAGATGGCGAACCGCTGAGGACGTCGACCCACCAGGGTTCCGACTACAACGCGACCAGATGGCGCGGCTCTGCAGCCGCGACCGCGCTGATGGCGATGCCGCCATCGAAGGAGACGAAGCGCCCTTGATGCCTTACGGCAAGTGCCAGCAGATAGATGTCCGTCAACTGGCGCGGCCCATGGATACGCCTGGCGTCGACCAGGCGGGTATCCAGCAGGCTGAAGTCGTCCGGCCAGAATCTGTGATGCTCTGTATCGACCGCGGCGCGCAGCCGCGCCATCACCTCGCTCGGCGGGACCGGCTTCGGATATGCCGGCTGGCTCATGATTCGCACGCACCCGTTCTGGGTGATCGGGCACGACGCCCAGCCTTGGTCGATATTCGAGTGCAGCCAGGCACGCGCACGCTGGTGATGGACGTGCGCCTCATCGAGCAAGGCGATCAGGACATTGATATCGAGGAGCGCACGCATCAATCGCCTGCGTCTTCGCGCAGACGGTCGATCAGCGCATCCGTGACCACGACGCCGCGCGCCGGCAACGGATCGAAGCCGTAGAACGGCCTGGTTTCGGCAACCTGTGTCGCCCTTACAGCCGTCGAGGCGTGCAGTCCGCGACGCGCCAGTTCGGACAGGACCGCACCTGCCGATTTCCGCTCGCGCCGCGCCAAGGCCTTGGCGGCTGCCAGCACGTCATCGTCGATGTCCAGAGTGGTGCGCATGCATATGATGCTAACGCATCATTCATGCCCGCACAACGCAAACCGACCACGTGGCGAACCATGAACCAGGCCGCTTCCCGTAGCGCGCCGGATTCAGAGGATCCCGAGCGGCTCGCCGCGTGCCATCCACGCACACACCGTGCGAATGTCCAGATCCAGCGCACGGTCGCGCTCAAGGAACGCGACGCCGGCCCGGCGTAGCGACTTCAACACTGCCGCCGCAACCGGGCCGGGTCCGATCTCGGGCAATGCGGCCAGGTCTTCGGCAAGCCGCGCCACATCGGCCTCGAACGCAGGCCTGAGCGCAGTGCCCGGCTCCGGAGCGCCGTCGACCTTGGCAGCCAGCTGCGTCGGACCGGCCTGGCCGGCGGCGCGCGCCGCGTTGATCATGGCCTGGCGCAGTTCGATGCCCTGGCAGGCGGTGAAAAGCTCCAGCGCCAGCACCGTCCGCAGGTCGCCGAGCATTTCCAGTACATGGCGCGCCTCGTTGGTGCCCATCGACACGTGGTCCTCGGCGTTGGCGCTGGTGGGGATCGAGAACACGCTGGCCGGATGGGCACGGCTGGCCAGGTCGTTGACCAGGGCGGCAGCCGTGTATTGCACGATCATCAGGCCGGAATCGGTGGCGTCTTCATTGCCGACCAGGAAGGGTGGCAGGCCATCCGAAGTCGCCGGGTCCACCAGTTTGTTCAGGCGCCGCTCGGAGATCGACGCCAGCACCGGAATTGCCGACTTCAACTGGGCCATCGCCAGCGCCAGCGGCATGCCATGGAAATTGCCGGCCGAGATCACCTGCGCGTCGACGCCCTCGGCCTCGGGAAAGATGATCGGATTGTCGGTGACGGCGTTGAGCTCGATGTCGATGGCCTCGGCCGCCCGTCGACAGGCATCGCGCACGGCGCCATGCACCTGCGGCACACAGCGCAGCGAATAGCTGTCCTGCGGCTGGTGCTTCTTGCCACCGCGGAACGGCAGGTGGCGCTCGTAGAACGCCTCGCGCCCCTCGCGCTCGGCCGGGCGCACCCAGCCCCAACGGATGTCGAAGGTGAGCGCCTGCAGCTCGGGCGTCCACCACGCTTCCGGCGTCCACGAGGCGAACCGCGGCACGCGGTGGTAGTCGATGTCGGCCAGGGTCGAGCCCGCCAGCATGCGGCGCAGGTTCGCCGCCGTGGTCTGCTGGCCGGGATGCGGCCGCAGCGCATGAACCCGCGCATCGAACGCCGAGCGTCGGCCGGCGAAGGCTTCGATGGTGAGTGCCGCGGCGAGATCCGCGGCATCGAGCAGGTCCTCCAGGTCGGCGATGGCCAGGCACCCGGACGCCAGCATCTGCGTGGTGCCGTTGTTCAGCGCCAGACCCTCCTTCACGCCAAGCTCCATCGGCGCCAACCCCACCGCCGCCAACGCCTGCGCGCCGGGCAGGCGCTGCCCTTGCAGGAACGCCTCGCCCTCGCCCAGCAGCAGCAGTGCCAGATGCGACAAGGGCGCCAGATCGCCGCTGGCGCCCACCGAGCCCTTGGCCGGCACCACCGGTACCAGGCCGGCGTTGAAGATGTCGGCGAAGCGCGTCAGGGTGGCCGCGCGGATGCCGGAATGCCCACGCATCAGCGTGTTGATGCGGATCGCCATCATCGCCCGCACCAGGTCTTCGGCCAGCGGTTCGCCCACGCAGACGGCGTGACTGACGATCAGGTTGCGTTGCAGTTCCTCCGCCGGCGCCGGCCGACCCTCGGAGATGGTGGGATCGAGCGCGGCGCGTATGTGGCGACGTCCGAGCAGGCGGTCGGCGTTGCTGCCGAAGCCGGTGGTCACCCCGTAGATCGGCTCGCCCGCCTCGACCTGGGCAGCGAGAAAATCGGCGGCGCGCTGCACCACCACAAGCTGTGCGGCATCGAGCGCGATGCTGGCGCCACCGCGCGCCAGGTCGATCACCTGCTTGCGGGTCAACGAGCGGCCATCGAGCATGACACGCATCTAGCGACCCTCCAGCACGCGCGCCTGCTCAATCTCCACCTTGAGCGCCTGCACCAGTTCGGTGCGCGCCACCTGGAACTGGTCGCCCTTGCGCAGATCCTTCACCGTCACCTGTCCCGCCGCCATCTCGTCGGGCCCCAGCACCACCACGAAGCGGATTCCGGCCCTGTCGGCGTAATGGAACTGCTTGGCCAGCTTGCGCGGATCCAGCTGCACTTCGGTGTTGATGCCGCCGGCGCGAAGCTGGCTGGCCAGCGCCAGGTACTCGGACAGGTGTGCCTCGTCCATCAGGCTGACCAGCGCCTGCACCGTACTTTGCGCAGCACGGATCAGGCCGGCCTCGCGCAACTGCCAGAACAACCGGGTGAGGCCGATGGAGATGCCGACACCGGGCAGGTGCGAGCGGGTGTAGTGCCCGGCCAGGTTGTCGTAGCGGCCACCCGAACAGATGCTGCCGATGTCGGGGTGCTCGTCGAGGGTGGTCTCGTACACGGTGCCGGTGTAGTAGTCGAGGCCGCGGGCGATGGAGAAGTTGAGCGCGTAGCGGTGCTCCGGCACGCCGAAGTCGCGCACCCTGGCCAGCACCTCGCGCATGTCCGCCACGCCTTCGGCCAACTGCGCCTCGTCGGTCGGCAGCTCGGCCAGGCGCGCCATGGCCTCGTCGTGACTCGCGGTCTTCACCGACACGAAATCGAGGATGCGCTGCACGGTCGCCGCGGACAGCCCGAAGCCTTCGCCGGACAGCGTCGCACGAACCGCCTCGGCACCACGCTTGTCCAGCTTGTCCACCTCGCGCAACACCAGGGTCTGCTGCTCGCCGTCGCCGATGCCGAGCGAAGCGAAGAAGCCACGCATGATCTTGCGGCTGTTGAGGCCGATGGTGAACGGCCCGATGGCCAGTTCCTCGAACACCGCGTGGATCACCGCCGGCATCTCGGCGTCGAAGCGCACCGACAGCGCATCCTTGCCGATGACGTCGATATCGCACTGGTAGAACTCACGAAAACGCCCGCGCTGGGCGCGCTCGCCGCGGTACACGCGCTGGATCTGGTAGCGGCGGAAGGGAAAGGTGAGCTGTCCCTCGTGCTCGGCCACATAACGCGCCAGCGGCACGGTCAGGTCGAAGCGCAGCGCCAGCTCCGGCGCCTTGTCCTTCCCCAGCGCGCCGGTCGACTGCACGAAATAGACCTGGCGCTCGGTCTCGCCGCCGCTCTTGGTCAGCAGGATCTCGCTGAACTCCATCACCGGCGTCTCCACCGGCAGGAAGCCGTAACGCTCGAAGTTGCGGCGAATGGAGTCCAGCATGTCCTGGAAGGCAATCTGCTCGGGCGGCAGCAGCTCCAGCACACCGGGCATGGTGCGGGGTTTGGTCAGCGACATCGAAGGCGGGCGCTTGGCGGGAAAAAGCGCGATAGCGTAGCCCGGATGGCTGGTCAAAGGAACAGCCATTGGGACGGATCGGATCGCACGCAGCAGGGGCGACAAATGACCGTTCGTCGGACCCTGAGTGACTGCTCTAACCCAAATCGGGTAAATTACGCGCCATCGCAGGTCCGGGTTCACCGCTGGGCCGCGATTGACATCGAGATTCAGGTCATCGTGCGCATGCGCCGATGACAGGGGCCCCGCCCAGCGGGTATCGCCCCAGAAGCGTTCCCCGGGGGACGCGACGCGGAGGAGCCGCGCCGTTGTCCGGGGGAGGCCTGCAGGCGCCGAGAGGGCGCTCTGCGGCCACCGATCCGAAGCCAAGAGGGGCGGATCGGCGCCGCATCCAAGGTCAGGGGTCCGCCCCCGACCCAGGGTGTTTTTCCCCCGCCGTTTTGGCCAGGGCACCGGAATGATCCGGCGCGCGCGCCTACGCGGGAGGAAAAAAGCGCCGACCGGCCAACGTAACCGAGGAGGTACGACCCATGAAACTAGGATGGATCCTCTGGCTGGCGTCTGTGCTGCCTCAGCCGGCAGACGACCAGTTGTGCCTGGCCACCACCATTTACCTGGAGGCCAGGAACCAGTCCGTGCTCGGTCAGCAGGCCGTCGCCGAAGTCGCCTTGCGCCGCCTCGACAGCGGCCGCTGGGGCGATTCGCTGTGCGAGGTGCTGCTCAAGCCACGCCAGTTCGCGCCGACCCTGGTCAGCGACAACTACAGGCTCAAGAACCTGAGGGCCTGGGAGCGTTCCTGGAACGTGGCGCTGGAAGCCATGGCCAACTGGCAGCAGAGTCCCGAGCACCGTGAATACGTGGTGCCGGATGCCGATCATTTCGTGGCCCAGGCGCTGGCAAGTCCTTACTGGGCCAAGGGCGAACCGGTGCGCGTGATCGGCGATCACTCGTTCTACCAGGTAGGATTCTGAGAGAAGAGAGCGGTACTCAGACTCTCCCCACCGATTGCACCAACTGCGCAAGACGGCGCACAGCGACCAGCACCGTGGCGTAGTCCATGCGAACCTGACTGCGCATGTCGGCGAACATGGCCAGGGTAAAGCGCAGGGCGGGATCGTCCTGATTCGCCCACTCCTCCACGCATTCGCGCGGGTCGGCGCAACTGCCATCCCGCAACAAGTGCCCGGTCAGTGCGCGTTGCTGGGCCAGCAGTTCGTCGCGCAGCGAGCCGCGCGCGTTGGCATGCCAACGGCCTTCGACTTCCAGGCCCTCGATGCGGTCCATCAACCACTTCAGGTGCAGCACCTCGCCGAGCGCGAAATGTATTTCCGCGGTCTGCCGCACCGGCACGCCCTTTTCGGTGGCGGTCTCGACGATGTCGAGTACCGAGGTCAGCGCCGGCAGTCCGGCCAACCTGCCGGCAAGTGCTTCGGGGAAGCCAGCCGCACACCAACGCTCGCGGTCTGCCTGCAGGGCGATCCGGTCGGGTTCGGCGACGACCGCGTCGAGGCAGTTCCAGACTTCGGCCACTCCTGCGCCGTAGCGCTCCACCGAGCCGGCGATGTCCAGGCGCTGCCCAGGCTGGTTCAGCAGCCAGCGGGTCGCGTGGCGCAGCAGCGCCCAGATCTGCAGCAGGGCGTCGATCTGGGCGGAATCCGACACCTTGAGGTCCAGGGCGTCGATGTCTTCCCACAGTCCGCGCGCGTCGAGGACCTCGCGGGCCACGGTGTAGGCCTTGGCCACCTGCCCAGGCGACTCACCGGTGTCCTCCTGCATGCGCAGCATGAAGGTGGCGCCCATGCGGTTGACCAGCGAGTTGGTCACCGCGGTGGCTATGATCTCGCGACGCAGCCGATGGCGCTCCATGTGCTCGGCAAAGCGTACTTGCAGCGGCTGCGGAAAATATCGCGCCAGTTCCTTGCTGAGGTAGGGATCTTCCGGCACGTCGGAATCCAGCAGCTGTTGGTAGGCGACGATCTTGGAGTACGACAGCAGGATGCTGAGTTCCGGTCGGGTCAGCCCCATGCCGCGCGACTTGCGCTCGGTGAGTTCGACGTCGGAGGGCAGGTATTCGAGCTGGCGATCGAGCAGGCCCTGCGACTCCAGCACGCGGATGAAGTGCTGCTTGGCGCCGAGGCGCGGCACGCTCATGCGCTCCATCATGCTGATGGCCTGGTTCTGCCGGTAGTTGTCCCACAGCACCAGGCGCTCGACCTCGTCGGTCATCGCGGCCAACAGCGCGTTGCGCGCCTCCATGTCCAGCTCGCCGCGCTGCACCGCGTCGTTCAGCAGGATCTTGATGTTGACCTCGTGATCCGATGTGTCGACGCCGGCGGAGTTGTCGATGAAGTCGGTGTTGAGCAGCACCCCCGCCAAGGCCGCCTCGATACGGCCCTGCTGGGTGAGACCGAGGTTGCCGCCCTCGCCCACCACGCGGCAACGCAGCTCGCGGCCGTCGACGCGGATGGCATTGTTGGCACGATCGCCGACATCGCCGTGAGTCTCGCTGGCGGCCTTCACGTAGGTACCGATACCGCCGTTCCACAACAGGTCCACCGGCGCCAGCAGGATGGCGCGCATCACCTCGTTCGGGGTCATCGCGCCTTCCGCCTCGATGCCCAGCGCGGCGCGCGCTTCAGGCGACAGATCGATGATCTTGGCGCTGCGCGGATAGATGCCGCCTCCTGTCGAGATCAGGTTCCTGTCGTAGTCCTCCCAGCTTGATCGCGGCAGGCGGAACATGCGTTCGCGCTCGGCGTAGCTGGTGGCGGAATCCGGGTCCGGATCGATGAAGATGTGGCGATGGTCGAAGGCGGCGATCAGGCGGATATGCTTCGACAGAAGCATGCCGTTGCCGAACACGTCGCCGGACATGTCGCCGATGCCGACACAGGTGAAGTCCTCACCCTGACTGTCGACGCCAAGCGCCCGGAAGTGTCGCTTGACCGACTCCCAGGCACCCTTGGCGGTGATGCCCATGCCCTTGTGATCGTAGCCCTGCGAGCCGCCAGAGGCGAAGGCGTCGCCCATCCAGAAGCCGTATTCGGCACTGACCGCATTGGCGATGTCGGAAAAGGTCGCGGTGCCCTTGTCGGCAGCCACCACCAGGTAGGGATCGTCAGCGTCGTGGCGTACCACGCGCTCGGGATGCACCACCGCGCCGTCGACCAGGTTGTCGGTGATGTCGAGCAGACCGTTGATGAACATGCGGTAGCAGGCCACTCCCTCGGCCAGCACCTGGTCGCGGTCGCCGCCTGCGGGCGGTCGCTTGACGAAGAAGCCGCCCTTGGCGCCAACCGGCACGATGACGGTGTTCTTCACCATCTGCGCCTTGACCAGGCCCAGCACCTCGGTGCGGAAGTCCTCGCGACGGTCCGACCAGCGCAGGCCGCCGCGCGCCACCGGGCCGAAGCGCAGGTGGGTGCCCTCGACCCTGGGCGAGCAGACGAAGATCTCGCGGAAGGGTTTGGGCTTGGGCAGGTCCGGCAGCAGTGCCGGGTCGAACTTGAAACTGATGTAGTCGTGCGGCCGCCCATCTACGAACTGATAGTAATTGGTGCGCAGGCTGGCACGGATGCAGGCCTTGAAACTGCGGATGATGCGATCCTGGTCCAGGCTGGTGACGCGGTCGAGGACGGTGGCGAGTGCCTGCCATGCTGCCTCGATCTGCGCCTGGCGATCGGCGCCGCGGCTGGCCGCGACGGCGTCGATGGCAGCTCCGTACTTCTCCATCACGCCCGCAGGAGCAATGCGCCGATAGCCTTCGACGAGGGCTGCGCCCACCGCCCCGGCTTCATCGGCAGCAACCTCCCGATAAGGATCGAACTTGGCCTCGAACAGCTCGACCAGCAGCCGCGACAGGGTCGGATAGCTGCAAAGCGTTTCCTCCATGTACGCCTGCGAGAACGGCACGTTGGCCTGCAGCAGGTACTTGCAATAGGCGCGCAGCATCGATACCTGGCGCCAGTCCAGGCCGGCCTCGATGATCAGGCGGTTGAAGCCGTCGGTCTCCAGTTCGCCGCGCCACAAGCGCTCGAATGCCGCGACGAAACGTTCGCGCACTGCGTCCGGGTCGAGCACGCCGCCCGCAGCGGACCCGACTTCGAATTCCTGGATGTAGATGGCCGCGCCGTGCACGTCCATCTGGAATGGATGTTCGCTGACCACGCGCAGGCCCATGCTTTCGAGCAGGGGCAACGCATCCGAAAGCGGGATGATGCCGCCATAGCGGAACAGCTTGATACGCACCAGCTCGTCGTCGGAGCGCGCCGGACGGTACAGGAGGATTCGGATGTCGTCGCCATCGCGCAGTGCAGCCGCGCATTCGACGTCCGCTGCCGCGATCTCCGGTGTGGCGTGCTCGACGTAGCCGGCGGGCAGGGCCTTGCCGAAACGGTTGGCCAGCTTGAGCCCGCGATCCTCGCCGTTGCGCTCCACCAGGCGGTCTCGCAGTTCGTCATGCCAGTTGCGCACGATCTGCGAGATGCGCGCCTCCAGCTCGGCCATGTTGTACTGCACCTGCGCGCCGCTGACGGGACGCACGATCACGTGCACCCGCGCCAGCGACGATTCCGAGATCTGTACCTGGGTATCCAGGCGCTCGCCCTGGAACGCCTCCATGAACAGGGCCTCGATACGCATGCGCACCGACGTATTGAAGCGGTCGCGGGGTATGAAGACCAGACAGGAGAAAAAGCGGCCGTAGCGGTCCTGGCGTACGAACAGGCGCGTGCGCTGGCGCTCCTGCAGGTTGAGGATACCGACGCTGATGTCGAACAGCTCGTTGGTGGTTGCCTGGAACAGCTCCTCGCGCGGCAAGGTCTCCAGGATGTGTTTCAACGCCTTGCCGCCATGGCCGTCGGTGGTAAGGCCGGAGCGCTGCATGACCGCGGCGAAGCGTTGGCGTACCAGGGGAATTTCCCAGGGCCGGCGGTTGTAGGCGGCCGACGAGTAGAGGCCGATGAAACGCTGTTCGCCGATCGCCCTGCCGCTTTCATCGAAACGCAGAATGCCGATGTAGTCCATGTAGCCGGGACGGTGCACGGTGGCGCGCGCATTGGTCTTGGTCAGGATCAACGCATCGACCGAGCCCGACTGCTGCATGCCGTGCGCCGCCAGCGTGCTCAGGCTGCGCGGCGGCGACCTGCGATCTTCCGAACGCAGAATGCCGAGTCCCGAGCCTTCGATGGCACGCAGCATGTCTTCGCCGTCGACGCGCGTCACCTCGTACTCGCGGTAGCCAAGGTAGGTGAAATGATCGTCCGCCACCCAGTCGAGAAACGCCTTGGCCTCGGCGATGCCTTCTGCATCCATGGGCAATCCGCGCTCGGGCAACTCGGTGGCGATGCGCTGCATCTTCTCGCGCATGGGCTTCCAGTCGACGACGCACAAGCGTACGTCGGCAAGAGCCGACTCGATGCCGAGCGCCAGTGCGCTCAGTTCCGCCGGCTCGGCCTGGCGGTCCATCTCCATGTGGATCAGCGATTCGCGCCGGCCCTTGTCGGAACCGGCCTGGTGGATGGCCAGCAGGTGACCCCCTGGGTCGCGCTCCACGACCATCACCGGATGGTGGATGCTGTGCACCACTGCGTCGGACTGGGCCACAACCATGCCGACCGAATCGACAAGGAAAGGCATGTCGTCGTTGACGATCTGCACCACCGTATGGGTCGACTCCCAACCGTGCGCGTCCATCTCCGGATTGAACACGCGTACCTTCGGACTGTCCGGACGACGCTGGCGCATGAAGCCCAGCAGGTCGCAGATCAGCGCCGCCCATTCATCCGCACTGCGCCCGGCCAGTTCGTCGTCCGGCACCCGCTGCAGGAACAGCCGGGCGAAACTTTCCGCCTCCTTGTGACGCGGACCGCTGACGCGCTTGCCGATGGCAAGCAATACGGAATCGAGGGTCGCCAGATGGCCGGCCACCGCAGCGTTCGCGCTCATGGATTGATCCTGGATCGACGGAAAGGTGAAAAGGGTGCAAAGGATACCGTCGGGGCAGGGGGGAATCTACATGGGGGAGCAGGGGAAGGGGAGCAGGGAGTGGGGGAGAAGCTCATGGCCCCAGCCCTGACGGCAGCGAAACCCTGCGCAGCAAACGCCTCAAACACAAAGGACCTGACACCCCCGTGGCGCGACTCGGCGGCGACCACCTGTTCGCTTCGTAGCGATGCCCTGGTCGCCCACACGGTGGGCTCCTACGGACACTTCTCCCCGGCTCCCTGCTCCCTGCTCCCCGCTTCTATCGCACCCCTGTCTCGTTCCGGGCAATCACCAGGCGCTGGATCTCGCTGGTGCCCTCGTAGATCTCGGTGATCTTGGCATCGCGGAAGTAGCGCTCCAGTGGCATTTCCTTGGAGTAGCCCATGCCGCCGTGGATCTGTACTGCCTGGTGAGTAATGAACATGGCCGCTTCGGAGGCATACAGCTTGGCCACCGAGGCCTCGGTGGAAAAGCGCGCACCGCTGGCGTGCGCCTGCTGCTTGGCCCAGGCCGCACGCAAGGTGAGCAGCGTGGCGGCATCGAGACGGCATTTCATGTCGGCGATCTTGGCCTGGATCATCTGGAAGCTGCCGATCGGCTGTCCAAAACTCTTGCGTTCCTTCACGTAGGCCACCGAAGCCTCGTAGGCGGCACGGGCGAGGCCGACGGCCTGCGCGGCGATGCCGATACGCCCGGCGTCGAGCACACTCAGCGCGATCTTGAAGCCCTCGCCTTCCGGACCGATGCGGTCCTCGACTGGAATGCGGTAATCGCTGAACTCGATCTCGCAGGTGGCCGAAGCGCGGATGCCGAGCTTGGGCTCGGTCTTGCCGCGGTGGAAGCCCGCGCGCTCGGCGTCGATGATGAAGGCGCTGATGCCCTTGGCACCCTTCGACGGATCGGTGACCGCGAACAGCATCACGTACCGGGCCACCGGGCCCGAAGTGATCCAGCTCTTCTTGCCGTTGACGAGATAGTGGCTGCCATCTTCCGCCAGCACCGCACGGGTACGCATGGCCGAAGCATCCGAGCCCGACTGCGGCTCGGTCAGCGCATAGGCGCCGATGGCCTCGCCGCTGGCGATCGGCGTCACGTACTTCTTCTTCTGTTCCTCGGTGCCGTTCTTGAGCAGACCGTTGCAGTACAAGGTGTTGTTCACCGACATGATGGTCGAGTGGGCGCAGTCGGCTGCGGCGATCTCGAACATGGCCAGCACGTAGCCGATGGCGTCGAGTCCGGCACCGCCGTATTCATGCGGCACCTCGATGCCCATCAGGCCGTTCTCGCCCAGCAACCTGATGTTGTCCAGCGGGAACTCGCCGCTGTGGTCGAAGCGCTCCGCGGACGGGGCGATCTTCTCCTGGGCGATGCGGCGGGCAACGTCCTGGATCATCAACTGCTCTTCGGTGAACTGGAAGTCCATCGGGGCTCCTCGGGCATGGGGCAAGCCGGTCATTGTAGCGGGTGGGGCGGAACGGCGGCTGCCGGCGAGGCCATTCGAGCGACTGGGCTGGTACCGTTTGGCGTTTCGCGGCTTTCGCCGCTCCTACAGCTGAGTCACAGCCCGTAGGTTGGGGTGAGCGCAAGCGAACCCTGACGTCCTTCCATGAGCCGGCACGCGAATGTTGGGGTTCGCTTGCGCTTCACCCCAACCTACAAGTCCGGGAGCTGATAGCTGACAGCCGATAACCCAAGCGCCCCCGAACCCTTGACTCCACCCCTCCACACCCCCAGACTTCCATCCATCCTTGAATCGCGATAGAACGATACATATGGATCTGTCCGCTACCGCGGCCCTGCTCAAGCTGCTTTCCGACGGCACCCGGGTGCGCCTGCTGGCGCTGCTCGAGGCGGAGGAACTGACCGTGGCCGAACTGTCTTCGGTCACCGGTCTTGCCCAGCCGCGGGTATCCACGCACCTGGCCAAGCTCAAGGAAGCCGACCTGGTGCGCGACCGCCGCGCCGGCGTATCGGCCTACTACCGCATCAACGGCGACCTGTCCGGCGCCACCCGCGATCTCTGGCAGGCCTTGCGTGCCGCCACCGACGACGCCCTGCTGGAAGCCGATGCGGCGCGACTGCCTGCGGTTCTCGCCACGCGTGCCCGCGAGCAGAACTGGCCGGATACGGTGGCCGGCGACATGGAACGCCATTACTCGCCTGGACGCACATGGGAGGCCTTTGCCCGCGCAGCGGTGCAACTGCTGGAACTGGGCGACGTGCTCGACCTTGCCTCTGGCGACGGCGTGACCGCGGAACTCCTGGCGCCGCGCGCGCATACGCTGACCTGTGTCGACACCAGTCCGCGCGTGGTCGAAGCCGCGCGGGCACGACTTGCCGGACATCGCAACGTGCGCGTACTGGAGGGCGACATGCACGCCCTGGCCCTGCCCGATGCTTCCTTCGATCTGGTGCTGCTGGTCCACGCGCTCACCTACGCGGAGCGCCCGCAGGCGGTGTTCGCGGAAGTGGCGCGTGTACTGCGCGCGGGTGGCCGTCTGCTGGCCTGCACCCTGGCCAAGCACCGCCACCAGGCCGCGGTGGCGCCCTACGACCACCGCAACCTGGGGTTCGCAGAGGGCGAACTGAAGCGCATGTGCGCCCGTGCCGGCCTGGCCGTGATCGAATGCGGTCTGGCCACGCGCGAGCGCCGCCCCCCGCATTTCGAAGTGCTCACCCTGCTGGCGCGCAAGCCATGAAAGTCCTGCCCTGGCTGCATCCGCAACGTGCAGAGTTCCTGCGTGATGCGCTCGAACAGCGCATCCTGGTGCTGGACGGCGCCATGGGCACGATGATCCAGCGGCACCACCTCGACGAGGCGGACTATCGCGGCGAACGCTTTGCCGAAGGCTACGATCGCCTGTTCCAGCCAGCCGATCACGTGCACGGTCCGGACTGCGGCTGCGGTGGCGATCTCAAGGGCAACAACGACCTGCTGACCCTGACCCGCCCGGACATCATCCGCGACATCCACGCCGCCTATCTCGAAGCCGGCGCCGACCTGGTCGAAACCAACACCTTCAATGCCACCGCGCTGTCGCAGGCCGACTACCGCCTGCAACACGTGGTGCGCGAGCTGAACCGCGAAGGCGCACGGCTGGCGCGCGAGGCCTGCGATGCCGCCGAATCCAGGGAACCCACGCGTCCGCGCTTCGTGGTCGGCGTGCTCGGACCGACCAGCCGCACCGCCAGCATCAGTCCCGACGTCAACAACCCGGGCTTCCGCGCGGTGGATTTCGATGACCTGGTGGCGACCTATCGCGAGGCCGCCGAGGGACTGATCGAAGGCGGCGCCGACATCCTCATGGTCGAGACCGTGTTCGACACGCTCAATGCCAAGGCCGCCCTGTTCGCCATCGAGGACGCCTTCGAGGCGCGTGGCGCAAGGCTGCCGGTGATGGTCTCCGGCACCATCACCGACCGGTCCGGCCGCACCCTGTCGGGGCAGACCGCCGAGGCCTTCTGGTATTCGATCCGGCATGCCCGTCCAAGCGCTGTCGGTCTGAATTGTGCATTGGGCGCCAAGGACTTGCGAGCGCATATTGATGTACTTTCTCATGTCGCTGACAGCCCCATAAGCTGTCATCCCAACGCCGGCCTGCCCAATGCCTTCGGCGAGTACGACGAGACACCGGAGCAGATGGCAGCCACCCTGCGCGAGTTCGCCGAGGCGGGTCTGCTCAACATCGTCGGCGGCTGCTGCGGCACCACACCGGAACACATCGCCGCCATCGCCGAGGCGGTCTCCGGTTTGCCGCCGCGCGCCGTACCCTTGGTAGAAGCCAGGGAAGCCACGTCCGGGGGGCACGCGAAGCCGGCGGTCGTGGCGACAGCCGCGCTGACCGAGCCAGGAAGAGCCGCCACCGCATGAGTGCCCTGCCCCGCCAGACGCGTCTGGCCGGTCTCGAACCCTTCGTCATCGGCCCGCAGACCAATTTCGTCAATATCGGCGAACGTACCAACGTCACCGGCTCGGCACGATTCCGCAAGCTGATCAGCGAGGGCCGCTACGACGAGGCGGTGGAGGTCGCGCGCCAGCAGGTCGAAAGCGGCGCCCAGGTGCTCGACGTCAACATGGACGAGGGCATGCTCGACTCCGAAGCGGCGATGACCCGTTTCCTCCACCTGATTGCCGCCGAGCCCGACATCGCGCGCATCCCGGTCATGGTCGACAGCTCGAAGTGGAGCGTGATCGAGGCGGGCCTCAAGTGCCTGCAGGGCAAGGGCATCGTCAATTCGATCTCGCTGAAGGAAGGCGAGGATGCGTTTCTGGCACAGGCGCGTCGTGTGCTGCGCTACGGCGCCGCCGTGGTGGTGATGGCCTTCGACGAACAGGGCCAGGCCGACACCTGCGGGCGCAAGGTGGCAATCTGCACGCGTGCCTACCGCCTGCTGGTGGAAGAGGTCGGATTCCCGCCCGAGGACATCATCTTCGATCCCAACGTGTTCGCCATCGCCACCGGCATCAGCGAGCATGACAACTACGCGGTGGACTTCATCGAGGCCACCCGCCGCATCCGCGCCACCCTGCCGCACTGCCACGTGTCGGGCGGCATCAGCAACGTCAGTTTCGCCTTTCGCGGCAACAACACCGTGCGCGAAGCCATCCACGCGGTGTTCCTTTACCACGCCATCGGCGCCGGGTTGGACATGGGCATCGTCAATGCCGGTGCCCTGCCGCTGGTCGACGACCTTGACGACGAACTGCGCGAGCGGGTGGAGGATGTCGTTCTCAACCGCAGGCCGGATGGAACGGAGCGATTGCTCGAGATTGCCGACCGCTTTCGCGGGGGGAGCGGGGAGCAGGGAGCGGGGAGCAGGGAAAAACTCGCGTGGCGGGACCTGCCTGTGGGGAAGCGGCTGGAGTATGCGCTGGTGCATGGCATCGACCAGTTCGTGGTGGAGGACACGGAAGAGGCGCGTGTTGCGGCGGACAAGCCGCTGGAAGTGATCGAAGGGCCGCTGATGGCGGGCATGAACGTGGTCGGCGACCTGTTCGGCGCCGGCAAGATGTTCCTGCCGCAGGTGGTCAAGTCGG